>UQQL01000068.1 GCA_900543275.1 uncultured Collinsella sp. | reverse complement strand
CGGCAGCGTCAGATGTGTATAAGAGACAGGCCGTCGTCGTTGCGCGCTTGCGCGTGGTGGTCTTGGCGGCCGGCTTGGCCTCGACGGTTACCTTGGCCTTGGATTCGGCGGGCGTCTCCTCGACTTTGGCGGCCGGCATTGCGGCTGCCTTGGTCGTGGCGGCCTTCGTTGCCGTGGTCTTCTTGGCGGTCGTTGCCTTCTTGGCAGCGGTCTTGGCCGGTGCCTTGACGGCGGGCTTGGCCTCGATGGCGGATTCAGCCTTTACCTCAGGAGCGGCCTCGGCCTCGGCAGCCTTCTTGGCTGCTGCGGTGGTGCGCTTGCGCGTGGTCGTTGCCTTGGCAGCGGTGACCTTGCTCGCAGCGGCCTTTGTGGTCGTGGCCTTCTTAGCCGTCGTCTTACGAGTCGCGGTCTTCTTTGCCGTAGACTTCGCAGCAGGCATCACCTCGGGCTCGGGAGTGGCCTCGACCTTCATTTCAGGCTCGGCCTTTGCGGGCTCAGCCTCAACCGGCTTCTCCTCGGCCTTGGGCTCCTCAGCGGCCACCGGCTCAGTAACAGCCTCAGGCTCGTCGACAACAGCCGCCGGCCTCTCAATCTCCGGATGCATAAAGAAGTACAGGTCCAGATACTTGTCGGCCGAGCGCGTCCAGCTAAAGTCCTGGCTCATGGCCTGCGTGACCAGCTGGTTCCAGGCGTCGCGGTTATCCCAGAACAGACGCGCCGCACGGAACACGGCGTCGCCCATTTCGTCGCCGTTAAAGTTACTAAACGAGAAGCCCGTGCCCTCGCCGGTAAACTCGTTATACGGGATCACCGTGTCCTTTAGACCGCCGGTCTCGCGCACGATGGGCAGGGTGCCGTAGCGCATGGCGATGATCTGCGACAGGCCACAGGGCTCAAACTTCGACGGCATCAGGAACATGTCGGCGGCAGCATACATGCGCTGCGACAGCGCCGGATCGAACTCGATGCGCGCGGCCATGGTGCCGGGGTACTTGTTCTGGAAGTAGCGCAGGCCGTCCTCATAGTCGCGGTCGCCGGTGCCCAGCACCGCCACCTGCACGCCGCCGGCCAGAATGCGGTCAAGCGCGTACATGACCAGGTCCATGCCCTTCTGGCGCGTCAGGCGCGTGACCATCACCATAAGCGGGCGGTCGTCGCGCACCTCGAGCCCCAGCTCTTCCTGCAGCTTGGCCTTGCACACGGCCTTGCCCGCGCGGTCGTCAACCGTGTAGTTGGCGGCAATGCGCTTGTCGGTCTCCGGGTCAAAGCCCGCGACGTCGATGCCATTCAAAATACCCTGCAGCGCATAGGAGCGCTCGCGCAGCACACCGTCCAGGCCCTCGCCAAATTCGGGCGTCTGGATCTCGTTGGCATAGGTGGGGCTCACCGTGGTGATGGCGTCGGCATAGCGCAGGGCGCCCAGCATGTAGTTGATGCTGCAGGCGTCGCAACGCAGCTGCGAGGCGGCCGCCGGAATATGCGCCACGCCCAGGATGTCCTCCATCACGGTGTCGCTAAACTGGCCCTGGAACGCCACGTTGTGGATCGAGAACACGGTCTTGACGCGGTCGTACAGCGGCAGGCCCTGGTAGAACTCGCGCAAGAACACGGGCGCCAGTGCCGTCTGCCAGTCGTTGCAGTGCAGGATGTCGCACTCAAAGCCGGCCGGCAGGTGCTGCAGGCTCTCGGTGATGGCCTTGGAGAAGAACGCAAAGCGCTCACCGTCGTCAAAGAAGCCGTACGGATAGTCGCGCGCAAAGTAGCGCTCGTTGTCGATGAACATATAGGTGACGCCGTCGTGCTCGAGCTTCTCGAGCCCGCAGTACTCGTTGCGCCAGCCCAGGCTCACGTAAAAGTCGGAGAAGTGCTCCATCTGCGCCTTGTACTCGCCCTTGATGGTGGCGTACTTGGGCACCATCACGATAACTTCGGCGCCGGCGCGCACAAGCGCCGCAGGCAGCGAGCCCGCCACGTCGCCCAGGCCACCGGTCTTCACAAACGGTGCGCACTCGGCCGAGGCAAACACGATCTGCATCTTTTTGCTGGAATCTGCCATATTGTCTCCCATGTTGCAATTCGAGAATAGCCGCCTGGCGCAAACCGGGCGGCTATTCTACTTGTTACGTGCGATATTGCGGTGCCAACGTTAACGTACGACGGTGGTGTCGGAAGTTAACGGAGCCTTGCCCAGCACCAGGATGTTCTCGGGCGTGCCGCGAAGCTCGGTGTTGGTGGGAACCACGTTGTTCTTGTCCAGAATGGCATTCTCGACGCGTGCGCCGCTCTTGATGACGCAGCTCTGGTTGATGATCGAGTTGGTCACCGAGGCGCCCTCCTCGACCACGACGCCGCGCGACAGGATCGAGTTGCGCACGGTGCCCTTGATGATGCAGCCGGCCGAGATGATCGAGTTGCAGGCGTGGCTGCCGGTCGCATAGCGCGAAGGAGGCACATCGTGAGCCTTGGTCAGGATCGGGCGCTCGGGGTCAAAGAGCTGGTCGGCCACGGTCTGGTCGAGCAGGTCCATGCTGCGTCGATACAGCGACTTCTCGCTAAACACGCCCACGACCTCGCCCTTGTACTCGTAGCTGCACACGTCGATGTTGCCAAAGTCGCCCTGGAGTGCCTCGAGTAGGTCCAGATAGTCGGCGGCCTGGTAGTGGTCGATAATCTCGAGCAGCGTCTCGCGGTTGACGATGCAGCAGTCCATAGACGCGTTGTCGCCATACGCGACGCCGGCGCTCACGCCCGTCAGGCGGCCGTTCTCGTTAATCTCGAGCTTGGTCTCGTCATCGACGTTGCGCGTGGCCTTGCAGTACACCACGGTCATCTGGGCACCGGAGTTCTCGTGCGCCTCGATGATGGTGTTGAGGTCCATATTAAAGATGATGTTGGTGCCCATCATCACGACATAGGGCTTCTCCGAGCGCTGGAACAGCGTCTTGTTGGAGATGATGTCGCGCAGCAGGAAGCGCATGCCGCCCTTGGTGGTGCCATACGCGTTGCCGGGCACCATGAACAGACCGCCCTTCTTGCGGTCCAGGCCCCAGTCCTTGCCCGAGCCCACATGGTCGATCAGCGAGCGGTAGTTGCCCGGCATGACGACGCCGACGGTCTTAATGCCGGCATTCATCATGTTGGACAGCGGGAAGTCGATTAGGCGGTAGCGGCCCAAAAACGGAACGGACGCGATGGGACGATCCTTGAGCAGCACGCTGCCGTAGGTCGAAGAGTAGTTAGCGGTGATGTAACCGATGGCCTTGCGATTGATCATCGGATCATTCCCCCTTCCCGATAACGACGTCATTTCCAACGACGGCCGTATCCTTGGTGGTATCGACAGAGCCGAGCTTCACGCCCTCTTCGACCGTGGAGTTCTCGCCCAAAATAGCGCGGCAGATGTGCGCGCCGCTCTTAACGTGCGCACCCGGCAGCAGTACGGAGTCCTCGACCACAGCGCGCTCCTCGATAATGACATCGGTCGAAAGAATCGAGTGGCGAGCGGTGCCGTAGATCTTGCAGCCGTTGGAGACCAGGCAGTCGTCCAGGCGGCCGTCCGGGCCAATGTAGTGCGGCGGACGCGTGGTGATGTTGGACATGATGGGGAAGTTCTTGTCAAACAGATCGAACTCGGGGTTGTTGCCCAGCAGGTCCATCGAGGTCTCATGGAAGCTGGCGATGGTGCCGACGTCCTTCCAGAAGCCGTGGAACTCATAGCTGTACAGGCGCTTGTTCTCGCCGAGCAGCTTGGGGATGATGTCCTTGCCAAAGTCGTGGCTCGAGCGCTGGTCCAGAGCGTCCTCCTCGAGCGCCTCGATCAGCACGTCGGCCGAGAAGATGTAGATACCCATGGACGCGAGGTTCGAATCGGGCTTCTCGGGCTTCTCGGTAAACTTGGTGATGCGGCCGTCTTCGGGGTCGGTGGTCAGGATGCCAAAGCGGCTGGCCTCCTCCCACGGCACGGGCATAACGCTCACCGTGAGGTCGGCATTGTTATCAATGTGCGTCTTGAGCATCTTGCGGTAGTCCATGCGATACAGGTGATCGCCCGAAAGAATCAGGACGTACTTGGGGTCGTTGGCCTTGATGTAGTCGAGGTTCTGCGTAATGGCGTCGGCCGTGCCCGCATACCAGGCGCCGCCGGTCTGCGTCTCGTACGGCGGCAGGATCGACACGCCGCCGTCGCGGCTGTCCAGATCCCACGCCTCGCCGGAGCCCACGTAGGCATGCAGCAGGTAGGGACGATACTGCGTCAGAACGCCCACCGTGTCGATGCCCGAGTTGGAGCAGTTGGACAGCGAAAAGTCGATAATGCGGAACTTGCCACCAAAGCTAACCGCCGGCTTGGCGATCTTTTGGGTGAGTGCCCCCAATCGGCTGCCCTGTCCTCCTGCGAGGAGCATCGCGATGCATTCTTTCTTACTCATCGATTTCTCCTTCTGTCATCGATGTTCCTAACCCATTAGCGACGGGCGCGGCGCACTGTCACGCTCGTCGAGTAATGCCGTGCGGCAAAGGGAGCTCGCGCGCCTTTACGCGTGCCAGATCTCGTCGCGATACTCGCGAATGGTGCGGTCGGACGAGAACCAGCCACTCGAGGCGGTGTTGAGCAGGGCCTTGCGGTTCCAGGTCTCCTGGTCGCCGTAGCTGCCCGTGAGGTTCTCCCATGCATCCACGTAGCTACGGAAGTCAGCCATGACTAGGTCGGGGTCGTTGTTGTTCATGAGCTCGTTGTAGATGCTCTCGAAGTTGCCCGAAAGACCCGCAAACGTGTTGTCCTTGAGCTCGTCCATCACGCGGCCCAGACGCTCGCGGTCGCCGTTGAGGGTATCCCACGCAAAGTAGCTGTTGGATGCCCAGAGCTTCTCGACCTCGGGGGCGGTCAGGCCAAAGATGGCCTCGTTTTCGCGGCCGGCCAGGTCGGCGATCTCGATGTTGGCGCCGTCGAGGGTGCCCAGCGTAATGGCGCCGTTCATCATGAGCTTCATGTTGGACGTGCCCGAGGCCTCCTTGCCGGCCGTGGAGATCTGCTCCGAGATCTCGGCGGCTGGGTAGATGAGCTGAGCGTTGCTCACACGGAAGTTGGGGATAAAGCAGACCTTCATGACCTCGTTGACGCGGGCATCGTTGTTGATGACGTCGGCCACGGAGTTAATGAGGCGGATGGTCTCCTTGGCAAAGGTGTAGCTCGAGGCAGCCTTGCCGCTAAAGATGAAGGTCGTCGGCGTCACGTGGAAGTTAGGATCGGCGATGCGACGGTTGTAGATGTCCATCACCTTCATGATGTTCATGAGCTGGCGCTTATAGGCGTGGAAGCGCTTTACCTGGACATCGAAGACGGTGTTGGGGTCGATAACCAGACCGGTCTCGGCCTTGACGTAGGCGGCCAGGCGCTCCTTGTTAGCGCGCTTGGAGGCACCCACGGCCTTCAGGAACTCGGTGTCGTCCTTAAACTCCTTGAGCTTCTCCAGCTCAAAGGCGTCCTTGAGCCAGCCGTCGCCAATGGCCTCGGTCACGAGCTTGGCGTAGGTGGGGTTGGCCTCGGCAAAGAAGCGACGGTGCGAGATGCCGTTGGTCTTGTTGTTGAACTTCTCGGGCGTCAGGGCATAGAAGTCCTTGAGCACGATGTTCTTGATGATGTCGGAGTGGATCTTGGCCACGCCGTTAACGCTATGGCTGCAGATCACGGACAGGTTGGCCATGCGAATCTCGCCGTCCCACAGGATGGCGGTCTGGCGCAGACGCTCCTGCCAGCCTTCCTGCGTGGTGTCGAACGACTCGTGCCAACGACGGCTGATCTCGTCGATGATCTGGTACACGCGGGGGAGGAGCTTGGAGAACGTGCCGATGGGCCACTTCTCCAGAGCCTCGGGCAGGATGGTGTGGTTGGTGTAGCTCACGACCTGCGTCACGATGTACCAGGCGTCGTCCCACTCGAGCTTCTTCTCGTCGATGAGGATGCGCATGAGCTCGGGGCCGCACATGGCGGGGTGTGTATCGTTGGTGTGGATGGCCACAAACTGCGGCAGCAGCTCCCAGTTCTCGCCGTGCTCCTTCTCAAAGGTGTCGAGCAGGCTGTAGATGCCGGCCGAAACAAACAGGTACTCCTGCTTCAGGCGCAGCAGACGGCCGTGCTCGCCGGCGTCGTTGGGGTAGAGGATGGCGCTGATGGCCTCGGCCTCGGCGCGCTCGGCGTCGGCCAGGGCGTAGTCGCCGCGGTTGAAGGCCTCCAGGTCAAAGTGCTCCTCGACCGGCTCGGCAGCCCAGACGCGCAGCTTGTTGACGGTCTCGCCGGCATAGCCCACCACGGGGATGTCATAAGGGACGGCCAGGATGTCCTGCGTGTCCACCGTGCGGTAGAACGTGCGGCCGTTCTCCTCAAAGCCCTCGACGCGGCCACCAAACTTGATGGTCACGGCCTTGTCCTGACGACGGACCTCCCAGGGATAACCGTGGGTGAGCCACTCGTCGGTGGCCTCGACCTGGCTGCCGTTGACGATCTCCTGCTTAAACAGGCCGTAGCGGTAGCGCATGCCGTTGCCGTAGCCGGCAATGCCCTCGGCTGCCATGGAATCCAGGAAGCACGCGGCCAGACGACCCAGGCCACCGTTGCCCAGGGCTGGATCGGGCTCCTGGTTCTCGATGACGGACAGGTCAAAGCCCATGTCGTCGAGCGCCTCGGCGACCATGTCGCGCACGCCAAAGTTGAGCAAGTAGTTGTCGAGCAGGCGGCCGATCAAAAACTCGATCGAGAAGTAGTACACGCGCTTTTTGCCCTCGGCAGTGACGCGGGCGTCACTCTTGGTGGCAACGGTGCGCGCCTTCTCGGCCACGAGCTTGGCCAGGGCGTTAAAGCGGTCGAGGTCGCTGGCGGCCTCGACGCTCTTGCCGCTAATGCTCATGACGGCATCGCGATAGAGCTCGGTAAACTCCTGCTTGTTATCGAAGATCTTATTCATACGTTCCTTTCCCCCGGGGATGTTTCTCCCGGAACGGTTATGACATGTATCCTACGCCCCCGCGGGGCGGGTAATTACAGTGGTAACGCCTTTGTTACGCTTTCTTAGCAGGAGCCTTATCGGCAGCTGCTTTAGCCTTGGGAGCGGCCTTTTTGGTGGCTGCCTTTTTGGCCGTGGTGGACTTGGACGAAGCCTTGGCGGCGGACTTGGCAGCCTTCGCCTTAGCCGGAGCCTTCTTGGCAGCCGCAGGCTTGGGCTTCACCGAGGACGTACGCTTGCGCGTAGCCTTCTTGGGCTCCTTGACCACAGGCGACTTATAGCTGCTGGGGCCGCGGCGCTTAAGCACCACGCCAGCCAGCCCGGGCACCTTAATCTCGATGGAGTCCATCTGCCCGTTCCAGGGATAGGGCTCGCTCGAGCAGGTGTAAGGCTCTTCGCCGGCATAGCCGCTGCCGCCAAACTCGGGACGGTCGGAGTCAAAGATGACCTCCCAGTCACCCTCGCGCGGCACGCCCACGCGGAAGCTCTCGTAGCTCGCCGGGTCAAAGTTAATCAGGATCACCAGGTCGTCATCGACGTCCTCGCCCTGGCGCACAAAGCTCACGATGGACTGCTTGGAGTTGTCCGCGTCGATCCAGGTAAAGCCGTCGTCGGTGTAGCCGCGCTCGTACAGGGCGGGCTCGGCGGTGTAAAGGTGGTTGAGCGCCTTGATAAACGCCTGATGATGACGGTGGGTGTCGTACTCCTCGGTCAGGAACCACTGGATGGACTCGTAGTAGCGCCACTCAATAAACTGGCCGATCTCGTTGCCCATAAAGTTGAGCTTGGCACCGGGGTGCGTCATCTGGTAGAAGGCCAGCGTGCGCAGGCCGGCAAACTGGCGCCACCAGTCGCCCGGCATGCGGCCGATCAGCGAGCACTTGCCGTGCACGACCTCGTCGTGGCTCAGCGGGCAAATAAAGTTCTCGGTAAAGGCGTACATGATGGAGAACGTGAGCAGCCCGTGGTTGCCGGGGCGCCACGGAAAATCGGTCTGCATGTAGTGCAGGGTGTCGTTCATCCAGCCCATGTCCCACTTGTAGTGGAAGCCCAGGCCGCCGTCCTGCGGCGGATAGGTCACGAGCGGCCACGCGGTGGACTCCTCGGCCATCATCATCACGTCGGGGTAGTGCGCCTCCACGGCGCAGTTGACCTGGCGGATAAACGCGCTGGCGTCCAGGTCCTCTTCGGTTCCGTACTTGTTGAACTTCTTTTGGCCCGGATCGTCGATGCCAAAGTTGAGGTACAGCATGCTGGACACGCCGTCCATGCGAATGCCGTCAACGTGGAAGTTTTCGAGCCAGTACAGCACGTTGGAGACCAGGAAGGAGCGGACCTCGCCGCGGGCGAAGTCAAACTTATGCGTGCCCCAATTGGGGTGAATCTCGTGCTCAAACAGCATGTGGCCGTTAAAGGTGGCAAGGCCGTGGGAGTCGGCGCAAAAACCGCCGGGAACCCAGTCCATAATCACGCCGATGCCAGCCTCGTGGCACGCATCGATAAAGTGCATGAGCTGCTGCGGATTGCCGTAGCGCGACGTGGCGGCATAGTAGCCGGTCGTCTGGTAGCCCCAGGAGCCATCGAAGGGATGCTCCATAAGCGGCATGACCTCGATATGCGTGTAGCCCATGTCGTGCACGTAGTCCACGAGCTCGACCGACAGATCGTCGTAGGTGTAGAACTCGCCGCGCTGCGCGGGGAAGGGGTCCATGGGACCGGGGTAGTTGCCGTACTCGTCCGGCTCGCCCTGTGGCGCGTCGCCGTGGCGCTTCCACGAGCCAATATGCACCTCGTAGATGTTAAGGGGCTGCGACATGTGGTTATGACTGGCGCGGCGCTTGAGCCATGCGGCGTCGTTCCACTTGTAGCCATCGAGGGTCCACAGCACGCTTGCCGTTCCCGGAGGGCACTCAGCCTTGAAGGCGTACGGATCGGCCTTGTAGAGCTTCTCGCCCTCGTTGGTCTCGATAAGGTACTTATAGAGCTGGCCCTGCTCGGCGCCAGGAATAAAGCCTTCCCAAATAGCGCTCGTATGCATGGGCACCAGCGGGTTGGCTTGTTCATCCCAGTCGTTAAATTCGCCAATGACATGGACGCTCTTTACGTCGGGCGCCCAAACGCAAAAACGCCAGCCGCGCGTACGGTTCTGCGTGTCGGGGTGCGCGCCCATCTTTTCCCAGCTGCGCTCCCACGTACCAATGCCAAACAGATAGACATCGTCCTTGGTGAGCTCCGGTGCGTGCGGGGCGGCTTTGCGGGTAGCAGGCTTTTTGGTTGCTGGCTTTAGCTTTGTATCGCTCACGTTTGATCCCATCATGACGCGGCAGCGTGTTGCCTTGGTGACTAGATGCGAAAGGTCCAAGGCTGCACGAATCGAGGGGACGGCGATAGTTCTATGATTCGTTCCACCTCGCGTGCTCGGTGGAACTTTCGGCACGAAATACGATAACACCTGTCCGTTACTTTTATGGAGAAAAGTGGATTTGCGGCGGTGTTTAATCGGCGAGCGCCATGTTTAGACCACTGGCAGAATTGCGATGGTAAAACTCTTGACAGTTTTACCAATTGCGGTTTTTAGATTTTTAGGTTGACGTTTAGTAAAACGTTTTTAGCAGGTTGTTTACCATTTGACATCGAAAGGTACGTTTATGTCCCAGACCGCCGCTCCCAATGTTGCTTTTATTTTCGATTGCGACGGCACGCTGGTTAATAGCACCCCCGTCTGGGGCTATGCGCAGCCCGAGTTATTACGCCGTCATGGCATTGATGTAACGGTCGACGATTTTGCCCAGTTTGAGCATTTGTCGCTCGAGGACGAGTGCCAGGCCTACCACGACACGTGGGGCATTGGCGAGAATGGCGAGGAGCTGTATCGCGAGCTGAGCAACATCCTGATCGATGGCTACTCCAAGGTGCCGCCGCGCGAGGGGCTCTTGGCATTTTTGGAGCAGGCGAAGGCCGCCGGCATTGCTATGGGCGTGGCCACGTCCACGCCGGCCGAGCTGGTGCACTCCGCGCTCGCTGGTGCCGGGCTCGACGCATACATGGAGTTTGTTACCACGACGGGCGAGGCGGGGCGTTCCAAGCAGTTCCCCGATGTGTACGAGTTGGCGCTGCGCCGCCTGGAGGAGTGTCATGGGCACAGGTTTGAGCGCGCCTGGGTGTTTGAGGACGCCGTTTTTGGCCTAAAGAGCTCTGGCACCGCAGGCTTTAAGCGCGTGGGCATCTATGACCCTGTCTCTTATACACATCTGACGCT
>UQQL01000067.1 GCA_900543275.1 uncultured Collinsella sp. | reverse complement strand
CGGCAGCGTCAGATGTGTATAAGAGACAGCCCTCCCGACTGCAGCGAAGGCTAGATTATAGGAGCAATTGCCCAAAGAATACGACCAACTCAGTCTATAAATTGTTTCTGTTTTAGCAATATATGTTTGACAATACGTTTATAAAAGGATACTTTATAGTAATTAATATGCATGCAGCAAATAGTGTCATTCATTTTGTTAGAAATTGCCCATGCGGTTATTGCAGCTGCATGTACTGCAACGTACAGCGTAATTCTCCGCACGAAGCAGAAGACGGTTCCAATTCGATCGAGGCGATGACGCGTGATGGCTACTGGTCCTAAATCGAGCAAGACGGCTACAAACGAATATCGAATCTCAATTGAAGGTAACCCTTATCCGCATGCTCTGGCTCTCGTCAACCCAGCGGGAGACAACCTCAACATCAAAAGACATGGGTTCACGGGTCCACTAGGACAGCTATTGAGTCTTAAATACACCGTTTATGACGATGCAAATGAAAAGCTCTTTACTGTCGTCGACGGTGGTTTTAGTAACATGCCCAGGGTTGCGCTCATCATCGAACACAAGGAAGTTGCGGTGTTCGATTATGGCCTAAACAGACTTGAGATGAAGTGCGTAACGAACATACCGAATTACACAATAAAAGGTAACTTCCTATTTGGAGATTACGATATATTCAGTCAACGGGAAGTGAAGCTATCTTCAGTTAACGTCCTTCAATGTGATAAACAATCGTGCTTTAACATACAGGTTTTGGATAAAGCCGAATTAGCCGCCGCAATTGGAATACCCACAGCCATTGCCCTTCTGAGGGCTCGGATTGAAGAGCATCTCGAATAAATTGCAAAAAGCAGTTCGTAACAACATTCAGGAGCTAGATAGTTTTTTCTGGCTCCTGAAGCTGTACTACATAGAGATGAAAATATATTGCGGCAAAGGGGCTGTCCCTTTGCCGCATTCGGTTACTTTCGACAGCCCTCTTTCCAAGCCTCGGCCGCAACCTTCCAGCGAAAACGCAAGTCGCGCTCGCGGTCGATGAACATGATGGCAAACGCGACAAACAGCAGCACGCTCGCCACGACGATGGCGTGCAGACCCATGCGCTCAATGCACCAATTGCCCAGCACGGCGCCAAACACAAAGGTAAAGATCACACCAAAGTACAGCAGGCCGTTTTCCAAAAAGCCGCGCTTGTGGGTAATGATGTAATCGTCCACGTTTTGCAAGGCATTACGGAGGTTGCCGATACACATGGTCGTGGCGATGCCGTGTCCATGAATCTTGCGGAAGCTCTCGACCTGCATACCGCAGGCAAACGAAGTAAGGCAGTTGGCGAGCAGGTTGTAACCGCCGCCCGGGATAAAGCTCACGCCCAGCAAGATAACGGCTTCAAAAAACACCGTCACCTGGCGCCAGTGAATCACACTGCCAAACCGCTCGTGAACCAGGTCGGCAAGCATAATGCCCACAGCAAACGACACCACGGGGAAGAAGTAGCGCCCCGCCAGTGCCCAGTTGCCTTCCGAGATGCTCACGCCCACGAGCAGGATGTTGCCCGTCTGCGCGTTGGCGAAAACATGATCGCGCCCAATGTACGAATACACATCCATAAAGCCACCGGCGAGCGCCAAGATGATGCCCAGCTCAATAGACTCCGATATCTGTTTGGCACGCTGCATCGTCGTGCATCCTCCTTGTTGACGACTCTCTCGTGCGTTGGCGGAAACATAGCCGCCGTTCATACTGTAACCCATTGACAACATGGCATGCGCGCGAGACGGGCTCCCCAACGCGCGGATACACAGTCTGGAAACAAACGGCGGGCGCGGCGCCGACACCCGCATCGACACGCCGATCCGCCAGCCCATGTACTCCACCAGTCTTTTTAGCCCCGTCCCAAACAGACTGGTTACAATTACGTGCAGCATACAAACACCGGGAGGGATCGTGGCAAAAAAGCCTCAGCACGCTCAGAACAGCCAACGCGGACAGCAGGGCAAACAGGGCCAGCAGCAAAAGCGCGGCGGCAAGGCGCAGGGCTCGCGACCCACGCATGCCTCAGCAGCGCCCTCACGCCCCTGGCGTCCGGGCCGCGACAAGTTCCTCCCCGTCAGCCGCGCCGACATGGATGCGCGTGGCTGGGACCAGTGCGACTTCGTCTACATCTGCGGCGACGCCTACGTGGACCACCCCAGCTTTGGCATGGCCATCATCAGCCGCGTCCTCGACGCGCACGGCTACAAAGTGGGCATTATCTGCCAGCCCGACTGGACCGACCCCGCCAGCATCACCGTGCTCGGCGAGCCGCGCCTGGGCTTTCTCGTCAGCGCCGGCAACATGGACTCCATGGTCAACCACTATTCGGTGACCAAGCACCGCCGCCATACCGACGCCTATACCCCCGGTGGCGAGGAGGGGCACCGCCCCAATCGTGCCGTCACGGTCTACGGCAACCTCATCCGCCAGACGTTCAAGGACGCTCCCATCATCATCGGCGGCATCGAGGCAAGCCTGCGCCGCCTGGCCCACTACGACTACTGGCAGGACAAGCTCAAGCGCTCGGTACTGCTCGACTCGGGCGCCGACATCCTCATCTACGGCATGGGCGAGCATGCGATCGTCGAGATCGCCGACGCGCTCGATGCCGGACTGCCTGTCGATCAGATCACCTACATCAACGGTACCGTCTACCGCACGGGTTCGCTCGACGAGGTCTACGACTACGACCTGCTGCCCAGCTGGGACGACCTTACCGCCGACAAGCTCAACTACGCGCGCAGCTTTAATGTGCAGCAGCAGAACATGGACCCCATCACCGGGCATCGTCTGGTAGAGCCCTACCCCAACAGCGTCTATGTGGTGCAGAACCCGCCATCGGCAACACTCACCACAGACGAGATGGACGAGGTTGCCGAACTCCCCTACGCACGCGATTGGCATCCCGACTACGACGCAACGGGCGGCGTGCCGGCCTTTGCCGAAATCAAATTTTCCATTAGCTCCAACCGCGGCTGTTTTGGCGAGTGCTCGTTTTGCGCCCTCACCTTCCACCAGGGCCGCGTACTGCAGATGCGCAGCCACGACTCGATCATGCGCGAGGCCGAGCTGCTCACGCACGATCCCGAGTTTAAGGGCTACATCAACGACGTGGGTGGACCGACGGCCAACTTTAGCCGTCCGGCCTGCGACAAGCAGCTCAAGCACGGCGTGTGCAAGAACAAGCGCTGTCTGTGGCCGAGTGTGTGCAAGAACATGGTGGTCGACGAGAGCGGCTACACGCAGCTGCTGCGCGATCTGCGCCAGCTGCCGGGCGTCAAGAAGGTCTTCGTCCGCAGCGGCATACGCTTTGACTACACCATGGCCGACGCCTCGGACGAGTTTTTGCGCGAGCTGCTGGAGCATCACGTCTCGGGCCAGCTGCGCATAGCACCCGAGCACGTGAGCGACGCGGTGCTGTCCGTGATGGGCAAACCGAGCCGCGCCGTCTACGACGCGTTCTGCCGTAAATTTGAACGCTTGAACCGCGAATACGGACTCAAGCAGTACGTAGTGCCATACCTAATCTCGAGCCACCCCGGTTCAACGATGAAGGAAGCTGTGGACCTGGCCGAGGCCGTACGCGACATGGGCTACATGCCCGAACAGGTGCAGGACTTCTACCCCACACCGTCCACCATGTCGACCTGCATGTACTACACCGGCGTGGACCCACGCACCATGGAGCCGATCTATGTGGCGCGCGACCCGCACGAAAAGGCCATGCAGCGTGCGCTCATCCAGTATCGCAAACCCGAGAACTACAAGCTGGTACGCGAGGCGCTGGAAAAAGCCGGACGTCGTGACCTGATCGGCTACACCAAACACTGTCTAATCCGCCCCGTGCCGCCGCGCCCGGGCGAGACGTCTGCTGGCGGTGGGCATGGCACCGGCAAGAAGGGCGGCAAGGCCCACGGCGGTGCTGGCGGCAAGGGACCCAAAGGCAGCAAGGGGCACGGCGGCATGTCGCGTGCACAGAACACTGCCGGGCGTAATCGCGCGGCCCAGGGGCGTCAGGGCGCCAACGGAGGCGGGCGTCGCAACTAGGGCAGCGGTGCGCTCGCTGCGTCCATCCCACACGCGTGGCGCAGCGAGCGCATTGCCTCAACGAGGATGACGCCGGCGATAGCGACCGTGATTATCACGTCGAACGGTGTGTTCACAAACCAGAGCAACGTCATGAAATACGACCCGGCATTAAAGGCAAAGTGCAGCAGGATCGTGTAGCGGAGCTTTCCGGTCGTCACGAGCACCCAACCAAAGATGAGGCCGGCGGCACCCGCGTAGCAACCCTGTACCCAATTCATGTGCATAAAACCGAAGATCGCCGCCTGCAGCACAATCGCCGCGGCGATACCCCACGTGCTTGGGGCCGCCCAGGGCACCATGGCGCCACTCTGCGCGCTCACACGACGCCGGCACTTCCAAAGTGGGCGGCACTGCGGATTAAACGCTCGGAGCGAAAACTCAAAAATAATGCCGCGCACCAGCAGCTCTTCACAAAATGGGGCGCCGAGCACCGTGGTCAGGACGGCAAGAAGGTTGGTATCGTCCAAGCCTGTTTCCTCGACGAGCTCGCTATAGTCCGCCGCAACCTCGGGCAGCAGCGACAGCACGCCGTCGCATAGGTAGCTAATGACCACCTGCATGGATAGGCCGATCACGACAACGTATGCGATGCGCTTCCATGCAGCATTTGCTCCCCCGCCGAGCGGGCGTTCACCTTGCCGGCGCGCCATGAAGGAGCGGGGCCACAGATAGCGCCACCACAGCAGCGCCATCAAAAACGACGCCGTCTGAGCGGCGGCCTGAAACCATTGAATATCGAGATTGTCGATCGGGAAACCCGTCAGTGCCGACACGATGTCCAGCGCGGAGAACAAAACAATGCTCAGGGCAATATCGGCAGCGACGACACCAAAACAGGTAAGCGCCCAAACCAGCGCATTGAGCATGCCAACCTCCTCAAAACCCGGCACTTGGGGACAGTCATTGTTGATGAGAATCGGGCGCAGCGCCAAAAGCCCCGTTGGGTGAAATGTCGAACGGGAAGGTGCCGCAGCGATTGAACGCGGCGATAAACATGCGGATGGCGTTGGACGGCGTGGTGCCCACGAGCTGGGTTGCCGCCGCGAAGGCCGCCTTTTCCTCGGGCAAGACCTTCGCGACAACCGGGGTCATGTGTTCTGCCATGGCGCTTCCTTTTTGAAACGACGGTGGTGCGGATAGATGCGGGCCACGCGGCTGGGCGACGGGCTGTGAAGGCAACCCGATTGGCCCGCATCCGGAGTTTGTTTCTACGGCGTTGGTATTACTTGGTATTCCTAAGTATTACCCCGCAGATAGAATACCACATCCGCTCCACTCCAAAGGTAGATTTCTACCAAGTTGGTGCATATGAACCTGTCGCCCTTCACACCAAACGGCAATGCCCCGTCCACGCAAATACGTGAACGGGGCATTGTTCAAATTGTGCCGTCAGTGACTCTTTTGCGCCAGCGACCTTCTGCCTTTAGCTAAGCTCGGGCCAGTAACCCTTGTTGGCCTCGATCATGTCGTCGAGAACTTCCTTGGCAACCTTCATCGAAGGCACGGTCTTGTTGAGCGTAAAGGCCTTGAGCGCTTTCTCGTACGAACCCTCGATCGTAGCCTCGACCACGAGCTTCTCGGAGTTCAGCTGCTGCATCATAAGACCCTGCTGGAACAGAGGAATGTTGTCACGGCTGATGACCTCGGGGCCGTTCTTGCCAATGTAGGCAGGCAGCTCGACCATAGCGTCGTAGGGCATGTTGGGGATAGCGCCCTTGTTCTCGCAGATGACCAGGAAGCGCTGCTTGGTGTCGTTCTTCAGAGCGATGGCCAGGTCGGCAATCCAGTCGCCGTGGCTGCCCGCATAGAACGTGCTCTCGTCGATCTCGCCCGTCTTCTCGTAATGGTCGATGCCGTCGAAGAGGTTCTTCTCGCGCGTCTCCTCAACCTCATTTGCACGGGTGCGCTCGGGGTTGGAATGCTCGACGAACTCCTTCTGCTGCAGGTAGTAGTTCAGGTACGTGTTGGGCAGGTACTCCGGGAAGCACTCCATGATCTCGTACTCGCCCTTCCAGACGTAGTACCAGCTGCCCTTGGTGTGGCGGTTCTGCTCGGGATGCTCGTCGGTGGTCTCCTCGGGCTTCTTGGACATCAGCGAGCCCATGCCCTTGAGGTACGAATCGGGCAGCAGAATCTCATGCTCCTTGATGTACTCGCGCAGCTGCGGGAGCACCTCCTCGCCCTTGTGGCGGATCGAGGTGAACCAACCAAAGTGGTTGAGGCCAAAGTAATCGTACTCGACATCCTTCTTGTCGATATCGAGTGCGGCGCAAACCACGTCGATGATCGCGATCGGCATGTCGCAGATGTTGATGATGCGAGCGTTGGGACGCAGCACGCGGCAGCCCTCGGACACGATGGCAGCAGGGTTGGAGTAGTTGAGAATCCAGTAGTCCTTCTTGGCGTACTTCTCAACGTCATCGATCAGCTCGACCATGGGGAAGATGGTGCGCATGCCGTAGGCAAGGCCGCCGCAACCGCAGGTCTCCTGGCCCACGCAGCCGTGACGCAGCGGAATCTTCTCGTCCTGCTCGCGCATGGCATAGCCGCCCACGCGCATCTGGGCAAACACGAAGCTCGCGTCCGTAAAGGCAGTCTCCTTGTCGGTGGTCACCGTGAGCTTGATGTCCAGGCCAAGGTCCTCGTGCAAAATCCAGTCCACGAGCACGCCGATCTTGCGCTGGCGCTCCTCGTTGATGTCGTACAGACGAATCTCGTCAACGTCGAGCTCGTCCTTGCGCAGAGCGATGGACTTGACGATGCCGGGGGTAAAGGTGGATCCGCCACCACACAGAGTAATGATCATTGTTTACTGCTCCTTCTCAATTGCGTTTTCGACCTTGTCGCGCATCTCGGCGACCTTCATGCCAAAGATGATCTGGATATTATTGCCGTTGCGGTTGATGCCGCTGTTGGGCACGTGGTTGATGAGGTCCTCATTGATGAGGTCCGGGTTCTTAACGTTCACGCGGAGACGCGTAAAGCAGTTCTCGAGCTCCTCGATGTTGTCCTTGCCACCAAGACCTGCGACCAGGTCGGCAATACCTGCATCGACGCCCTCTGCGGGGGCCGCGGCAACAGCGCCCTGCTTCACCGCGACAGACGCGGCGGCCTCGCCCTCGGCAACGGACTCAGCAAGCTCGGACTCTTCCTCGCGACCAGGCGTGTGGAGGTTGAGCTTCTTAATAAGGAAGGTGAAGAGGAAGAAGTACAGAGCGGCGTTGACGACTCCAAGCACCAGCATCATCGGCCAGTTGGTCTTGTCGACACCGAGGACCAGGTTGGAAACCACGATGTTGATGATGCCGCCTGCAGTCGAAGCGGGCACGGAGAGGACCTTGAGCAGAACCAGGAAGATGCCGGAAAGAATCGAGTGAACGACAAAGAGCACGGGAGCGGCAAAGACAAAGAGGAAGTCCATGGGCTCGGTCACGCAGGAGAGCACGGCGGTGATGATCAGCGGGATGATAACGGCCTTGGTCTTATCCTTGTTCCCCTTGTAAGCGGTGAAGATAAAGGCGAGACCGATACCGATGTAGGGCCACAGGTTGTTGAAGGTGTAGCTGTTGAAGTAGGTGCTATCGGAGAAGGGCTGGCCCGTCATCGCCATCTCGGCAACACGGATGGGATAGGCGCCGGCGATAACCTGATCGCCCAGCGTCAGGGTGCCACCCACATCGGAGAACTGGAACGGAGTGTAGATGAGGTGGTGCAGACCGGTGGGAACGAGCAGCTTGTTGAGCATGCCGTAGATAAACAGACCGATGTTGCCCGACTCCTTAATGATGCCGGCAACGGAGGAGATGGCGCCCTGAACCGGAGGCCAAACGATGCAGAAGCCAGCGCCCATGATCCAGGAGATGATGATCATGATCAGGAACGGAAAACGAACGCCCGAGAACATCGAAAGGGCAATGGGGAACTGCTTGTTCGAGTACTTGTTGAACACGACACCGGTGATGCAACCAAGAATGATGCCGCCAAACACGCCGGTATCGAGCACCTGAATGCCCATAACGGTGCTCTGGCCGGTTCCGGTAAGACCGAGCATGCCGCTCGCCTCGGCAAGAGAGCCGGTGGCGTTGAGCACGATGTTGTTAGCCTGCAGGAACAGGAAGAACGACATCAGGGCAATCAGCGAAGCATGGCCCTTGTTCTTCTTTGCCATGGCGCCGGCGATGCCCACGCAGAACAGAATCGAGAGGTTGTTGATGATAAACATCAGCGACTGATAGACAACGGCGCCCACAAGCTGGAACGGACCGGAGCCCAGTACGGGGATCAAGGCGCAAATGGTCTTGTTGGTCAGAATAATGCCCACGATGAGCAGAATGCCGGCAACCGAGAGATACATCATCGGCTGGACGATTGACTTCGCGAACACCTCCAACGGCGCTTTGAAATTGAACTTCTTTTTTGCGGTCATAGCGGTACTCCCCTTCCTTTTCCGCAAATTAAGACAGATGTGCCCTAGACAAGACCGTGAGCCCTGCCTTATATCAATCGATGTGTGGGCACGTTATGCCTAGAGACCAGGTTCTCCAAGCAGGTTAACAATGTGATATGCGAGATAACTCTTCTCGGCATCGGTAACGACAACGTTATAGGTAGACGACAAGTGGGCAGCTATGGCGTCCGCGCACGAGAATGCGCACGGATACGCCGTTTCATCGATTCGGAACAGCGCGTCGCCATTGATTTGCCCGGCCGCAGGATCGAGCGCTCGCTGTGCGAAAAACTGCAGGTGACGAACGAAACGTTCGTAAGGCAGCGAGGTGTCATCGAGGGTCGTAGCATAGCGCTCGGAAACAATCGCAAGCACGTCGCGAACAAGCTGGACCGAAACGATCAGACGATCGGAGCGTTGCGGCATGGTGGCGTTGACGATATGCAGCGTAATAAAACCCTGCTCTTCTTCGCTCATCTGGATGCCCATATACTCCTTGATAATCTGCAGCGCACGGCCCGCAAGCGCGTACTCCTTGCGATAGAACTGCTGGATCTCGAGCAGCAACGGATTCTCGCAGGGGACGCCCTTGCGCTCGCGCTCCAAAGCAAGGCTGATATGGTCTGCAAGAGCAATGAGAATCTTGTCGTTGACATCAACATTGAGCTCTCGACGGAGCATCTGAACGATGTCCTCGGAAATCACGAGGTTAACGGTGGGGATGGACTCCAAAAGATGTGCCAAGCGGTCAATCGTACGCGAATCCTGAGAAGTGCCCTCCTGCAGCGCATAGGTCTTTTCGACCGATGCTTCATCGATAGCGTCGCCGGCATGACGGCCAAAGCAGAGGCCTCGACCGATGACAATGAACTCGGAGCCATCGTCCGAAGTGACCATTGCGACGTTATTGTTGAAAACTCGCTTGATAACCACGGTACCCACCACAAGAATTTACTCGGAAAGCCAGACGACAGGCTCTTTAACAGCAACAGGGCCGGAAGCGTGCTCACGAAGAGTCGAGTTCTCCGAACGCTCGCACACGATAACGAAGACCGTGGGATCGAAGCCGGCGGCGCGGACCGCGTCGAAATCGACCTCGACGAGGGGCTGGCCCGCGTCGACATGGTCACCCTGAGCAACAAGCGCATGGAAGCCCTTGCCCTCAAGTTTAACAGTGTCGATTCCGATATGCAGCATCACCTGAGCAGAGCTGTCGTCGGACATGATACCCAGCGCGTGCTCGGTCGGGAACAGCGCCGCGACGGTACCGGAGACAGGAGCGCACACCGTTCCCTCTTGGGGAACCACGGCAACGCCATCGCCCACGGCACGGCTGCTAAAAGCGGGGTCATTGGTTTTTTCCAGATGAACAAGCTCGCCGGAAACGGGAGCGAGGATTTCGAACTCGGAAGTTGCAGTCTTCTGCTCATCCGAACCGCCCATCAGGCGAGAAAAGAAACCCATGGTGGCATGTCCCTTCATAAATATAGCCCAACCAAAATCAAGCGAGTGCGTCCATAGAGACACATCCGTTCAAAGACTTTGGTTAGGCCCACGTCCGAGGGACTCGGTAACCTTCCGCATTTCTTTTTACGGGAGCTATTGTAGACAAGCCCAAAGCCAGAACAATCATTCTGACCGGTGAGCGGTATTTTTTCTTCGATAAACGGTATTTAAGCGGCACTTGGGGACGTTCCTTTTAATATGAGCAGGACATTGTCAAGAGGCAAAATCGGGCCTGGCCCCAACGATATGGGGTCAGGCCCTCTCCCTATATCAGCCCGTCCGCGGCGACCTCGGCGTGTCTTACCGACGCTCGTCTTTGCAGTTTAATATCCGCCCGCGGCGATCTCTCGCTGGGCAATCCGTTGCTACGGCTGAGGCTTCTACGTCGAACCGACAGTCTGTGCACGCGTGTGGCGCCCTGGGCGCTCGCAGAAAAGGGACCTGAGGTTCGCCTCAACGGCTTCGGATCGAACCGCTTCCGGGGTGACTGGCTTATGTGCGGGGGACCGCCCCCCTACGCCTCCTCGGCCATGAGGCCGACCGCCCATACCCAGCCTGTCTCTTATACACATCTGACGCTGCCGACGACG
>UQQL01000066.1 GCA_900543275.1 uncultured Collinsella sp. | reverse complement strand
AGGCCCTCGCGGCCTAGTCGCTATTTAGGGCGTCCAAGATTTGGGACGCAGTTCATGTTGGGAAGCGGGTCTTTGGAAGGGCGGTTAACGTACTAGGAAATTATTCCTCGTCGTTGTCCTTGGCCTCTTCGGCGTCGTCGGTGTCCACGAGCTGGTTGAGCAGCTCGTCGAGGGAAGCCATGTCCTCGTTGATCGCGCCGTTGGCGGGAGCCTTCTTGTCGTCGATCGGGGCGCCCAGGAGCTCCTCGTCGGCGTCGGCGTGATGCGTCGGAGCGGAGGTACCCAGCAGGATATCGTCCGGACCGTCGGGGCTAAAGACCATCTGCAGCAGCTGCGAGAGGTCTTCCTCGTCGGCAACGTCGTCGTTGTTCTCGAGGATGTAGAGCAGATCGTGGGCCTCGAGGCCGTCACGGAGCTCCTCGATCGCCTTGGCGCCGATGCCATCGATGCGCAGCAGATCCTCCTCGGACTTGCCAACCAGGTCGCCGACCGTCTCGATGCCAACCTCGCTGAACTTGTTGGTCCAGCGCTGCGACACGCCCAGGTCGTCGAACAGGTACAGACGAGCCTTCTCGGCGGAGATGGTGTGGCCGTTGCGGGTGAACGAACCGTCAGCACCACCGAACTCGTCGTAGCCGGCCCAGTCGAGCTGCTGCGGGAGCTGCTCGTCCAGGTCCTTGAGCTCCACAGGAGCCCACTCGGGCAGCGACTTGGCGTTGGGCGAAGCCGGGCCGTCGATGTCCACGTAGCCGTCGGCCGTGCGATACGTCAGCTTGGCGTTGGCGTACGGCTTGAGGCCGGTACCAGCCGGGATCTTCTTACCGACGATGACGTTGGACTTAAGGTCGAGCAGGTGGTCGACCTTGCCCTCGATGGCAGCCTCGGTAAGGACGCCAGCGGTACGGATGAACGAAGCGCTCGACAGCCAGGAGTCGATGTTGGACGCGACCTTGAGCGTACCCAGGATGACGGGCTCGGCCACGGGAGCCTGACCGCCCAGACGGGCAACGCGCTCGACCTCGTCGGCAAACTCGTAGCGGTCGACGTACTGACCAAGCAGGTACTTGGAGTCGCCGGGGTTGGTGATCTGAACGCGACGCAGCATCTGACGTGCGAGCACCTCGATGTGCTTGTCGTTCAGGTCGACGCCTTGGCTGGTGTAGACGTCCTTGACGCTCTCGACGAAGGTGTGCATCGTCGACTCGATGTCGGTCAGCTTGCGCAGGTTGCGGAAGTTGACGAAGCCCTTGGTGATCTGGTCGCCGGCGCGAACCTCGCAGCCATCCTCGATCTCGGGCATAAAGCGCACCGATGCGGGGACGCGGCGCTCGTCGAGGACACGGGTGTGATCCTCGGAGTCGGTGAGCGTCAGCACGTACTCGGACTTCTCGGGCTTAATCGAGAGGTGACCGGAGTACGGAGCCAGCTCGGCCTCGCGACCCAGAATCTTCTCGTTGACGTTGCCGACGATATCGAACATACGGCTGACCGTAGGCAGACCCTGCGTAATATCGTCGACGCCAGCGACGCCGCCGGAGTGAATGGTACGCATCGTAAGCTGCGTACCGGGCTCGCCGATGGACTGGGCGGCAATAATGCCGACCGCGGTACCGATGGCGACCGGACGACGGGTGGAAAGATCCCAGCCGTAGCACTTCTGGCACACGCCGTACTTGGAGCGGCAGGTGAGCAGCGCGCGGAGCTTGACCTTCTTGAGGCCGGCATCAACCATCTTCTGGATGTCGGCGACCTTCTCGATGTAGCCGTCCTGCTCAAAGAGCACGGTGCCATCGGGGGCCACGACGTCCTCAATGAAGCAACGGCCAACAAGGTCGGTGTTGAGGTCGGTGGTGCCGGGGATGATGAGGTTGTAGGTGACGCCCTCGTGCGTACCGCAGTCCTCCTCGCGGACGATGACGTCCTGGGCCACGTCGACCAGACGACGGGTCAGGTAACCAGAGTCCGACGTGTGGGATGCGGTATCGACCAGGCCCTTACGGGCGCCGTAGGTCGAAATGAAGTACTCGAGCGGCAGCAGGCCCTCGCGGAAGTTCGCCTTAATGGGAAGGTCGATCGTCTCGCCGGACATGTCTGCCATCAGGCCACGCATGCCGCCGAGCTGACGCAGCTGGGTCTTAGAACCACGGGCGCCGGAGTCGGCCATCATGTACAGCGGGTTCTCCTCGTCGAACATGTCGAGCATGAGCGCTGCAACCTTATCGGTACAAGCAGTCCACTCGTTAACGACTTCGATGTGGCGCTCCGTCTCGTTGATGAAGCCCTCCTCGAAGTACTCGTTGATCTGGTCGACGTTGGCCTGAGCGCGGTCGAGCAGCTCCTGCTTCTCGGCAGGGATGAGAGCGTCCCACACCGAGATGGTGAGGCCGGCGCGGGTAGCGTAGTGGAAGCCGGAGTACTTGATGGCGTCGAGGATCGGGCCGACCTTGGCCTCGGGGTAACGATCGCAGCAGTCCGCAACCAGCTTGGCCACGTCGCCCTTGACCATCTTGTAGTTCATGAACTCGTAGTCTTCGGGCAGGCACTGGCGGTTGAAGATGATGCGGCCGATAGAGGTCTCGAAGCGCGCGGTCTTGTTGCCGGTGACGTCGTAGTCGACAAACTCGTTCTTGCCGTTCTTGACGCGGAAGATACGGGTGCCGTCCTCGTTGATGACATTGGCGTTCTCGGCGGACACGCGGACCTGAATCTTGGCCTGCATGTCGACCTCGGAGCGGCAGTCATAGGCGTGCAGCGCGTCGTCGAAGCTCGAGAACACGTGGTTCTCGCCCGGCAGACCGTCGCGGACCTGGGTCAGGTAGTACACACCGATGATCATGTCCTGCGAGGGGATGTTGACCGGCTTGCCGGATGCCGGCGAGCGCAGGTTGTTCGCAGAGAGCATGAGCACGCGAGCCTCGGCCTGAGCCTGGCTGGACAGCGGCACGTGGACAGACATCTGGTCGCCGTCGAAGTCGGCGTTGAAGGGCGAGCAGACCAGCGGGTGCAGGTGGATAGCCTTGCCCTCGACCAGCACCGGCTCAAAGGCCTGGATGGACAGACGGTGCAGGGTCGGTGCACGGTTGAGCAGCACGACGCGGCCGTCGATGACCTCTTCGAGGATGTCCCACACAAAGGTGGCACCACGGTCGATAGCGCGCTTGGCGCCCTTGATGTTCTCGACCTTGCCGAGCTCGACCAGGCGCTTCATGACGAAGGGCTTGAAGAGCTCCAGCGCCATGGTCTTGGGCAGACCGCACTGGTGCAGCAGCAGCTTGGGGTCGGTAACGATAACCGAACGGCCGGAGTAGTCAACACGCTTACCCAGCAGGTTCTGACGGAAACGACCCTGCTTGCCCTTGAGGGCCTCGGCGAGCGACTTGAGCGGGCGACCGCCACGGCCAGAGACCGGGCGACCACGACGGCCGTTGTCGAACAGGGCGTCCACGGACTCCTGGAGCATGCGCTTCTCGTTGTTCACGATGATCGCAGGGGCGTCCAGGTCGAGCAGGCGCTTGAGTCGGTTGTTACGGTTGATCACGCGACGGTACAGGTCGTTGAGGTCGGACGCGGCGAAGCGGCCGCCGTCGAGCTGGACCATCGGGCGCAGATCGGGCGGAATGACCGGGATAACGTCCAGGATCATGTTCGCGGGGCTGTTGCCACCCTTCAGGAAGGCGTCAACGACCTCGAGGCGCTTGACGGCCTTCTCGCGCTTCTGCTTCTGGGAGTCCTCGTCAGCGATGATGGCCTTGAGCTTCTCGGCCTCGGAAGGAAGGTCGATGGCAGCGAGCAGGTCGCGGACGGCCTCGGCACCCATGCCACCCTTGAAGTACATGGAGTAGTAGCGGGTCATCTCGCGGAACAGCGGCTCATCGGAGATGAGGTCGCGCTCGGTGAGCTTCATGAAGGCGTTGAAGGCGTCCGTGCGGAGCTGCTTCTCGTCCTTGCACTCTTCCTCGATGTCGACGATGCCAGAGGCGATCTCCTCGGGGGTCAGCGGCTCCTCGTCGGAGAACTCGTCAAAGTTCTCGGGGTCGCCCTGCTCCTTGAGGGACTCGATCTGGCGGGCGCACTCGGCATCGATCTCTTCCAGATCGGCGGCGAGCTCCTCGCGCAGGTCGTCGGCGTCGGCCTCGCGGGCCTCATAGTCAACCTCGGTGATGATGTAGCTGGCAAAGTACAGAACCTTCTCGAGGTCCTTGGACTTGATGTCGAGCATACGGCTCATCGGGAAGCTCGTGGGGCTCTTGAAGTACCAGATGTGGGACACGGGAGCGGCGAGCTCGATGTGGCCCATGCGGTCGCGACGCACCTTGGCCGAGGTGACCTCGACGCCGCAGCGCTCGCAGACGATGCCCTTAAAGCGGATGCCCTTGTACTTGCCGCAGGAGCACTCCCAGTCCTTGGCGGGACCGAAGATCTTCTCGCAGAACAGGCCGTCCTTCTCGGGCTTGAGGGTACGGTAATTGATGGTCTCCGGCTTCTTGACCTCACCGTGCGACCAGGAACGGATCTGGTCGGCGGAGGCAAGGGAGATCTTTACCGAGTCAAAATCAGTAGCTTCGAAATCTGCCACAGTCAACTACTCCTTATCAGTGGTCGTGGCGGCGACAGCCTCGGGTGCCTCGGCGGTCTCGGCATCCTCGGCCTCGACGTCGGCGTCAACGCCGGCGAGCGCAGCCAGGTCGTCGAGAGCGGAGGTCTCCTCGGCGGTCACAGGGGCGGAGGCGTCCTCGTCGGCATCGTGCATGGGCTCGATGTCCAGTGCGAGGGAGCGGATCTCCTTGACGAGAACCTTGAAGGACTCGGGGATACCCGGGACCGGAACATTCTCGCCCTTGACGATGGACTCGTAGGTCTTGACGCGGCCCACGGTATCGTCGGACTTGACGGTCAGGATCTCCTGCAGAACGTTGGAAGCACCGTAAGCGTACAGTGCCCAAACTTCCATCTCGCCGAAGCGCTGGCCGCCGAACTGAGCCTTGCCGCCCAGAGGCTGCTGGGTAACCAGGCTGTAAGGGCCGGTCGAACGGGCGTGGATCTTGTCGTCGACCATGTGGCCGAGCTTGAGGATGTAGGACGTACCCACGGTAATGGGCTCGCGGAACTCCTCGCCGGTGCGGCCGTCGAACAGACGGGTCTTGCCGCGCTCGTCAAGCTGGGTGACAAACTCGGGGCGCATGTGATCGCCAAAGGCAGCGGTGGCCTTGTTGAGCATGTTCTTGTTGGCACGACGGATGACCTCGGCGATCTCGTCCTCCTTGGCGCCGTCGAAGACGGGCGTCGCGGTGAAGAACGGACCAGGGACGTACTTGTCGGAGTCGGCCTGCTCGGTATCCCAACCGCAGGCAGCAGCCCAGCCAAGGTGGCACTCGAGCAGCTGGCCGACGTTCATACGCGAAGGAACGCCCAGCGGGTTGAGGATAACGTCGATCGGGGTACCGTCAGCCATGTAGGGCATGTCCTCGACCGGCAGAACGTTACAAATAACACCCTTGTTGCCGTGGCGACCGGCGATCTTATCGCCCTGCTGGATCTTACGACGCTGGGCGACGTAGACGCGCACCTGCTCGTTGACGCCGGGGGCCAGGTCGTCACCGTTCTCGCGGCTAAAGCGGACAACGTCGATAACGCGGCCGTAAGCGCCGTGAGGCATCTTAAGGGAGGTATCGCGGACGTCGTGGGCCTTGGCGCCGAAGATGGCGCGCAGCAGGCGCTCCTCGGCGGTCAGAGCGCTCTCGCCCTTAGGCGTGACCTTACCGACCAGGATGTCGCCAGGGCCGACCTCGGCGCCGATGCGGATGATGCCGTCCTCGTCGAGGTTGGCAAGCATGTCCTCGGAGAGATTCGGGATCTCGCGGGTGATCTCCTCGGGGCCGAGCTTGGTGTCGCGGGCGTCGATCTCGTGACGGGTGATGTTGATGGTCGTCAGCAGGTCCTCGGCCACCAGGCGCTCGGACACGACGATACCGTCCTCGTAGTTAAAGCCTTCCCACGGCATGTAGGCCACGGTGAGGTTCTGGCCCAGTGCGAGCTCGCCGTGATCGGTCGAAGGACCGTCGGCCAGGGGCTCGCCCTGCTCAACGGTGTCACCGACGCGCACGAGCGGACGGTGGTTGATGCAGGTGGACTGGTTGGAGCGCTGGTACTTGGCCAGGTGATACTCGTCCATGCCACCGGCATGCTTGACGATAATCTTGGCGGCGTCGGCAAAGATGACCTCGCCGGCGTTCTTGGCCAGGGTGACCTCGCCGGAGTCCAGAGCGGCGCGACGTTCCATGCCGGTACCGACATAGGGAGCGGCGGGGTGAACCAGCGGCACGGCCTGGCGCTGCATGTTAGCGCCCATCAGCGTACGCTTGGCGTCGTCGTGCTCAAGGAACGGGATCAGCGTGGCTGCGACGGAGAGCATCTGACGCGGCGAGACGTCCATGTAGTCGACGTCCTCGACAGGCACGTCGGCGGGTGCGCCGAAGGAGCCGTCGAAGTCGCGGGTACGGGCGATCACGGCGTGCGGACGGACGATCTTGCCCTCGGCATCGGTCGTGATGAACTCGTTGGTCTTGGGATCGAGCGGCGTGTTGGCCGGCGCGATGACGTGCTTCTCTTCCTCGTCAGCGGTCATCCAGTCGATCTGGTCGGTGGCAACGCCGTTCTCGACGCGACGGAACGGGGCCTCGATGAAGCCATACTCGTTGACGCGGGCGTAGAGGGCGAGCGAGCCGATCAGGCCGATGTTGGGGCCTTCGGGGGTCTCGATCGGGCACATGCGGCTGTAGTGCGAATTGTGAACGTCGCGGACGGCCGTCGGCACGTTGGTGCGGCGGCTGGAGCCGGACTTGTGACCGGCAAGACCGCCAGGGCCAAGTGCGGACAGACGGCGCTTGTGGGTCAGACCGGTCAGGGGGTTCGCCTGGTCCATGAACTGCGAGAGCTGCGAGGAACCGAAGAACTCCTTGATGGAAGCCACGATCGGGCGGATGTTGATGAGCGACTGCGGGGTAATCTCGTCGATGTCCTGGGAGCTCATGCGCTCACGGACGACGCGCTCCATACGGCTCATGCCGATACGGAACTGGTTGGCGACGAGCTCGCCGACGGTACGGATGCGGCGGTTGCCAAAGTGGTCGATGTCGTCGACCTTGAAGCCCTGCTCGCCGGCAGCGAGGGACAGGAGGTAGCGCAGCGTCGCGACGATATCCTCGTCAGTGAGCACCGTGACCTCTTCCTCGGTGGTGAGGTTGAGCTTCTTGTTGACCTTGTAACGACCGACGCGGGCCAGGTCGTAGCGCTGCGGGTTGAAGAGCAGACCCTCGAGCAGGCTGCGGGAAGCGTCCACGGTGGGAGGCTCGCCCGGGCGCAGGCGACGGTAGATCTCGATGAGGGCGTCCTCGCGAGTGAGGGCGGTGTCGCGCTCGAGGGTGCGCTTGATCACATCGGAGTTGCCGAGCAGCTCGATGATGTCGTCGTTGGTGACGGCGATGCCAAGGGCGCGCAGGAACATCGTGGCGCTCTGCTTGCGCTTACGGTCGATGGAGACCATGAGCTGGTCGCGCTTGTCGACCTCGAACTCAAGCCAGGCACCGCGGGACGGGATGATCTGGGCCTTGTAGATCTGCTTGCCCGAATCCATCTCGGAGCTGTAGTACACGCCCGGGGAGCGGACGAGCTGCGAGACGACGATACGCTCGGTACCGTTGATGATGAAGGTGCCCTGATCGGTCATCATGGGGAAGTCGCCCATGAAGACGAGCTGCTCCTTGATCTCGCCGGTCTCCTTGTTGGTGAGACGGACGTCGGTCAGAAGCGGAGCCTGATAGGTCATATCCTTCTCGCGGCACTCCTCGACGGTGTGCGCGGGGTCGCCGAACTGATGCTCGCCGAAGGTAACCTCGAGAACATGGTTCTGACTCTGGATGGGGCTGGATTCCTTGAACGCCTCACGAAGGCCCTCATCCTTAAAACGCTCAAAGGATTCCCTTTGAACAGAGATAAGGTTGGGGAGCTCCATGGCCTCCGGGATTTTCCCGAAGCTGACGCGCTTGCGCTCAGTGGCAGTGTATGCGTAGGTCACCAGGTTTTTCCTCCTTCACGGAAATGCTCGGTGGGTTGGCGAGGCATAGCTTCGCCAGTTATCGCAACCTAATAGTTTATCAGGTACCGACCGTTGGGCAAGAAAAGCCTTGACGCGATTGAGTTTTTGGAGTAGCAAAGTTTTTCGACAGAAAACACGCAGGTAGATATATGTGTATCGAACATCTGTTCATATATTTTCTGTGAACAGAGAGCCGGCAATCGCAGCTCTTATAAAAAACGGGCGCGAACCGAAGTCCGCGCCCGTAAATGTCGATGCCCGAAGGCTTACTTGCGCATCAATCCGCCGCGCTCGTCGATAGCGTCCCAGAAGGCATCGGCAAAGCGGGGGTCGCTTGCAGCCATGAGGGCGTTGGTGGCCATCCAGCCAGAGGGAGTGCCGGTGTCGTAGCCCGACAGCGGGTCGATGACGACCGCATACATGGCCTCGCGGTCGAGCGAACGGGCCATGGCGTCGGTGAGCTGGATCTCGCCGCCCTTGCCGGCCTGCTGATCTGCCAGCAGGTCCATGACCAGCGGGCTCAGCAGGTAGCGACCGACGATGTACAGGTTGGACGGAGCGGCCTCGGGAGCGGGCTTCTCAACCAGACCGCCGATACGCCAGACAGCGCCCGGCTCGGCATCGGCAACGTTCTCGGCGCCCTCGAGCGAACCGACGCGCTCGCCGGCGATAACGCCGTAGCGGCTGACTTCCTCGGGCGAGCAAGCAGCGACGGCGATAACAGAAGCGCCACCGTGCTCCTTGGAAACGGCGAGCATCTTGTCGCAGATATCGCGGTTAGGCACAACGTAGTCGCCCAGAAGAACCAGGAAGTTCTCCCCTGCCACGGCGTCGGCAGCAGAGCGAATAGCATGGCCGAGGCCCTTGGGCTCGTACTGATAACGGAAGTCGACCGGCATACCGCCAGCGTGGGCGACGGCATCGGCATAGGCGTTCTTGCCGCGCTCGCGCAGCAGGTTCTCGAGCGAACGGTCGGGCTGGAAGTAGTTCAGCAGCTCGGGCTTGCCGGGAGAAGTAACGATGATGGCGTCGTCGACCTCCTCGGGGTCGAGTGCCTCCTCGACGACGTACTGAATGACGGGCTTGTCGAGCACCGGCAGCATCTCTTTGGGCGTGCACTTGGTGCCAGGCAGAAAACGCGTGCCAAGACCGGCGGCGGGGATGATTGCCTTCATGTTATTCAAAGATCCTTTCGCAGGCGCAAAAGCGCCCCATGCGTGCGGCACACAGCCGCAGACCAAATTGCGATACCCAAGCATCTTACCGCTGGAACTATATGTCGCTACAAGGCAGAGACAATTCTTCAGCAGGTCAACGCAAATTATTGCTCGAATGGTGCAATTTTATTGCCCAACGGCAGGGCACCCGATACGACGCAAATCACAGAACATGGCAGTTTGAGCAACCGATGCCGAGGGACCGAAAAACAAAAAAGACGGGGCTCGCAATGCGAACCCCGTCTGCAAAGAAATCTGGCGAGAAAGCCTGATTACTTGAGGGTGACAGCAGCGCCAGCAGCCTCGAGCTTCTCCTTGGCAGCCTCGGCGTCCTCCTTCTTGGCACCCTCGAGAACAGCCTTGGGAGCGCCCTCGACGACCTCCTTGGCCTCCTTCAGGCCAAGGTTGGTGAGCTCACGGACGGCCTTGATGACCTGGATCTTGTTGTCGCCGAAGCCCTCGAGCACGACGTCAAACTCGGTCTTCTCCTCGGCCTCAGCAGCGCCAGCAGCGGGAGCGGCGACAACAGCGGCAGGAGCAGCGGCGGAAACGCCGAAGGTGTCCTCGATAGCCTTAACGAGCTCGGAAGCCTCGAGAAGGGTCATTTCCTTAAGAGCATCGATGATCTCATCGGTGGTAAGCTTAGCCATTTCTAAGTCCTTTCGGTTTCCGTGCGGATGCACGGAGATCAGTTAAAACACGGCGCGAATGCGCCAGGGGTGCGGCGTTGCCGCCGCGGGTGAAAACAGCAACTAGGCTGCCTTCTGCTCGGAGACCTGCTGGATCGAACGAGCGAGACCAGAGGAAACGCCGTTGACGCAGACAGCGATGTCGCGAGCGAAACCGGAGATGAGACCGGCGATCTGGCCGAGAAGCTGATCCTTGGTGGGCAGCTCGGCGATAGCCTTAACATCATCAGCGGAAACGGCCTTGCCGTCGGAGATACCGCCCTTGATCTCAAGGACGCCCTTGGACTTAGCAGAGAAGTCCTTAAGGGCCTTAGCGGCCTCGACCGGCTCGGACTCGTAGAACACATAAGCGACGGGGCCGGCGAGGATCTCGTCGAGCTCGGGCTGCTCCTGGTTCTTGAGAGCGATCTTGACCAGGTTGTTCTTGTAGACCTTCATCTCGGCGCCGCACTCGCGAAGCTGATGACGCAGCTCCTGAGCCTGCTTAACCGTCAGACCGTTGTAGTTGACGACAAACAGACCGGCGTTCTCGGCGATACGGGACTCGATCTCTGCAACCTTGTCGATTTTGTACTGCTGGGGCATAAATTACACCTCCTCGAATTCTTTCCGGGCACGGTCCGCCACAAGGACGTGACGGGGGCATGTCCAAAAAGAAAGCCCCCGCGCTGCATGAGCGACGGGGGCGAGAAGACATATCTACTCGACCACCTCGGCTGGCGGGATATCCCATTAAGCTCGCGGGCGATGCCCGTTTGCACCGGCTGTCTCTGGCAGCGGATTCGTGCGTGAACCGAAAGTATTATGGCGGGGACCCCGGCGTCGGTCAACGGGAAACCGGGCTGCACACAATTCCACCATCCGGCCGCGCCGCCGAAGGCCAGGCGCAAGGTTTTCGCTCGGTCAGGTCCTGGGCTCGCACGAAGAGCACATTAAGTGCTCTTCGGCTCGTGCGGAATCTACGAAAAC
>UQQL01000065.1 GCA_900543275.1 uncultured Collinsella sp. | reverse complement strand
CCCGCCTCAAGACGCGTGGGCCACTCAAGTGGCTGCAGTGGGTCAAAGCTGTGCACGCCCGTGCCGCCCATGGCCCACGGAGACACGTCAATGCCCTCCGCCACGGCCAGGCCGCCGGTGCCTTGGGGTCCCATGAGCCCCTTGTGGCCGGTAAAGCACACAATGTCGAGCCCCATGGCATGCATATCGATACGCGCCGTGCCGGCAGACTGAGAGGCATCGACGATCACCAGCGCACCGGCCGCATGGGCCATGGCCGCCACGCGCGCAATGTCGACCGCGTTGCCGGTCACATTTGAGGCGTGCGTCACCACCACGGCACGCGTACCGGGCGTGACTAGCCGCTCGAGCTCGTCGTAGTCGAGCGCGCCGTTCGCGTCGCAACCCGCATGCTCAACCGTCACACCCTGCTCTGCCGCCAAGCGATTGAGCGGACGTAGCACGGAGTTGTGCTCGAGCACCGTCGTGACCACGCGGTCGCCGGGGCGCACCACGCCACAGATGGCGGTGTTGAGCGCCGCCGTAGAGTTGGGCGTAAAGCACACATGGTCCGCCCTCGGGCAACCTAAAAGGCGCGCAAGCTTGGCACGGCAACCGTGAATCGTACGAGCGGCATCGAGGGCACCCGACGTGGCGCCGCGCCCGGCATTGCCGAGCGAGCACATCGCCTGCGTCACGGCATCGATGACCGTCTGCGGCTTGTGCATGGTCGTCGCCGCGTTATCCAGGTAGATCATCGCACGACCTCCCACATATCAATCACGGTATAGCCCTCGGTGGGAACGCCCGCCGCGGCGAGTTCGCCGCGCAGCAGCTCCTCATCGGCAGGCAACGCTTTCCACGCCAGACCACAGCCGGCAGCGACCTCCCCGGGCACGGGAACCGTTCGCCCGGGAAGGCCGCGCTCGATGCACAGGGACTCGCAGCCCATGGCGGCCGCCGTGGTGGGAAACGTGATGACAAGCGCCGGGCGCTTCTCCCTCATGGCAACTCCAACCAATACGCTACGGGCGCACGACGCGCACGGCCTGCTCCATCTTCTCCACGATCACGTACATGTTGGTGACCTCGCCCACCGCAAGCTGGTCTTTAATGCCATAGTGGTCGAGGCAGGTACCACAGGTGAGAATCTCGACGCCCTGCTCGGCCAGGCCCTTCAGGTCGTCGAGCACCGGCGAGCCCTCAACGGTGAGCTTGGCGCCGCCGTTGTAGAACAGCATGGTCGCGGGCAGCTCCTCCTGCTGCGTCACGGCAAAGATAAACGCCTTCATGAGCTTGTGGCCCAGCTCGTCGTCGCCACGGCCCATGCAGTCGGTGTAGACGGAAATGACGAGCCTGCCCTTGCCGGCGCTGGCATCACAGAAGGCAGCGCCATCCTGCTCGGGATCGGCCATGGCAACGGCGCCAGAGGTCGCCACGGTCACGTGCCACTCGGCGTCAGAAACCTTCTCGACCGAGGCCGTGCAGCCTTTCTCCTGCGCCATCTTGGAGATGTTCTTGACGGCGGTCTCGTTGTCGACCGAGGTCACGACGGCGCCCTCGCCATCGAGCTGCTTCAGAGCTTTGAGCGTCTTGACGACGGGCAGCGGGCAGGCATCGCCCATGGCATTGACTTCAATCTTGGTAGACATAGCAAATTCCTTTCGAAAGAGCCGTTCTAGAGAACGGCAAACAGTTACATAAACGTGCGGGCTAGCGAACAACGCGGACGGCAGGACCGCCCGGCTCCGCCTCACACACGCGCCCGACAACGGCCGCGATGCGCCCCTCGGCATGCAGGCGGCGGGCGAGCTCATCCACATCGGCAGCAGGCGCTGCGATGAGCAGGCCGCCCGAGGTCTGCGGATCGTACAGCGCATCCAGCATTCCCGGCTCCAGGTCATCGTCGGCCGCCACGCGCGGGCCAAAGAAATCCTGGTTGCGGTAGGCGCCGGCAGGGATAATGCCCAGACGCGCCATATTGAGCACCTGGTCAAAGAGCGGCACCGCCCCCGACGCGAGCTCAATCTGCACGCCCGAGCCCTCGGCCATCTCGCACGCATGCCCGATCAGGCCAAAGCCCGTGACATCGGTGCAGCCGTGAAGCTCGAGTCCCTCGGCCAGGCGAATCGGGGCCTCGTTGAGGGTGCGCATCGAGTCAAACATGGCTGCGGCCTCGTCCTGCTCGATGAGCACGCCCTTAATGGCCGTGGTGATAATGCCCGAGCCGATCGCCTTGGTCAGCAGTAGGACATCGCCCACGCGCGCACCGCTGTTGGCGAGCATGCGGTCGAGCGCGACAAAGCCACTCACGGACAGGCCGTACTTGGGCTCGTCGTCGTTGATGGTGTGGCCGCCCGCGATGGTGCAGCCAGCCTCGACGCACTTGTCGGCGCCACCCGCCAGAATCTCACCTGCGACCTCGACGCCCAGGCAACTGGGAATGCACAGCAGGTTCATGGCATGGCTCGGCCGCCCACCCATGGCGTAGATGTCCGACAGCGAGTTTGCCGCCGCGATCTGGCCAAACAGAAACGGGTCGTCGACCATCGGCGGGAAGAAGTCGATGGACTGAACGAGGCCCAGATTATCGCCAACGCGAAAGACGCTCGCATCGTCGGAGGTATCGAACCCCACGAGCAGGTTGTCGTTATGCACATTGGGTAAGTCGCCCAGGACCTGGGCGAGGGCTCCAGGAGCCAACTTAGCGGCTCAACCAGAGGCAGCGGTCATCTGCGTGAGCTTGATGAAATCGTCAGCCATCGATCCCTCCTCTCATAGGCCAATCTTTTCCTCCCAGTATACGCATGGTGGCGCCGCGAGCGGGCGGCGTATCGCAACCCCTACGCGACGCAGCAGAAGGGACAAAGGGACTGTCCCTTTGTCACATTATCGACAAACCAGATGAATTCTCTTGGCATCGAAGTGCATGCGCAGGGTCTCGTCGGCCTGCGGCAGCTCGTCGGAAGCCACGCTCACCTTGTTGACCTTCCACTGCAGACGCGTGGGCGCATCGACACGTGGCACGTCCAACAGCACCAGCCGCTCAAAGCGCGAATCGCTCACCCGGGCCACGTGTAAGTCGTAGCTGTTACGACCCCGCTCGGCACGGTTGTCAACATGGAAGTAACTTGCGCGAATCCCCAGGTACGCCACATCATCAGGAACCTCGCGACCCACATTAAAGGTCATGCCCCAGTCGAGAGCCTCAACTTCTTCGTCGCCGATCTTGCACGCCCGGCTTGTGTTCTTGCAGCCCGTCAAGCGCAGCGCGGCCAAGGTTTGCGGCCGGCGGACCACATCTTCGACGGAGCCGATCTCCTCCACATGCCCGTTATGCATCACGCAAATGCGCTGGCACAGGCGACACGCTTCGTCGATATCGTGGCTCACGTAGAGCACGGTGCGGTTGCACACGTCGAACAGGTCGAGCATGTTCTGCTCGAGCGCGCTCTTAAGGTAGGCATCGAGCGCGCTCATGGGCTCGTCGAACATAAAAATGCCCGGGTGTGCCGCCACCATGCGCGCAAGCGCCACGCGCTGCTGCTGACCACCCGAGAGGCGTGCGGGATAGCGGTCGGCAAAATCGGCCAGACCAAAAATGCCCAGATAGCGCTCGGCGAGCTTTTTGCGTGCAGCGACGTCACCCGCATCCTGTACGCCGGCGCACACGTTATCGGCCACCGTCATATTGGGAAACAGCTGATAGTTTTGGAACAGCAGGGCGCATTTACGCTCCTGGGGCGATAGGTTGATGCCCGCCGCCGAATCAAAAAAGGTCACGCCGTTGACGACGATCTTGCCCTCGTCGGGCGTCTCCACACCGGCAATGCAGCGTAGCGTACAGCTCTTGCCGCACCCCGAGGCGCCCAGCAGCGCCACGCGCTCCTCTCCAGCCTCAAGCTGCATATCGAGCGTAAACCCGGGATAGCGCTTTTTGATATCCAGAACGATCGACATGGCCTATCGACCTCCCTGCAGAGTGGCATCATCGCGCATGAGCTCGGCCAGCGCCTCGCGATCGATACGCAGGGCATCGCCGCCCACCGGGTCGAGCGAATCGGCCGTATCGGCGAGTTCTTTGGCCCGCTTGCGCTCCGCACGGGAAAGGCCCCGCTCGCGATACTTTTGCGAATGCGCGGTGTACATGTTGATAAACAGGATGACCAGGAAACTAAACGCAATCACGACGACAACCCAAAAGAGGGCAACTGAGATGTTGCCACCCATCCACTCAAAGTAGATAGCGATGGGGATGGTCTGCGTAATACCGGCATAGTTACCCGCAAAGAAGAGGGTGCAACCGAACTCACCCATCGCACGGGCAAAGGCGAGCACCGTACCGGCGGCGATCGAGGGCCAGCCGAGTGGCATCATAAGCTTGGCAAAGATACGGCGCTCGGACCACCCCAGGGTTCGCGCGGCGTCGAGCATCTGCGTGTCCAGGCTCTCAAAGGCGCCGAGCGCCGTACGGTAGACCAGGGGAAACGACACCACCACGGCAGATATCACCGCCGCTGGCCAGGTAAAGACGATCGAGATGCCGTGCGCGATAAGCCACTGGCCAACCCCGGTCGAGCGGCCAAACAGCATGAGGAGCAGAAAGCCGCACACCGTGGGAGGCAGCACCATGGGGATGGTAAAGGCCGAGTCGAGCAGGCCCTTCACGCGGCTCGTCGTGCCCATAGTCTTCCATGCGGCAAACAGGCCCAGCGCAAAGGCAATCACCAGGGCAAGGCCACTCGTTTTGATAGACACCCAAAGCGGGCGATAGTCGATGCCGGTCAAAAAGGCGACAAGGGACGCCAAGGGCTCCTGTTCATCTTGCATCACAACGGATGATGCTTCCACGATTTGAGCGCTATCAAGCCAACGCGCGCCGCCCTTGGCATCACCCGAGGCTGATGCGATGACCACATAGCGGTCCCCATTCGCACCGCGCTCATCAAAGGCATAGGTATACCCACCGACATTAAACGCCGCTTCCGTCGTGGCATACCAAGGAAGATCCATGTCTTCCAGCCGTGCGCCTCCCATGCAGTTTGCGCCGTCAAGCTCGCAGACGAGAGCCTTGAGACCCGATGCGCACTCGTTGTCCTGCGGATCCAATCCATACTTCTCGACCGCCTTGGGCGATACCCACACCACAACGCGATCGGCAGCAGGCGCCACTATGAGGTCCGTGTCCCCTTCAACGGGAAACCGATAGCCCTCGGGCTGGCCCTCCATGACACGGGCGGTCCCCTTGGCTAACCGTTCAAAACCATCGAGCCCATAAGAAAGCCCCTTGGCGGTCACGGCAACCTGGGCCCCGCCCTCAGTACCACCGGCAAACGCCCATCCCGGCACCCAGCAAAGCGCGAGCGTCAAAGCACAGGCGACAAGAATGCGAAATCTATTACGCACGAAACGCTCCAAGGAAAGACGAGGACAGGGCAAAAGACAAAACGATGGGATTATCGCTCCAAGCCGCACTACGCGGAAAGCTCAAATCCGTACTTAGCCCAAATCTTCTGCGCCTTCTTGTTGGTCAGACAGAAGTCGATGAACGCCTTGGCCTCGTCGGCGTGCTCGGAGCTCTCGGCAACGGCACCCGGATACACGATGGGCTTGTGCGAATCCTCGGGGCACACGAAGGCCTCCTCGATGCCGTCGTAGCGGAAGATGTCGGAGCTGTAGACAAAGCCGGCCACGCAGTCGCCCGTAGAGACGTAAGCTGCGGCGGTGCCGACCTTGTCGGCCAGGGCCACCTTGTCGGCGAGCTCGGGTGCATACTCGCCGTCGTCGCCCTCGGTACCGGTGTAGAGCCCAACAGAAGCCAGCGCTTGGTTGGCATACTTGCCGGCGGGAACGGTCTTAGCGTCGCCGACGGCAATCTTGCCGTCCAGGTTCGCGACGTCGGCGATGGCCTCGACCTTGGTGTCGGAGCCCTCGGCACGAATAATCACGAGGTCGTTGACGAACATGTCCTCGCGCGTGTCGGCATCGACGAGCTCGGCGGCCTCGGCATCATCCATAGTGCCCTTAGAGGCCGTGATGAGCACGTCCACCGCAGCGCCGGCGCGCATCTGCTCGACAAGGTCGCCGGACGCCTTAAACTGCGTGTCGGCAAAGGTGGTACCGGTCTGATCGGTGTAGAGCTTCTGAACCTCGGGCAGAGCTTTCTCGAGCGAGTTGGCGGCAAATACCTGCAGCTCGACAGCCTTCTTGAAAGAAGTCTTGGCAGAACCCGCATCGGAGCCGGCCGACTCAGGCTCCTTGTTGCCCGAGCAGCCAGCAAGGCCAAGGCCGGCAGCGGCGACAGCAGAAAGCGAGACGAATCCGCGGCGAGAAACCATATCGAACATGTTCAACCCTTTCGAGCGCTACGCCCGGGCACCCCGCCGCGGGCTTTATCCTGTAATTGAATTATACTTTAGCGCGAATAATGCTTGTGATAAGAAATTATCGTTTGATAATTTCTTATACCGATAGCCGCAAGACGCTCGCGTTGTCGCCGCTTAAAAAAGCGGAGCGACCCATAAGGTCACTCCGCTACAGGCAAGCAGTTTAGCGAGCGTGTCCACCGCCCGCCGTCATGTGGGCCGCGTGCTCCAGCTGGTCGCTCACGGCCTCCCAGCTTTCGCGAGCCGCCTTCGTGGATCCCGGAAAGTTGATGACAAGCGCAGCCCCACGCTGCATGCACACGGCGCGCGAAAGCATGGCACGGCGCGTCTTGGTCATAGAGTATGCACGGATCGCCTCGGCAATACCCGGCACATCGCGGTCGCAGACGGCACGCGTCGCCTCGGGCGTCACGTCGCGCATCGAAAGCCCCGTGCCGCCGCAGGTGATGACCACGTTGGCCTGGCAATCGTCGGCCGCAGCCACAATGGCAGCACCGATCTCGTCAACATCGTCATGCACCACCGTATGCGAGGCAACCGTCCAGCCCTGCGCCGCGACGAGCTCCTCGAGTGCAGCGCCTGCTTCGTCCTGGGCAAGATCGCGCGTATCCGAGCACGTCACGATCGAAATCTTCAACTCCATAGCATTCCTCCTACAGCACGGCGCCCTCGGGCAGATCGACACGGACGACATCCACGACGTCGCCCGGCTCAAGATCGCACGGACCCTCGTTGATGCGCAACAGGCAGTTCGCACGCTGCATGGTTCCGAGCAGCGCCGAGTTCTGGCTGTGCGCCTCGGTGACCGTAAGCTCACCCGTCTGCGCATCGCGCGCAACCGTGGCGCGATCATAGAAGCGTCGGTCCTGTCGCTTCTTCACGCCGTGGGTAAGAACCGCCTGCTGCACGGGACGCGCACCCTCGGCAAAGCCGCGCATCTTGCGAATCGCCGGGCGGGCGAGCATCTCAAAGCCCACGTATGCCGCCGCGGGGTTGCCCGAAAGCCCCAGATAGGGCTTGCCGCCGAGCAGGCCAAACGTAATGGCCTTGCCGGGACGCAACGAAATGCGATCGAACAGCACCTCGCCCTCGCGCCGAACCAGCGCCGTCACGTAGTCGTAGTCGCCAGCCGAGGCGCCACCGCTCGTAATGACAAAATCGCACTCTTGCGCGGCGCGGTGCACAAGCTCGGCAATCGCCCGCTCGTCGTCGGGCGCAATGCCGTAGAACACCGGGTCGGCCCCAGCATCGAGTGCCTCGGCCATTAACGCCGAGGAATTGGAATCGCGAATCTGCCCACGCGCCGGCAGCTGGCCGGGCGCGACCAGCTCCGTGCCCAGCGAGATAACGCCCACGCGCGGGGCGGCGTGCACTCTAACGTTCGCGTAACCGGCGCTCGCCAGCAAACCGGCGCCGGCCGGGGCCACAACCTCGCCAGCGTGCATCACAACATCGCCGGCATGGGCCTCCTCGGCAGCCGAGCGAACGTTCTCCCCCACCTTGGCCGGCGCCGAAAAGCGAACGTGCGAGCCCTCGTTGCCGTCGCCATCGAGCACGTCGACGATCTCGTATTTCACAACGGCATCGGCACCCTCGGGCACCGGCGCGCCCGTCATGATGCGGACCGTCTCACCCGCGCCGATTGCGCCCTCAAACACATGGCCCGCGGCCTCGTGTCCGATAACGTCGAGCGTCACCGGCGCCTCGCCAGATGCCTGCGCCAAATCCGCCGAGTGCACGGCATATCCGTCCATAGCGCTGTTGGCAAACGGCGAGATGTCGATATCGGCCACCGCGTCCTCGGCCAAGGGAAGACCGACGGCCTGCCACACGGGAATCTCGACAACTTCGGTGCGATTCACGTGCGACAAGACGATCGCCTGTGCGTCCTCCAACGGAATGAGTTTCTCAGCCATATGCACCTCTAGCATGCTGCGGCGCGCAACAAAAGCGCCGATTCTTTATGTTTATCTCAGTATAATCCCTCGCCGCCTGCTCAAGACCTGGCCCGCGGCCGCGAATACATCTGTCGGCCGCAAGCCGCGAAACAAAACCAAAACCAACCCACCGGCTCGTCGCGTTTACCGCGTTTTATAATGCTCGTGTTGCAACCAAAAAGAGGAACGTATGACTTTTACCGACAAACCCGAAAGCGCAAACGAGGCGCAGGATCATTCCCAGCCGCTCGACGACGGCGGCCTTTTCTCCCTTAACGACGTCATCATGGCAGGCAGGCAACAGCTCCCCCGCTCCGAGCATCTCTTGGCTGCCGACACGCGCCGCAACGCCCGCAACCTACTCGCGAGCGCCAAGTTGCTCGTGCTCGTCGTCATCGTCTCGCTCGCCATGGGCGTTGCCGCTTGGGCGTTTTTGGCCTCGCTGAATATCGCGACCGACTATCGCGAGCACCACGCGTGGGTCTACGCATTGCTTCCCGTTGTGGGCATTGCCACCGCATGGGTGTATAAAAACCACGGCCTTGCTGCCAAACGAGGCAACAACCTGGTCATCGACTCCGCTCTGGGCACACGCCTCATCCATATGCGCATGGCCGTCCTCACCTTCGTCTGCTCTACGCTCACGCACCTAACGGGCGGATCGGCCGGTCGCGAGGGAGCCGCGGTGCAGATTGGCGGCACCATCGCCAGCAACATCTCGAGCCTCGCCCACCTCAAAAAGCATGACCACCACGACCTCATGCTCGCCGGCATCTCGTCGGCCTTTGGCGCCGTATTCGGTTCGCCCCTTGCCGGAGCTTTCTTTGGCATGGAGATGTGCTTTATCGGAAAGATCGACTACACCGCGGGCATCTACTGCCTGGTCGCCTCGTTTACCGGCTACTTTACGTCGCTTGCCTTGGGAACCGAGTACGAGGCGAATGTCATCGCCAGCGTTCCCGACATGACACCACGGACGGTTGTCATCGTTGTTGTCAGCGCAATTATCTTCGGCCTGACGGCACGCCTCTTTGCCTGGTCGGTTCGAACCGTCAAAAGCCTGTACGGTCGCTTTATCACCAATTACCTCGTCCGCGCACTCATAGGCGCACTCGTGGTTTTGGCCGCCTATGCCCTCCTCGACGCCTGGGACTACGCCGGCCTTTCCACGTGGCTTTCCGGCGCCGGATTTGCAGGCAACACCACCCTGGCGGACGCAGCCATCAAGTTGGTCGTCACAGCGCTTACCCTGGGCGCGGGCTTCCAAGGCGGCGAGGTCACGCCCCTGTTTGGCATCGGTGCGGCACTCGGTGGCTGGATCGGTTGCCTTACCGGGCTTGACCCCAGTTTTCTGGCGGCTCTCGGCATGCTCGGCGTGTTCTGCGCCGGCCTCAACGTGCCCATCACCACCTGCATGATGGCCATCGACCTGTTCCACGGCACGGCCGCCGGGTTCTTTGTCATCGTGGCCTTTATCAGCTACCTAACCGGCGGACACCGCGGCGTATACCCCGCCCAGCGCATCATCTCACCCAAGCGCCGTTCGCTTATTGTGGATGAGGGCGGTACGGTAGCGGATGCTATCGAGCGCCACAACGACCTGATAGAGTAGATGTAATAATCGCCGTGCAGCCACAATCGGGGGCAATTCGACCTGAGCGCGACCGCACTGTCATGTCACACGCCGGGAGTCGCCCCATGCACGCAACTGATTTTGGTCGCACGCTCATCATCGCCAACCCAGCCGCTCAGTCGGGTGCGGCACGCGAAGTTGCCGAGCGCCTGCAACGATTTTTGGACATGACTGCACGCGCATCCCAGTTTGACCTGGTGTTGACCGAGCGTATGGGACACGCCAAGGAGCTGGCCGCGCAGGCTCAGGGCTATCGCACCGTTATCGCACTCGGCGGCGACGGCGTGATTCACGAGGTCGTCAACGGGCTTATGACGCAAGAGCAGGACGCCCGCCCCGCTCTTGCCGTCCTGCCCGTGGGCTCCGGCAACGATTTTGCCCAGACGCTCGGTATCGACGATTTCTCCGGCAAGGATTATGGCGCGCTGCTCACCTGCGAGCTGCAGCGTCAGGACATCGGGCGCATTCGCTCGTGGAGCCCTGCGAGCGGCAGCGGCGAGGCTACCGTTGAGTACTACGACCAGACGCTTTCGGTCGGCATCGATGCCGCCATCGGCCTGGGCACCACCGAGCTGCGCAAAAAGACCGGCTTGACGGGCGCGCCGCTCTACACCCTTTCGGGACTTGAGCAGTTTGGCCTGCGCTACCGCAACTACCCCATGACAGTCAGCTTTGACGGCGCGCCCGCCGAGCGCGTGAGGGCGATCATCATGGCGATTCAGCTTGGTCCTACCTATGGCTCGGGCTATCGCATCTGCCCCGATGCCGACCCCTGCGACGGCATGCTCGACGTCTGCTACGCCTGCGGCCCCGTCCCTCGCGCGGTAGCCCTGCCTATGTTCCTTTCGGCCAAGGACGGCCACCATACCAAGTTGCCACCGGTTCGCATGCGCCGCTGCCGCCATGCCGAGCTAACTTTTGAGGAGCCCGACTACCCCATCCAGGCCGACGGCGAGCCCGTTGACGCCTCGCGCATCGAGGTCGACGTCCTCGGCAGCGCCCTCCAAGTTTGGCACCCTACCCGCTAGCAAGGCCAGTGGAACAAACGACTACTCGTCGCTGCCCGGCTTGCGTCGGTTGGCCTTTTTAATGGCATTGAAGTGCTTGTC
>UQQL01000064.1 GCA_900543275.1 uncultured Collinsella sp. | reverse complement strand
CGATTCCCTTCCCCGCCACCTTGAATTGACTAGGACCTCTGCAAAGGGGTCCTTTTCTTTTATGTAGGGTTCTGCGGAAACTGCGTCCCAGAATAAGGGCTCAGAACGGGACACACTTTCCGGTGCCTGCCTCCGGCGCGCGTACACACCTCGTCGCACCATTCCGAGTCCGTCTGCTCCCAGACATTCCTCCCACTTTCGCGTCACTTTGCAGACCGTTCGGTCGCCTGTCCGCACACGCGGGTATACTCAAAACGATACTTATCCTACGCAATACGATGCGGGTTCGACCTGCATGATCCGAAGGGGGCAGTGATGGAGAGGATACTCGGCGTTAATCTCTCTGGCTGGTTTATTCCCGAGCCTTGGGTGACCCCGTCGCTGTACGCGGCGACCGGTGCATCCAACGCGGCTGAGCTACAGGAGGCCATGGGTACCGCCGCCTATAACGAGCGCATGCGCCGCCATTACGAGACGTTTGTGAGCGAGGACGATTTTCGCCGCATGGCGCAGATCGGTCTCAATGCCGTGCGTCTGCCGGTGCCCTGGTATGCCTTTGGCTCACAGGAGTCCGATGCCTCCTACATATCGGTTGTCGATTACATCGACCGCGCAATTGAGTGGGCTGCCAAGTACGACATCCGCGTGCTGCTCGATCTGGCAACCGTGCCCGGTGGCCAGGGCGATTCCAACGATTCGCCCACCACGCCGGAGGCTGTCGCCGAGTGGCATTCGTCCACCAACGGCCGTCATGTCGCACTCGACGTGCTCGAGCGCTTGGCCGATCGCTATGGCGAGGCCGAGAGCCTGCTGGGCATTGAGCTGCTGGACACGCCGCAGATGAGCGTTCGCAAGAGCCTCTTCACCATGACGGATGGCATTCCTGCTCACTACCTGCGCAATTTCTATCGCGATGCCTACGAGCTCGTCCGTTCGTATATGCCCGAGGATAAAATCGTCGTCTTCTCGTCGTCGGGGCATCCCAGCGAGTGGAAGCATTTTATGCGCGGCGCCAAGTACAAGAACGTCTACATGGACCTTCACCTGTACCATTACCGCGACGAGTATGCGCTCGACATCACGAGCCCTCGCGGGCTGACGACGGCGATTTCGCGTAACAAGCGCGAGCTTAAAGAAGCGATTTCGACTGGGTTCCCCGTGCTGGTGGGCGAATGGTCGGGCGCGGCGATCTTTGCCAACTCGTCGGTTACGCCCGAGGGCCGCAATGCCTACGAGCGCGTGTTTATCGCCAACCAGCTGGCTTCGTTTGCGCCGGCTGCCGGTTGGTTCTTCCAAACGTGGAAGACCGAGAAGCGCATTGCAGCATGGGACGCCCGCGCGGCGCTCGGTACGCTCGAGCGCGGCATGATTGAATAGGTTGATATGACGCAAAACAGCGCCCATACGGGCAAACTCTATGTGGTCGGCACGCCCATCGGCAACCTGGGCGACCTGTCCCCGCGCGCTGGTGAGGCCTTTGCCGCTGCTGATGCCATCTGCTGCGAAGACACGCGTGTGACGTCAAAGCTACTGATGCACCTGGGCATTTCCAAGCCGCTTGTCCGTTGCGACGAGAATGTGATCGCCAGCCGCGCCGCCGGCCTGGTCGACCGTCTGCTGGCGGGGGAGACCCTCGCTTTTGCCTCGGACGCCGGCATGCCGAGCGTGTCCGATCCCGGCCAGGCGCTGGTCGAGGCGGCGCGTGAGGCCGATGTGCCCGTCGAAGTTATTCCCGGGCCCTCTGCTTGCGTCACGGCGCTTGTTTCGTCCGGCATTCCCTGCGAGCATTTTTTCTTCGAGGGCTTTTTGGGCCGAAAGCACGGCGACCGTGTGCGCCGTTTGCAGCGCCTTGCCGTGGTGCCCGGCGCACTCATCTTCTACGAGTCTCCACATCGCATCGTGGCGACGCTCGAGGCCGTGGCGGAGGTCTTTCCCCAGCGTGAGGTTGCCGTCTGCCGCGAACTCACCAAGCTGCACGAGGAGGTCTTGCGCGGGCCCGCTGACCAGCTTGCCGAGGAGCTGCGTGCTCGCGGCGAGGTAAAGGGCGAGATTGCGCTGGTCATCGCGCCACCGAGCGAGGATGAGGAGGCCGGTATCGTGCCGGTCGGCGCCACGGCAGCGGATCCCGACGAGGCCCTGCGCGAGGATATCCGCGCCGCGCTCGAGGAGGGGGAGCCCGCGTCTGCGGTGGCCAAGCGCCTGTCTCAGAAGTATTCGCGCCGCAAGCGCGATGTCTATGCCATGGTGCTCGATATGCAATAGATGGAGGATATCCAGCCCTTGCGCTAGAATCATCCTCTGTATGCAACGTTTTTCTGGAGGACAAACCCCATGGATCAAAGCAAGCCTTCGTTCTTTATCACGACGCCCATCTACTACGTCAACGCCGATCCGCACCTGGGCACGGCTTATTCCACCATCATCGCCGACGTTCAGGCTCGCTATCGCCGTTCCGCCGGCTATAACGTCAAGTTCCTGACCGGCATGGACGAGCACGGCGAGAAGGTCGCCGAGGCCGCAGCCAAGCATGGCATGACGCCGCAGGAGTGGACCGATAGCCAGGCCCCGCACTTCAAGGAGCTTTGGAGCAAGCTCGAGATTTCCAACGACGACTTCATCCGCACCACCGAGCCGCGCCAGCATCATGCCGTGCAGTACCTGTGGGAGCGCATGAAGGAGTCCGGTTACCTGTATAAGGGCAGCTACGACGGTTGGTATTGCGTGCCTGACGAGACCTACTTCACCGATACGCAGGTCCAGAAGGGCGACGAGGAGTACGGCAGCGTCGGCCAGCATCTATGCCCCGACTGCCACCGTCCGCTTGAGCGCGTCCAGGAGGAGTCCTACTTCTTTAAGCTTTCCGCCTTCCAGGACAAGCTTCTCAAGCTCTATGACGAGCACCCCGACTTTGTCGAGCCTGCGTTCCGCATGAACGAGGTACGCAGCTTTGTCGAGGGCGGCCTTAACGACCTTTCCGTGAGCCGTACGAGCTTTGACTGGGGCATTCAGGTCCCGTTTGACGAGGGTCACGTGACCTACGTGTGGTTCGATGCGTTGCTCAACTATATGACGGCCGTCGGCTACGGTGTCGACACCGACGAGGCCCGTGCCGAGCTGGCCTATCGCTGGCCCGCGCAGTTCCACATCGTGGGTAAGGACATCATCCGCTTCCACTGCGTCATTTGGCCCGCGATGCTCATGGCCATCGGCGAGGCCCTGCCCGAGCACGTCTTTGCCCACGGCTTCCTGACCGTGCGCAATGCCGAGACCGGTAAGGCCGAGAAGATGTCCAAGAGCCGCGGCAACGCCATCGCTCCGCAGGATGTTATCGACATGCTGGGCGTCGAGGGCTACCGCTATTACTTTATGACCGACGTGGTCCCCGGCACCGACGGCGCCATCAGCTTCGATCGTATGGAGCAGGTCTACAACGCCGATCTGGCCAACAGCTGGGGCAACCTCATTTCGCGCTCGCTCAACATGAGCGCAAAGTACTTTGACGGCTGCGCGCCCGCCAAGCCCGCATCGTTCGATGCGTTCGACAACCCGCTGGCAAAGATCGCCGATGGCCTGGTCGACCGCTACATGGCCAAGATGGACGTGCTCGATTACGGCGGAGCCAAGGATGAGGTCATGGAGCTCATCCACGCCGCCAACCACTACATCGAGGACTCCGAGCCCTGGGCACTTGCCAAGGACGAGGCCAAGGCTGACGAGCTGGCGTTTGTGATCTACAACCTGCTCGAGGCCATCCGCATTGCCGCTCACCTGCTGATGCCGCTCATGCCTCAGACCTCTGCCGAGGCCCTGCGCCGCCTGTCCTGCGAGAACGAGGCCGCGACCGACGACCTCAAGGGCATTTGCGCTTGGGGCCTGCTTGCTGGTGGTCAGCCCGTCGAGAAGGGCGATCCGCTGTTCCCGCGTCTGGCGTAGAGACCGCGCGAGCGCCATATCGGCAATTTGCTGTTTAGATGTAAGGGCATGACCGCAACGGTCCATGCCCTTTCGTTTCAAGACGCCGCCATCATGCTAAGGAGGCAACTATGACAACTTCGCCTTTGGCAAACCCCACGGCCACCAGGGAGCTGCTGGAGGAGTTTGGCCTTGCGACCAAGCATCGCCTGGGCCAGAACTTTCTAATCGACAATCATGTGATCGAGCGTATCTGCGAGCTTGCCGAGCTTGCAGGTGACGAGCGCGTACTCGAGGTGGGTCCGGGTTGCGGTACTTTGACACTTGCGTTGCTGCAGGAAGCGGCGTGCGTTACGTCCATTGAGGCCGATCCCGAGCTCGAACCGGTGCTCGACGCCCACGCCGCCGACTATGCCAACTTCCGCTTTATCATGGGCGACGCGCTTAAGGTGGGCCCGGAGCAGATTGAGCAGGCTGCGGGCGGTGAGCCGACGGTATTTGTCGCGAACTTGCCTTATAACGTGGCGGCGACGATCATTTTGCAATTTTTCCAGACGATGCCGGCGCTCAAGCGCGCCGTCGTCATGGTGCAAAAGGAGGTTGCCGATCGCATTGCCGCAGTGCCGGGCAACAAGACCTATGGCGGCTATACGGCAAAGCTTGGCCTGTATGCGCAGGTAACGGGTCGCTTTGAGGTGCCGCCGCGTTGCTTTATGCCGGCGCCACACGTGGACTCGGCCGTCGTGCGTATCGACCGTGTTGACGGTGTGGTGCCCGAAGGACTCGATCGCGAATTTGTGGCCCGCGTGATTGACGCTGCATTTGCTCAGCGTCGCAAGACCATCCGCAATTCCATGAGCGCCAACGGCTTTGCCAAGGACGTGCTCGATGCCGCCTTTGAGGCTTGCGGTATCGCACCCACCACGCGCGCCGAGACGCTCGGCGTCGCCGACTTTGTGTGCCTGGCTCGGGAGCTTTCCCATGACGCTTAATGCCGAACGCGTGACGTTTACCAAGAAAAAGAAGACGGTTGCTTGTCCCGTGCCCTTGGCACCGCTTGCCGACACACATGCGCATCTGCTTTCGTTCTGGGGCAAGGATGTGCCCGAGACACTCGTGCGTGCCAAGGCGGCAGGCATCGACCTGTTGGTGACGGTCTTCGACCCCATCGCCGACAAGCGCAGCGTGACGGACTATAGCGACTGGCTCGTGCGCGAAATTCTGCCGATGCAGGATATCCCGCAGATCAAGTATCTTGCCGGCGTGCATCCGTATGGCGCGCCGGACTATACCGACGACATTCACGCGCAGGTTGTTGCTGCGCTTGATGACCCTTTGTGTGCCGGTATTGGCGAAATCGGTCTGGACTACCACATGGATTACGACGACGACATCACGCCGGCGCCCCACAGCGTGCAGATTGATTGCATGGCGCGCCAGCTCGAGCTTGCCGTGTGTCGTAACGTGCCGGTGGAGCTGCATCTGCGTCACGAGGACATGGACCAGGAGCGTACCTCGCACGTGGACGCCTACAACGTGCTTCGTGAGGTGGGCGTGCCCCAGGCCGGTTGTGTGCTGCACTGTTTTGGCGAGGACCGCGCCACGATGGAGCGCTTTGTGGAGCTGGGCTGCTATATCGCCTATGGTGGTGCGGCCACCTTTAAGCGCAACGACGACGTGCGCGAGGCATTTGCGGCAACCCCGCTCGACCGCATTTTGTTCGAGACGGATTGCCCGTATATGGCTCCGGAGCCCATCCGCGGTCTTGAATGCGAGCCCGCAATGATCTCCATTACGGCAAACGCGCTGGTTAACGACCGTGTCGATCGCACTGGTGAGGACGCCGAAACAATCGCGCATGCCGCTTGGGAAAATGCCTGCAAACTTTTTCAAAAATAGTTCTTGCGTTCGCGGTGGCGCTCCGTTATTCTAATTCCTGCACGCGGGCGTGGCGGAATTGGCAGACGCGTACGGTTCAGGTCCGTATGGGGGCAACCCCATGAAGGTTCAAGTCCTTTCGCCCGCACCATTGATTGAAAGAGCTCCCAGCAATGGGAGCTTTTTTGTTATGGGCCCATCGCAGGGACTTGAACCTGTGAAGGAGCGAGCGTCAAGAAAACGCGGAGCGTTTTTAGCGAGCTGGCGAGTCCGCCGGCAGGCGGGCGAAGCCGGTGCGGATCCGCGAAGCGGATACGCGGACGTCCTTTCGCCCGCACCATTAAATGAAAGAGCTCCCAGCAATGGGGGCTTTTTTGTTATGCACGATCTCCTTGGACGGGTATCCTAATGGCAACGTGTGCCTATCAGAGGAGAGACCATGCTGTTTTCCGGTATCATCGCCGCCCTTACCAGCCTTTTGATTCCCATCATCATCCTGTTGCTGCTGCTCCCCAACGCCTGTTATGTCGTTGAACAGCAGCACGCCGTAATCATCGAGCGCTTGGGTAAGTTCAATCGTATCGTCAACGCGGGCTTCCACGTGAAGGTGCCCGTGATCGACCGCAAGGCCGCCACGGTGAGCCTGCGCACCATGAAAAACGGTTTTGGCATCGACGTTAAGACCCAGGACAACGTGACCATCGGCCTTGAGGTCTCCGCTCAGTACCACGTGAGCTACGACATGGGCGCCGGCCCGGCAGATTCGGGCATCTACAAGAGCTACTACATGCTGCAGGAGCCCGTCGACCAGATGCGTGACTTCATCACCGACGCCCTGCGCTCTTCGATTCCTGTCTACACACTCGATGAGGTCTTTGCCAAGAAGGATGACATCGCCAAGGATGTCAACGCTACCGTTTCCGAGCAGATGGCCGCCTACGGCTTCACCCTCGTGTCGACGCTCATCACCAAAATCGCACTGCCGACCGAGGTTGAGAACTCCATGAACGACATCAACGCCGCCCAGCGCAAGCGCGCTGCGGCACAGGAGCTCGCCGAGGCAGACCGCATCAAGCGCGTCACCGAGGCGACCGCCGAGGCCGAGGCAATGGAAAAGGCGGGCGAGGGCATCGCCAACCAGCGCAAGGCCATCGCACTGGGTATCAAAGATTCGCTCGAGATCATCCAGGAGACGGGTGTCGGCAATGACGAGGCCAACCAACTGTTCATGTTTACGCAGTGGTCCGAGATGATGACGGAGTTCGCTCGCACGGGTAAAACCTCGACGGTCGTGCTGCCGAGCGACTTTTCGCAGTCGGCCTCGATGTTCGAGCAGATGCTGGCCGCCGGCAAAGTTCAAAACGATTCGAAGGAGTAGACGCGCGTGAAATACACCGTCGTTTGCGTCGGTAAGCTCAAGGAGCGCTTTTGGAAGGACGCGTGCGCTGAGTACACCAAGCGCCTAGGTGCCTATGCCAAGGTGGATATCCGCGAGGTGGCCGATATCGACCCGGCTAAGGCGGGCGGCGTGGATGCCGCGCGCGACAAGGAGGGGGCGGCGATTCTTACAGCCCTGCCGCCTCGAGCACATGTGATCTTGCTGGCCATTGAGGGCAAAGAGCGCTCGAGCGAGGAACTTTCGGCGCGGCTCGATGATCTTATGCTACGTGGTAACAGCGACATCGCCTTTGTAATTGGCGGATCGGACGGCGTGAGCGATGACGTGCGCGCACGAGCCGACGAGATGCTCAGCTTTGGACGTATTACCTTGCCGCATAACTTGGCGCGCGTGGTGCTGCTGGAGCAGATCTACCGCGCCTGCAAGATCAGTCGTGGCGAGCCGTATCACAAATAGGTCGGCAATACGAAACAATGGCGTGGGACAATACCTTTCGTTTTGAGGAATGTGTCTGAAAGGACTATGCGATATGAAGATTGGATTTGTCGGTTTTGGCAATATGGCGAGCGCTATGGCCGATGGCTGGATCGCTGCCGGTGTAGCTGCGAGCGACATGTGCGCCTGCGCGGGTCGCTACGACGCACTGGTTGAGCGCTGCGAGGCGCGCGGCATGGTCGCCTGCCACGATGCCGCCGAGGTTGTCGCCGCATCCGATATCGTGGTCGCTGCGGTCAAACCGTACATGATCGAGAAGGTATTCGCCCCGCTCAAGGATGCTCTTGCCAAAAAGGTCGTTCTGTCGGTTGCCTGGACCTGGGACAGTGCCAAGTGGGAGCAGGTCCTGCCGGGCGTCGCGCATATCTCGACGGTGCCCAACACGCCGGTTTCGGTGGGCGAGGGCGTCATCGCCTGCGAGAAGGCTTCGACGCTTAACGACGAGCAGCGTGCTGTGGTGCTCGACCTGCTCGGTAAGCTTGGCGCTGTCGTCGAGCTCGACACAAGCCTGCTGTTTGTGGGCGGCACGGTGGGTGGTTGCGCTCCGGCGTTTGTCGCCATGGCAATCGAGGCCCTGGGCGATGCGGCGGTCAAGCACGGTATCCCGCGTGCGGATGCTTATCGCATTGTGAGCCAGATGGTGCTGGGTACGGCAAAGCTGCAGCTTGCAACTGGCCAGCATCCTGCGGCGATGAAGGATGCCGTATGCTCGCCCGGTGGTGCCACCATCAAGGGCGTCGTTGCGCTCGAGGACGCCGGCATGCGCAGCGCCCTGGTCAAGGCAATCGACGCAACCCTCCAGTAAAACCGACCAAAAAAGGGACAGTTGATTTTGGCAGGTTTTTCCTGCGGTTTTGTCCTTTTAGCGAAAAGTGCCCCGCAACTGGCTCAATTCCAGTTGCGGGGCACTTGCGTTTGCCCAGATAAAACCGACCAAAATAAACCTGTCCTTTTTTGGCAGGTTAGTCCCAGAAGCTGTCTTCTTCGTCCTCGGACTTGGGGCCGCGGTCGACATACATCTTATGGGTGCGCTTCTCCATTACAAAGGCAATAATCGCAAACAGCAGGATGCCGCCGGCGAAAAGGATGGCAAAACCGGTGCGGGTGCCAAACAAAAAGGAAAAAACTGCGTCCATTGGGTGCCTTCTTGCGTAGTTGAGTTGGGTCGTAAACGCTCATAAGTATATACTTGCCCATACATGTACAAGGTTGCAACCTAAATGGAATGTATATCGCCGGAGGATCTAATGCTTGATATCAAGTTTGTTCGCGAGAACCCCGATGCCATCGATGTCGCCATGGCTAACCGCCAGACGTCTTGGGATCGCGAGAAGTTCTTTGAGCTCGACGACGAGCGTCGTGCCGTCATCACCGAGGTTGAGGAACTTCAAGCCACGCGCAATGCCGAGTCCAAGAAGATCGGCGCCCTGATGAAGGAGGGCAAGAAGGACGAGGCCGAGGCCGCCAAGGAGGCCGTGCGCGCCGTCAACGAGAAGATTGACGGTCTGGCCGAGCGCCGCACCGCCCTCGAGCAGGAGCAGTACGACTTCATGGCTCACCTGCCCAACATTCCTTGCGAGGCCACGCCGTACGGCAAGGACGAGGACGAGAACATCGAGCGCCGTCGTTGGGGCACCCCGCGCGAGTTCGACTTCGACTTTAAGCCGCACTGGGATCTGGGCACCGACCTCGATATCCTTGACTTCGAGCGCGGCAACAAGCTCTCCGGCAGCCGCTTCACCGTTCTCGGTGGCGCCGGCGCCCGCCTGGAGCGCGCCCTTATCAACTTCTTCCTGGACACGCACACGAGCCGTGGCTTCAAGGAGTGGTGGCCGCCCATCGTCGTCAAGCGTCAGACCATGTTCGGTACGGGCCAGCTGCCCAAGTTCGAGGACGACGCCTATCACGTCTCGGGCGACAACTTCCTGATCCCTACCGCCGAGGTCGTGCTTACCAACCTGCACGCCGGCGAGGTTCTCGATGCCGACACCCTGCCGCGTCGCTACACTGCCTTCACCCCCTGCTTCCGCGAGGAGGCCGGTTCCGCCGGTCGCGACACCCGCGGCATCATTCGCCAGCACGAGTTCGACAAGGTCGAGATGGTCAAGTTTGCCAAGCCGGAGGAGTCCGACGAGGAGCTCGAGAGCATGACCGCCGAGGCCGAGTACCTGCTGCAGCAGCTGGGCCTGCCGTATCGCGTGATTAGCCTGTGCACCGGCGACTTGGGCTTCTCTGCCCGTCAGACCTACGACATCGAGGTCTGGCTGCCGAGCTACAACGCCTACAAGGAGATCAGCTCCTGCTCCAACTGCGGTGACTTCCAGGCCCGTCGCGCCAACATCAAGTATCGCGACCCCGAGAACTTCAAGGGTTCGCGCTACCTGCACACCCTTAACGGTTCCGGCCTGCCGGCTGGCCGTACCATGGCTGCCATTCTGGAGAACTACCAGAACGCCGACGGCACCATCACGATCCCCGAGGTCCTGCGTCCCTACATGGGCGGCCTCGAGAAGATCGAGCCGGTCGCGTAACTTGGCTGCATAGGCGATATGCAAGGGCGCTCCTTCGGGGGCGCCCTATTTCGTGCGCAGGTCCATACCATGCCATGCGGACAGCTCAATAGAAAATACACGAACAACTGTTCTGTATACAGTCATCTACCTGCTATGCTTTTGCTAAATAAGAGCGAGAGAAAGGGGACGCGATGGAGCTGTTTGATGATCGGGTGGTTTTGTTTGAGAGCGACGAGGGCGGGGAGTACCTGCTTGTAACGTGTGAGCCGTCTGGCATGGGTGGCCTGGTGGTTCGACAGACGAGCGAGGGTCCGTTGACCCAATGGTGCTACGAGGAGTCGCCGCATGTGGTTGAGACGTTTGTGGCGCACGAGGGGCTTGTGGCCCTGGAGCATTTCTATGGGGTCCGGACATCTAACCAGGTTGCTCGCATGTTGAGTATCTCGTTTGCCGATTATGATTGTGCCCAGCGGGTGAGATCGCTCCTGAGGGAACTTGATGCTAAGTTTGACGTGATCGAAAAGCCAATCGATCGTACGGGGAACGACGGTATATGCGGAGCAGCATGACAAAACTGCGTTCCACAAAAAAGTTTGAGATTGTGCTTGACTCCAATAAGCTAAAGTGGTTTTATATGTCTTGCGCTGCGGCGTTACCTCAGCTGGATAGAGGGTCTGACTACGAATCAGAACGTCATAGGTTCGAATCCTATACGCCGCACCAATTGAAATTGAAAGCCTCCGGCAACGGGGGCTTTTCTTTTATGGCAACACCACATGGATTCGAACCTCGGTCGAGGCGCGGGCGTCTTAATCATCACTTCGTAAAATTTTTCCAAATTGTCGCTTGACCCATCGAGGGGTCACGTGCATAATAATCCGTGCGTTGCGGCGTTACCTCAGCTGGATAGAGGGTCTGACTACGAATCAGAACGTCATAGGT
>UQQL01000063.1 GCA_900543275.1 uncultured Collinsella sp. | reverse complement strand
CTTTGCTGCCTGGTGCGAGCGCGAGGATATCGATGCTTTCGCTGCCGACGTGCGCACCATTCGCCGCTATCTTGCCGAGCTTTCGCGTGAGCAGGTGGCTCCCCGAACGCTTGCGGCGCATCTGTCGGCTATCCGATCGCTCTATCGATGGATGGCTGCCGAGGGGGTCGTGGAGGGCGATGTGGTCTCGGCAATTTCCTCGCCCAAGCTCCCGCGCGATCTACCCGGTGTGCTGACGACCCAACAGGTGGAGGCGCTGCTCAAGACGCCTGATACCTCAACACCCGCGGGACTGCGCGATGCGGCGATGCTCGAGCTGCTCTATGCCTCGGGCGCCCGTATCTCTGAGCTCGCAGCACTCAATGTGGAGTCCATTGCGTGGTCCGAACGCACGCTGCGCCTGTGGGGCAAGGGGAGCAAAGAACGTATCGTCCCTCTGTATCGTCGTGCGCTCGAGGCGACGCGTCTCTATATTGAGGAGGGGAGGCCGGAGTTGCTCGCTCAGGCAAAGCGTCGTGACCCCGCTACCGGGCCGCATCCGCTGCTTATATCGGCGCGCGGTAATCGCATGAGTGCCGCCATGCTCAGGCGGCGGTTTCATATGCTGGCGACGCTCGCCGGCATTCCGGCCGACATCGCCCCGCATGCGATGCGCCATACCTTTGCGACCGACTTGCTCGAGGGCGGCGCGGACCTGCGCTCGGTTCAAGAGCTGCTAGGTCATGCGAGCCTGTCCACGACGCAGATCTACACGCATCTCACACCCGATCGGCTTAAGCGGGCTGTGGCTCAAGCCCATCCCCGCGGCGAATAGTGGCTGGGACGTCCCGCGCCGCGCTCAGGTGTGTGGTTTTGATTGCGGGTTGGCAGGAAGATGCATTCCTGCTATCATTCATCGGGTTGCTTCACGGCAACAGGTTTTTATCACGCACGCGCGGCTACTTCATACCGTGGTGCCCGGGCTTTGGTAGCACATGTCCGGGTTGGTTTTGGAGGATGACCCCGCGCGGAGGCAAACCACAGGAGGTTTAACATGGCTACCAAGATTAATATCCGCACCCTGCTCGAGGCCGGCTGCCACTTCGGTCACCAGACCCGTCGCTGGAACCCCAAGATGAAGCCGTTCATCTTCGGTGAGCGCAACGGCATCTACATCCTCGACCTCAAGCAGACTATCCTCGACGCCGACCAGGCCTACACCTTCGTCAAGAACGTCGCCAAGGGCGGCAACGTGCTGTTCGTCGGCACCAAGAAGCAGGCTCAGGAGGCCGTCAAGAACGCTGCTGAGCGCGCCAACATGCCTTACATCAACCAGCGTTGGCTCGGCGGCATGCTGACCAACTTCGTCACCATCCGCTCCCGCATCAACCGCATGGAGGAGCTTGAGGCCATGGTCGAGGACGGCCGCATGGCAGTGCTCCCCAAGAAGGAGCAGGCTGTTCTCGGCAAGGAGCTCACCAAGCTCCAGACCAACCTCGGTGGCGCCCGCGACATGAAGGGTCTGCCCCAGGCTCTCTTTGTCATCGACACCAAGCGCGAGGAGAACGCCATCAAGGAGGCTCAGCGCCTGAACATCCCCGTCGTCGCTCTGATCGACACCAACTCCGATCCCGACGAGGTCGAGTACGGCATCCCCTGCAACGATGACGCTATCTCTGCTGTCACCCTTATGTGCGAGCTCATGGCTGACGCCTGCCTCGCTGGCTCCGGCAAGGAGCAGGTCTCCGAGGCCGAGATGGCCGCTGAGCCCAAGGCCGAGTAAATCAGTCTTAGTTAATTCTTTTTCATCTCTTTGAAAGGAACCACAATGGCCCAGATTACCGCCGCTATGGTCAAGCAGCTCCGCGAGATGACCGACTCCCCGATGATGGAGTGCAAGAAGGCTCTCGTCGAGGCTGACGGCGACATGGACGCCGCTGTCGACGTTCTGCGTAAGAACGGCCTTGCCAAGGCTGCCAAGAAGGCTGGCCGTGAGACCAACGAGGGCGCTGTCGCCGCGTTCGTCTCCGAGGATGGCAAGACCGGCGCTCTGCTCGAGCTCTCCTGCGAGACCGACTTCGTTGGCTCTAACGCCAAGTTCACCGGCTTTGCTTCCAAGGTCGCTGAGGTTGTCGCTACCACCGAGCCTGCTGACGTCGACGCTCTGCTCGAGAAGCCGATGGGCGAGGAGACCGTTTCCTCCGAGCTCACCGAGATGATTCACATCATGGGCGAGAACATGAAGATCTCCCGCTTCGCTGCCCGCAAGGCTGAGAACGGCGCGCTCGCTTCTTACATCCACATGGGTGGTAAGATCGGCGTCCTCGTCGAGTTCGCCTTCGAGAAGGCTGAGACCGCTCAGGCTGAATCCTTCAAGACCTTCGCTCACGACGTTGCCCTTCAGGTTGCCGCTGTCGCCCCGATCTGCGCTACCCGCGATCAGGTTCCGGCCGAGACCGTCGAGCACGAGAAGCAGATCTACATGGCTCAGGCTGCCGAGTCCGGCAAGCCCGAGGCCATTCAGGAGAAGATGGCTGTCGGCCGTCTGGAGAAGTTCTACAAGCAGTCCGTGCTCACCGAGCAGGAGTTCATCAAGGACAGCTCCCTCACCATCAAGAAGTACGCAGAGCAGGTCTCCAAGGAGCTCGGCGACACCATTACCGTCGTTGCCTTTGACCGTCTGGTCCGTGGCGAGTAAATAAGCTCTTGTAGCTGGTAATGAGCAGGCTGTGGGTTTTACTCACAGCCTGCTTTTTCATGGCTCTTCTTAGAGCCTTTGATAGAATGTTGAGAGTTCAATCTAAAGGAGGATCGCTTTGTCCGACATCCGATATAAACGCGTGCTTCTTAAGCTTTCCGGCGAAGCGCTGATGGGCGACGGCCAATATGGCATCGACCCCAAGGTTACCGACCATCTTGCCAAGCAGGTCAAGGAGCTGCTCGCCGTTGGCCATGAGGTCGGCGTCGTTGTCGGCGGCGGCAATATTTTCCGCGGCATGGCCGGCGCTGCCGGTGGCATGGAGCGTGCTCAGGCCGACTACATGGGCATGCTGGCAACCGTTATGAACGCGCTCGCCCTGCAGGATGCCTTCGAGCATAACGATGTTCCCTGCCGCGTGATGAGCGCTATCCAGATGAACGAGATCTGCGAGCCCTATATTCGCCGTCGCGCCATCAACCACCTTTCCAAGGGCAACGTCGTTATTTTTGCCGCCGGTTCGGGCAATCCGTACTTTACGACCGACACCGCCGCGGCTCTTCGTGCGTGCGAGATCGGCGCCGAGATTCTGATTAAAGCCACCAAGGTTGACGGCATCTACGACAAGGATCCCGTCAAGTGCGCCGATGCCGTCCGTTTTGACAAGATTACCTATCACGAGGTTCTCGTCCGCGGTCTGCAGGTTATGGATTCCACGGCTACGGCACTGTGCCAGGATAACCGTATGCCGATTTTGGTCCTCAACATCGATGGCGAGGACACCGTCAAGCGCGCGCTTTCGGGTGAGCCCGTCGGCACGCTCGTCTATCAGGAGGATTAAGCATGGCAGATAACATCACCGCCCATATGGACAAGTCGCTCGAGTCCCTCAAGCATAACTTCTCCAAGGTCCGTACCGGCCGCGCCAATGCCAACATTCTGTCCGACATCACCGTCGATTATTACGGTGTTCCCACGCCGGTCACGCAGGTTGCCGCCGTCAAGACCCCCGAGGCCCACATGCTGCTCATCGAGCCGTGGGACAAGGCACTCATCAATGCTATCGTCAAGGCCATCGGCGCTTCCGATCTGGGTATTACCCCCAACTCCGATGGCACCGTCGTTCGTCTTCCGTTCCCGGCTCCCACTGAGGAGCGCCGTCGCGAGCTCGTCAAGGAGTGCCGCGAGTACGCCGAGCAGGCCAAGGTGTCTATCCGTAACATCCGTCGCGACTTCAACAACAAGCTCGAGCGCGATGAGGAGCTCACCGAGGACGACGTACGTCGCGAGCAGGCCAAGGTCCAGAAGCATACCGATGAGTATGTCGCCAAGGTCGAGGAGCTTCTGAAGGAAAAAGAAGCCGAGGTCATGGAGATCTAAGGTGCAATACGACGAGCATAAACTGGTCGAGTACTTTGCCGACGCCCCTGCGGGCGTCGGTTTTTCCGACCTTGACCTCAATAACATTCCGCACCATATCTCGTGCATCATGGACGGCAACGGTCGTTGGGCCACGTCGCGCGGTCTTGCACGCACCGAGGGCCACAAGGCGGGTATCGTCTCGCTGCGCGAGATCATTACCGCCTGCGTGCGCCTGGGCGTCGACGTGCTTTCGGCCTATGCATTTTCGACCGAAAACTGGAATCGACCGCAGCACGAAGTCAACGTTCTGATGCACCTGTTTGCCAAGACGTTTATCGACGAGCTGCCGCTTCTGAAGCGCGAAAATGTGCGCGTAGTCTTTTTGGGTGACATTTCCGCGCTGCCCAAGAAGACTCGCGACGTTTTTGAGCGCGGTCTTGCCGAGTGCGCCGATCACACCGGTATGACGCTGGCGCTTGCCGTCAACTACGGCGCGCGTGCCGAGATTACCCGCGCTGTCCGTCAGATCGCATCCGACGCTGCCGCCGGTAAGATCGATCCTGCCGCAATTGATGACGACATGGTGGCTTCCCACCTCTATACCGCCGGTCTTCCCGATCCCGAACTTGTGATTCGCACCTCTGGTGAGCTGCGCCTTTCGAACTATCTGCTGTGGCAGGTGGCTTATTCCGAATTCTACGTCACCGATACCTATTGGCCTGACTTTGATCGTTGGGGCCTTGTCGACGCCATTTTGGCCTATCAGGGCCGTGACCGTAGGTTTGGTGGACTGAGCAAGACCGAGGAGGCTTAATCGTGTCCGATCGTCCCAAGGCATCTGCTCCCAAGACGCCAGTTTCCGCGGCGCCTGCGCGCAAGGCTGCCACTGCGGGAGCGCCTGCAGCGAAGAGCGGCACCGGTTCGTGGCTGGCGGGCTTTATTACCCGTGCCGCAGCCGGTATCGTCTACGCCGTTGTCTTTATCCTGTGCCTGGTTTTGGGTATCGTGCCCACGGCCATCTTTGTTTCTGTCATGAGCGGTCTGTGCTGCTATGAGTTTTTCCGTATGACAAGGCTCGATGGCAAGATGGCTAACGAGCGCATGGGTATCGCTGCCGCCGTACTCTTTCCGCTGTCGGCGTTGGGCGATTCGATGTTGCTGAATGCCCTGCTTTTTGCCTTGATGCTCGCTGTGGGCATTTGGTATGTCTGGTCGCCGCGTACCCGCATCTCTGATGTGGCCGTGACGCTCATGGGTCCCATCTACACTGGCTTTATGCTGTCGGCTATCGTGCTGCTGCGCGATGCCGTGCCCGGTTTTGCCGGCGCCCTGCTTTCAGTGGGCGTTTGCGCGTCCCTTTGGGTCTCCGATTCGTTTGCCTACATCGTGGGCAGCCGTATCGGCAAGCACAAGATGGTTCCCAAGATCTCCCCCAAAAAGAGCTGGGAGGGGTTTGCCGGCGGCATCTTGGGCTCGGTTTTGATTTGGCTCATCCTGTGGGCGACGCACTTCTACAAGCTCAGCCTGCCCTATGCGCTGCTGTGCGGCGTGGTCGTGTCCATTCTGGGCGTTATCGGCGACCTTATCGAGTCGCGCATCAAGCGCGGTGTGGGCGTCAAGGATTCCGGCAACCTTATCCCGGGCCACGGCGGAATGCTCGATCGTAGCGATTCGCTTATCTTCGGTTGCATCACCGCACAGCTGTTGCTGATGATCGGAGGCGTGCTGTAATGTCCTTCCAGACGACGTATGGCCCCGATGGACGCCTTCGCGTTGCCATCCTGGGTTGTACGGGCTCTATCGGCACCCAGGCGCTCGATGTGTGCCGCCAGCATGCCGATCGCCTGCAGGTGACGGCGCTGTCCGTTAATTCCAGCACCTCGGAGCTCGTTGCCGCTGCCCGCGAGTTCTCGGTTCCGGCGGTTGCCGTTGCCGATGTCGCTCATGGCGATGACGCCGTGCTGCAGGAGTTGCCCGAGGGCACACAGCTCGGCGTTGGCGCGCAGGCGGTTTGCGAGCTCGCGCGTCGCGACGATGTCGACTGCGTGCTCGTCGCTATTGTGGGCGCCGCCGGTCTCGAGGCGAGCCATGCGGCCTTGACCTCGAATAAGCGCCTTGCCCTTGCCAACAAGGAGTCCCTCGTCGTCGGTGGCGACTTGCTTATGCCGTTGGCGCAACCGGGCCAGCTTATTCCGGTCGACTCTGAGCATTCCGCCATCTACCAGTGCTATCTGGGGGAGAACCCGCGCGAGGCCCACTGCATTTGGCTCACCTGCTCGGGCGGTCCGTTCTTTGGCCGCACGCGCGACGAGCTCGATCGCGTGACGCGTGCCGATGCCCTCGCGCATCCCACGTGGGCCATGGGTGCCAAGATCACCATTGACTCCGCCACCCTCATGAACAAGGGCCTGGAGCGCATTGAGGCCATGCATCTGTTTAACTGCGACCTCGATTTCATTAACGTGGTCGTGCAGCGTCAGTCCAAGATTCACTCTATGGTCGAGTTCGCCGACGGCTCCGTGATGGCGCATCTCGGTGCATCCGACATGCGTATCCCCATCCAGTTCGCGTTCTCGTATCCCGAGCGTTGGGATACTCCGGCGCCTCGTATCGATTTCCGCGAGCTGGGGCAGCTCACGTTTGATGCTGCCGACATGGATACCTTCCGCTGTCTGGCACTGGCCGAGCGTGCCGGCAAGACGGGTGGCACCATGCCGTGCGTTCTCAATGCCGCCAACGAGGTCGCCGTCGATGCCTTCCTGCACGATGGCTGCAGCTTTACCGATATCGATCGCATTGTGGAATCCTGCATGGACGCCCACGATATGCAGGTGGTCGATTCGTTTGAGCAGCTTCGCGACATCGATGCGTGGGCGCGTGAAAAGGCTGCGCAGGTGCTCGCCGCAACTCGTTCCTAACCCATAAGGATTGCTTTTTCGTTTTATGGATACTGTTCTGAGCGTTCTCTCATCGGTCTTTTGGGGCCTGCTGATGCTTTCCGTCCTCGTGTTTTTGCACGAGGGCGGCCACTTTTTGGCGGCGCGTGCCTGCGGCGTCCGTGTGACCGAGTTCTTTTTGGGTCTGCCGTGCCGCTTTGACATCCATTACACGTCGCGTCGCATTGGAACCAAGTTTGGCGTGACCCCGCTGCTGCTGGGTGGCTACGCTGCCATCTGCGGTATGGATCCGACCGATGTTTCGTGCGCCGACCGCGTGCTCGCGGCTATCTATCGTCATGGTCGCGTGACCGTGGCCGACCTTGCTGTCGAGCTCGAGCTTTCCGAGGAGGATGTGCTCGAGGCATGCGCCCTTTTGCTGGGCTGGGGCTCCATCGCGCCCTGGTATGAGGAAGGGGAGAAGCCCTCGCCGAGCTACTATCCCACCAAATATCAGACGTTGCCGCGAGACACGGCAGGCTATACCACCTTTGATGGTCGTCGTTTCGATCGCGAACATGCGACTGCCGAGGGCGATGTGTGGGAGCTGCCGTGCGGCGAGGCCGAGTTCCTTGCGCAAGAGCGCTCGCACACCTATCTTGGCCAAGGCTTTCTCAAGCGCGCCTTTATGCTGCTCGCGGGCATTATCGTCAATATCTTGACGGGTTTTTTGCTCTTTATGAGCATCTATTCCATTGCGGGTGTCACCGTGCCGATGGATACCAACGTGATCGGTCAGGTTGACGAGGGGTCTATTGCCGCCAAGGCGGGTATCGAGGGCGGTGACGCGATCCTTTCGGTTGACGGTGTCTCATGTTCCACTTGGATGGATGTCTACGATGCCATCGGCAAGGCTGCCGGTAAGGACGATATTGCTATTGAGTATGAGCGCGATGGCAAGCAGTGCTCGACCTCGGTCGCACTCAAAGAGGACGAACGTCTGGGCGTTTATGCCTCTACGCAGGTGGTCCGTTTGGACCCCATCACCTCGGCGCGCCTCTCCTTCTCGTATGTTGCGCAGACAGCGGAGGGCGTGATGCGCCTGCTCCAGCCGCAGCATACGATGGAGATCCTCGATCAGTCCTCTTCGATCGTGGGTATTAGCGTCATGTCCTCGCAGGCAGCTGCTGCCGGTCCCGTCATGTTCTTGTCGTTTGCCGCGCTCATTTCGTTCTCGCTTGGCTTTATGAACCTGCTGCCCATCCCACCACTCGATGGCGGCAAGCTGCTTATTGAGATCATTCAAAAGATTGCTGGCCGCGAGCTGCCGCTCAAGGTCCAGACGATCGTGAACTATGTGGGCGTCGCGCTCTTCGCATTGCTGTTTGTCTATATGCTTCGTTCCGACATCCTTCGATTTATTCTGTAGGGGAGTGTTTGGATTGTCTTTATCCCATCCTTTGCCTCGCGAGTTGACGCGCCCCGTGCATGTGGGCGGCGTGCAGATCGGTGGTGGCGCTCCGGTCGTGGTTCAGTCTATGACCTGCACCGATACTGCTGATGCTCAGGCAACGCTTGCGCAAGTGTGCGCGTTGGCGCAGGCTGGCTGCGATATCGTGCGCGTGAGCGTGCCTACCGAGGCTGCGCTCGAGGGCTTTCGCACGATTTGTGCCGAGTCTCCGGTACCAATCGTCGCCGATATCCATTTTAACCATAAGCTTGCCATTGGCGCTGTCGAGGCTGGTGCCTCTAAGCTGCGCATCAACCCCGGCAATATCGGCGATTGGGCTAAGGTCGATGCCGTCATCGATGCCGCGGGTGCCGCGGGCTGCGCGATTCGCATTGGCGTGAACGCGGGCTCGCTTGAGCAAGATATTGCCGAGCGCGACGACCTCACGCAGCCCGAAAAGCTCGTGATGTCGAGCGAACGCTTTGTGCGGCACTTTGAGGACCGTGGGTTTACCAACATCGTGCTATCCGCCAAGGCCCATAGCGTACAGACGACACTTGATACCTATCGCGCCCTGTCGCGCGAGATACCGCATGTTCCGCTCCACCTGGGCGTGACGGAGGCGGGGACCAAGCTTCAGGGCACCATCAAGAGCTCTGTAGGCTTGGGTATCTTGCTTTCCGAAGGCATCGGTGACACCATGCGTGTGTCGCTCACGGCCGATCCGGTTGAGGAGCCGCCGGTCGCCTGGGGAATTCTACAGTCGCTGGGCCTGCGTCGCCGTGGTCCCGAGATCGTCTCGTGCCCCACGTGCGCCCGCTGCCAGGTTAACCTGATTCCCATCGCCGAGGAGGTCACCGAGCGGCTTAAGAACTATTCCGCGCCGCTTTCGATCGCCGTGATGGGATGTGCGGTCAACGGCCCCGGAGAGGCATCTGACGCCGACCTGGGTGTTGCCTGCGGACGTGGTCAGGGCCTGCTCTTTTCGCATGGCCAGATCATTGGTAAAGTAGCTGAGGATCAAATTGTCGACGCGCTTATGGCCGAGGTCGACAAACTTATTGAGGAGAAATAAATGACCCGAGCAATGTATATGTCTAAGCTCTATGCGCCGACGCTCAAAGAGGATCCGGCGGATGCCGAGCTAGCGAGCCACCGTCTGCTGCTTCGCGCTGGCATGATCCGCAAGGAGGCCGCCGGCCTGTATTCCTATCTGCCGCTCGCTTGGCGCTCGATCCGCAAGATCGAGAACATCGTGCGCGACGAGATGGATGCCGCCGGTGCTCAGGAGCTCATGATGCCCATCATGGTCGATGCCGAGCTGTGGCGTGAGTCCGGCCGTATCGATGCCTATGGCAAGGAGCTTGTGCGCTTTGATGACCGCCACGGCCGCGAGTTTGTGCTCGGACCCACGCACGAGGAGACCGTGACTGCCCTGGTGCGCAATGAGTTGCGTTCCTACAAGCAGCTGCCAGTGAACCTCTATCACATCCAGGATAAGTTCCGCGACGAGTTCCGTCCCCGTTTTGGCCTGATGCGCGGTCGCGAGTTCATCATGAAGGACGCCTACAGCTTCTCTGCTACGCAGGAGAGCCTGCAGGAGGAGTACGACAAGATGAAGCAGGCCTATGCCAACATTTGCGAGCGCTGCTACATCAAGGCTCTGCCCGTTGTCGCCGACTCCGGCGAGATCGGTGGCGATACCTCCGTCGAGTACATGGCTTTGGCCGACGCTGGCGAGGCTTCGCTCGTCTACTGCGACGATTGCGGCTTCGCTGCCGACGATGAGGCCGCAAGCACCAAGGTCGTTGTGACCGAGGGTCCTGGCGACGGTACGCTTACCAAGGTCGAGACTCCGGGCATGGGCACCATCGAGGCCGTTGCAAAGTTCTTCGGCTTCCCCGAGAACGGCACGCGCAAGTCTCTGGCACTCCTCGACGCCGAGGGCAAGCCCGTCGTGGCCATTGTTCCGGGCGACCACGAGCTCAACGATTGCAAGGCCGAGCATGTCTTTGGCAAGGGCTATCGCATGATGACTGATGAGGAGCTCCAGACCTACGGTCTGCATAAGGGCTTTATCGGACCGGTTAACCTGCCCGAGGGCATTCGCCTGGTGTGCGACGAGAGCCTGCGCGAGTCCAAGCAGTGGGCCTGCGGTGCCAACGAGGTCGATTATCACTTTACCGGTGCCTGCCCCGAGCGCGACTTTACCGTCGACGAGTGGGCCGACCTGGTAACCGTCGTTGCCGGCGATCCCTGCCCGCACTGCGGCAAGCCGCTCTCTGCTGCTCGCGGCATCGAGGTCTCGCAGGTCTTCCAGCTGGGTACCAAGTATTCCGAGGCCATGGGCGCCACCTTTATGGACGAGGACGGCAAGGAGAAGCCGCTTATCATGGGTTGCTACGGCGTTGGTGTGTCCCGCTCGCTTGCTGCCGTCGTGGAGCAGCACAACGACGAACACGGCATCGTCTGGCCGGTCTCCGTTGCCCCGTACGAGGTCGCGGTGATTCCGCTCGATCCCAAGAAGGAGGAGTGCGCTAACGTTTGCGACCAAATCGTCGAGGGCCTGTGCGCCGAGGGTATCGAGGTTGTCGTCGATGACCGTGACGAGCGTCCTGGCTTTAAGTTTGCCGATAACGACCTCATGGGCTTCCCGTATCAGGTCGTGCTTGGCAAGCGTGGCCTCAAGAATGGTACTGTGGAGCTCAAGGACCGTGCCACGGGCGAGCGTGAGGACGTGGCGATCGACGAGGTCGTCGCCAAGATTGCCGAGCTTGTTAAGGCGGCCCGCCGTTAATCGACGATTTCGCTTGTAGTTCGATATACGGGACGGCCCCACATTTCTCCAGATCGGGGAGATGTGGGGCCGTCCTTTTGTCTTGTGGCATCCTCGATATCTAAAAGGAAAACCCCACAGCCCATATGAGCTGCGGGGTTTTCTTGTGCCTCCGATGCGAAATAAATCGCTCAGATATTACTGATAATCGACGACGTCGATCCAGTTCTTCAGGAACTCATCGTTCACGTTGCGCTTACGAGCGAGCTCGGAAGCGGCGACGATGCTCGTCCACTGACGCACGACCTGCATGGGCATGTCGGCGCGGTCGCAGTAGAGCTCCAGGTAGGCCTCAGCCTGGTCCTTGCTGTTGAGGGCGAAGAGCAGGTAGGTGGTGGCAACGTCGGCAGCAGGGGAGCCCTGGGTGGCGTGTGCCCAGTCGCACACATAGAGCCTGTCTCTTATACACATCTCCGAGCCCACGAG
>UQQL01000062.1 GCA_900543275.1 uncultured Collinsella sp. | reverse complement strand
AGACGTCAAGAACATGATCTCCGGTGCTGCTCAGATGGACGGCGCTATCCTGGTCATCGCCGCTACCGACGGCCCCATGGCTCAGACCCGCGAGCACATCCTGCTCGCCCGTCAGGTCGGCGTTCCCTACATCGTCGTCTTCCTGAACAAGTGCGACATGGTCGACGATGACGAGCTCATCGACCTCGTCGAGATGGAGACCCGTGAGCTCCTCTCCGAGTACGATTTCCCCGGCGACGACATCCCCGTCATCCGTGGTTCCGCTCTGGGCGCTCTCGAGGGCGACGCCAAGTGGATGGACGCCATTCGCGAGCTCATGAAAGCTGTCGACGAGTACATCCCGACGCCTGCTCGTAACAACGACCTCCCGTTCCTGATGGCCGTTGAGGACGTTATGACCATCTCCGGCCGTGGTACCGTTGCTACCGGTCGTGTCGAGCGCGGTGAGCTCAAGCTCAACGAGCCCGTCGAGATCGTCGGCATCAAGGATACCCAGAACACCGTCGTTACCGGTATCGAGATGTTCCGTAAGTCCATGGACTTCTGCGAGGCTGGCGACAACGTCGGTCTGCTGCTCCGCGGCATCAAGCGCGAGGACATCGAGCGCGGCCAGGTTCTCTGCAAGCCCGGTTCGGTTACCCCGCACACCAAGTTCACCGGTGAGATCTACGTTCTGACCAAGGAGGAGGGCGGTCGTCACACCCCGTTCTTCGATGGTTATCGTCCTCAGTTCTACTTCCGTACCACCGACGTTACCGGTACGGTCAAGCTCCCCGAGGGCACCGAGATGGCTATGCCTGGTGACCACATCACCATCGAGGGCGACCTCATCCACCCGATCGCCATGGAGGAGGGCCTGCGCTTCGCTATCCGCGAGGGCGGCCACACCGTCGGTTCGGGCATCGTCTCCACGATCATTGAGTAAATTAGCTCTTTGATATAGCTGACTTAGAGAACCCGGCACTTATATGGGTGCCGGGTTCTTTTCTGCAATGGATGTTGAGCCGTTGCTGGTGTCGAGAGGATCGATAATGGTCTTGGATGCACCGTCGATTAGCTTTCGATGGCTTCATTGATGTGTTCCTAATATGAATGGATCCACCGAGAACCAATTGACTCGAGGTTTTCATTGACAGCACTTACGTGGAGCTGATAAAGTAACAACTCGTGCCCGTACGGGGCGGAAATGAAAGGTTCAGGATACATGCGTACTCTAGTTACTCTTGCGTGCACTGAGTGCAAGCGCCGCAACTATACGACCACCAAGAACAAGTCGACCATGCCTGATCGTATGGAGATCAAGAAGTATTGCCCCTGGTGCCGTCACCACACGCTGCACAAAGAGACTCGCTAGTCTCTAGTCACATACGCCAGTAGTTCAATTGGTAGAGCATCGGTCTCCAAAACCGAGTGTTGAGGGTTCGAGTCCTTCCTGGCGTGCCAGTCATTATTCCGTAAGCTCCCACTTGGGGGCTTACGGTTTACTCATGTATAAGCGCATTGCGCGGAGGTAACCCAAATGGCCAACAAGAAGAACAAGAAGAAGGCTCAGCAGCCGGCACCTGCCAACAGCGCTGCCGCCAACTCCAAGGTTGAGGCCAAGAAGGCCGTTGCCAAGAAGAGCGAGAAGGCTGCGAAGTCCAAGAAGAACGAGAAGCCTGGTTTCTTCGCCCGCACCAAGAAGTATTTCGCTTCGGTGAAGTCCGAGATGAAGCGTGTCACGTGGCCCGATAAGAAGGAGCTCGTGAACTACTCGGTCGTCGTTTGCGCTTCTCTGATCGTCGTCGGCGTCGTCATCGCTCTGCTCGATGCTGGCTTTGGCGAGGCTCTTGCTCTGTTCTCTGGATTGAGGGGCTAAACCATGTCTAAGCGTTGGTACGTCGTTCACACTTACTCTGGATACGAGAACCGCGTTAAGTCCGATCTCGAGCATCGCATCGAGACCATGGGCATGCAGGACCGTATCTTTGATATCGAGATTCCTATGGAGCGCGTCACCGAGATTAAAGAGGGTGGCAAGCGCGAGACCAAGGATTCCAAGATCTTCCCGGGTTATGTTCTGGTCCGCATGGAGATGGATGACGATGCCTGGACGTGTGTTCGCAACACGCCCGGCGTCACCGGTTTCCTAGGCGGCAACGGCAAGCCCGCTCCGCTTTCCCGTGACGAGTACAACAAGATGACTCGTCGTCCCGGTAAGGGCGATTCGCCCAAGCGCACCTCGGTTGATATTCAGGTCGGCACGTCCGTCCGCGTCACCGATGGCCCGCTTACCGACTTTGATGGCAAGGTCTCCGAGGTTAACACCGAGGCTGGCAAGCTCAAGGTCACGCTGATGATCTTTGGCCGCGAGACGCCGGTCGAGCTCGACTTTAACCAGGTCGCTGTCATCGCTTAAGTTTTTGTCCGTTCGCGCGAGCGTGCTTCTTCTGTGACTGCTCATCTCAGGAGTGCTTCTAACACGTGCGTGCTTACGATATAGCAAGTACTTCACACTCGTGATTCGAAAGGAATGACCATGGCTGAGAAGAAGGTTGCCAACGTCATTAAGCTCCAGATTCCTGCTGGTGCAGCTAACCCCGCTCCTCCCGTCGGCCCCGCCCTGGGCGCCGCTGGCGTGAACATCATGCAGTTCTGCCAGGCCTTTAACGCCGAGACGCAGGACAAGAAGGGTGACATCATCCCCGTTGAGATCTCTGTCTACGAGGACAAGTCCTTCTCCTTCATCACCAAGACCCCGCCGGCGGCTCACCTCATCAAGAAGGAGCTGAACCTCAAGTCTGGTTCCGCTAAGCCCCAGGCCGACAAGGTTGGTCAGCTCTCCCAGGAGCAGCTCACCAAGATCGCCGAGATCAAGATGCCGGACCTCAATGCCAACGACATTGACGCCGCCAAGAAGATCATCGCCGGTACCGCCCGCTCCATGGGCGTCACCATCGCTGAGTAGCGATTTCTTTAGGTAATGACGGGTGCTCCGACCGGGGCGCCCGTTATATGTGTGCAATAGGGCACACGATACGATGTGGGAGGGCTCACGCCCGTTTAACCACAGGAGGTAATGCACATGGCTAAGCATGGTAAGAGCTATAACGCCGCTGCCGAGAAGATCGACCGCGCCACGCTCTACACCCCCCTTCAGGCTGCCAAGCTCATCAAGGAGCTCGACACCGCCAAGTTCGACGAGACCGTCGAGGCACACTTCCGTCTGGGCATCGATACTCGTAAGGCTGACCAGAACATCCGTGGTTCCATCTCCCTGCCCCACGGCACCGGCAAGACCGTTCGTGTTGCCGTCTTCGCCGAGGGCGAGAAGGCCCGCGAGGCTGAGGCTGCCGGCGCCGACATCATCGGTTCCGACGAGCTTGTCGCCCAGATTCAGAAGGGCGAGATCAACTTCGACGCCGCTATCGCTACGCCGAACATGATGGCCAAGGTTGGCCGCATCGGTAAGATCCTTGGTCCCCGTGGCCTCATGCCGAACCCCAAGCTCGGCACCGTGACCATGGACGTCGCCAAGATGGTCTCCGAGCTCAAGGCTGGCCGCGTTGAGTACCGCGCCGACCGCTACGGCATCTGCCACGTGCCCCTGGGCAAGAAGTCCTTCTCTGAGCAGCAGCTCGTCGAGAACTACGCTGCCCTGTACACCGAGATCCTGCGCGTCAAGCCCTCTTCTGCTAAGGGCAAGTACGTCAAGTCCATCTCCGTGTCTTCCACCATGGGCCCTGGCGTCAAGGTCGATCCCGCTATCCAGCGCGACTTCCTGGCTGAGTAACTAACAGTTACTGCCTGAGCAAAGCAAGCATTGCTAAAGAGACCCGGTTCTGCCTCGTGCAGGACCGGGTCTCTTGCTTTTGAGTCAACGAAACCACCACGAAGGGGACAGGCACCCTTGTGGTGGTTTTACTTGTGTTGTACTTTAGCGCGATGTAGTACTACCCGAGGCCGAAGGGAGCCCAACATGTTTAAGAACACGCAACAGCTCCTAGGCCTAGCGCTACTAGATTGGATAGCGCGCTAGGGTTGTAATCTCGCTATAACGATTTGTTGTACCCGGGTGCGCTATCGTCTGCCGCTTTCAGGCGTGATGAGCGACACGGGTATTTTTCTATCTCTAGGCCTTCTCTCTCTCCTGAAAGCCATCTGTCATAAAACGGTCAATCAGGAGGAACATATAAGCCGCAAAATCACAATCTTTGACGCCACCCTGTGCGACGGTGAGCAGTCGCCGGGCGCCAGCATGAATACCGAGGAAAAGCTCTTCATCGCCCGCCAGCTGGTGCGCATGAACGTGGACGTTATCGAGGCGGGCTTTCCCATCTCGAGTCCTGGTGACTTTCGCTCCGTACAGGAGATTGGCAAGATTGCGGGCGACCGATGCACGGTATGCGGCCTGACGCGCGCTGTCGACAGGGATATCGAAGTGGCTGCAGAGGCGCTCAAAACGGCCCAGAGGCCCCGTATCCATACAGGGCTGGGTGTGAGCACCAGTCACCTGCGCGACAAGCTCCATATGACTGAGGAAAGGGCAATTGAGTGAGCGATCCATGCCGTCAAACATGCTCGCAAGTTCGTTGACGATGTTGAGTTTTATGCCGAGGATGCCGGCCGCTCCGATCAGGAGTTTCTGGTGCGCATTATCGAGGCGGCCGTAAAGGCCGGTGCCACGGTCGTGAACATCCCCGATACGATGGGCTACAACATGCCGTGGGACTTTGGCGCCCGCATCCGTGACCTGCGCGGGCGCTGCGGGTGCGGCCGGTCAGCGTGCAGTCGACGTGATGGAGTATCGCGAGTACGAGATTGAGCGCATTGCGCACCAGGCATTTGAGGCGGCGCGCAAACGTCGCGGCAAGGTGACGAGCGTTGATAAGCGCAACGTGCTGGAGACGAGCCGCATGTGGCGCGAGATCGTGCATCGCGTGCAAGACGAGGAGTACTCCGACGTGGAGCTTGAGGACCTGCTCGTCGACAACGCCGCCATGCAGCTCATCAGTCGACCGGCAGACTTTGACGTCGTGGTGACGGAGAACATGTTCGGCGACATCCTGTCCGATGAGGCGGCTCAGATTACCGGATCGCTCGGTATGCTTGCCTCTGCCTCGCTGGATGATGGCGTATCGCTGTTTGGGCCGAGCGCTGGCAGCGCTCCTGACATCGCGGGGCTCGGCGTGGCCAATCCGCTGGCTCAAATCTTGTCGGTGGCGATGCTGCTGACCTACGCGCTCGACATGGGCGAGCAAGCCGCGTGGATCGAGAGCGCCGTGGCGCGCGTGCTCGACGAGGGCTGGCGCACCCGTGACATCGCCGATGTCAACACCCCGGCAGATAAGATCCTCGGCACCACGACGATGGGCGACAAGGTCGTCGCCGCGCTGTAGGCGATGCCGATTCAAGCTGTCAAATATCTCAATCTGTAACATCTAAGGGGCAAAATCGTTCCTACCTGTTACAGATTGAGATTTTCGGCCGAGCATCCGTGGTCTGTCTCGATCTGTAACAGCTAACCGATTATTTGGGCCCTACCTGTTACAGATTGAGACAAACCGTTGGGACAGGTCGGACGAGTCAGCAAAACCACCACAAAGGTGCCGGTCCCCTTCGTGGTGGTTTTTAGCGCAACGAGGTGTTCCCAGCCGACCATACGGGCGGCCTTGCGCTCACGCTGCTCGATGACAGCGCATCTTTAGACGCGAAGTGCGGAACCGGGTGCATATACGAGCCGCGTAGCGTTACGAATTCATGGGAATGACCGTATCGCCAATTTGTACGCTTGCAATCTTGTCTGTGTCACAAACTTGCGAGAACGGCCAGGTCTTGTGGACATCAGTGGTGCCGTTATCCAGTTTATTTGCGAAATAGCCGCTGTGGCTGGTTGCGTCTTCAACATGACCGTCTTTGAACGTCACGATGAGGGGTATGTTGCCAACGGCATCCATAGACTCCTCCATGTTTTGAGACATCTTGCCGCTGTTGTTGTCGTGTTCGATGGAACGATCTATGTTGTAGCGGACTGAAACGCCAACGCAGGATACGGTGGCCTCTTGAATCGTCGCCTTGGTGCCGTTAAAGTTGACCGATTTGGGCGCGGGAATCGTAACGGATGTATCTTCGTAATTCAGCTGGAACTTAAGATCCCATGGGCCCGTAAGTATTTTCTTATACTCGGGAAGCTCTTTGCCAGCACGTGGCACAACGAGAGAGTTGATATGCGTGCGGACGGTCCTGCCCATAAGGCCGGGTGATTCAACGCTGAACTGTGCAAAGTATTGAATGCTGGAGTCATTGGGGTTCTTGTCAATGAGCCATGATTGGCCTTGGCCGCCATGCTCGCCATCAACGTATACGTTTCCATCGACACTTCCGGCGATAGTTCCGTTCTCGCCCGGCTCGGAAAGCTTTTTCAGGGCAGCGGGATCGTCGAACGTAAGCGTATAGGCGATGGTAACCATATCCTTGTCGCCCATGATGGCGTCGGCGGTCACGGTGACTCCGTTGTTGGAGCAGCTAGCACCGACGGGCCGGCCAATACGGTCGATGATCTCGGTTTGAGAAGCAGGTCCGTCAAAGATGTCGGAAAGCATGTCAGAAGGAAGCGGCAGGACGCCTGTTGCCATAGCCGTGCCAGCGCCTCCAATGACGATAGCGAGGACTGCCGTTACAGCGGCAATGCGAGCGACTGTTCTTACGGGATGGCGGGCGATGCGCGGCTTGCGTCGCGTGCCATTAAAGTTGCTTTGAGCGGTCGCCGCATCGCTCGAGGCGACGGACTGAGCAATCGAGTTTGCCATGTGCTGCTTCGCATTATCGGTAAACGAAATGTGCTCCAGGGCGTGGCGATAGTCATTCGAATTCGTAGTCATTGTGGTCTCCTTTCAAGGAAAGCCGAAGTGACGCACGTCCGCGGCTAAGGTGCTGGGCGGTTGCAGCTGGCGTCGCGTGAACGGCGTCTGCGATTTCCCTGATGCTCATGCCTGCGTAGTAGTGCAAAAAGATGGCGATGCGCTGTGCTTGAGGCAGGGCCGTGACAGCGGAAAGAATGGCGCAGTCGCGTTGCGCGAATTCTTGCTCGGTATGTGTTACGGGTGCGCAGAAATCGGGGAGCGAATCGAGGTCGACAACCGGGTGATTCGCGTGCGTACGGCCGATATCGCGACATGCGTTCAGTGCGACTCGGATCACCCAAGCACGTTCGTGTTCGAGCGAGTCGAACGGTTGAGTGCGTTGGAGAATCTTGATCAGCGTGTCCTGGCAGATGTCTTGAGCGTCGTCAGCGGATCCAAGGGCCGAATAGCACAATCGAAGGATGAGGTCGGAATACGTGTCGACCAAGCGCTTTGCTTCCCGCTCGATCTGATCGGCATCGCATCGGAGCGTGCTATTGCGGTTACGGCGTGCAGGCATAGTGTCACCTCCAATTGGTCGTGGTGGATATAGGGAAGGCGTCTCGCGAGGTCCCTCTACATACAACACGGTCGAGACTGCATAAGTTGACAAAAAAAGACGGCACGTGAGCGCCGTCCTTACAAAACAATGAGTGTTCTCGTTAATTACACAAGCACCGTGATGGACAGGTCGGACGAGTCAGCAAAACCACCATAAAGGTGCCTATCCCCTTCGTGGTGGTTGTTGGCAGTTACCAGGGGGTTCTGGCGGTTGAAGACACGATTGCTTCGTGGCGTTTGAGCTCGCGGCGCATGGTTTGCGAGTTGAGCCAAGCGGCCTTCCAACCGCGCGTGGGGTAGCGCGCCTCGTCAATTTCGATCTTGGTATAGCCGCAGGCGTTGACAATCTTCGTTCCGCATGGGTGTTGGCGCTCGCGTTGAAAGTTGGGGCCGTAGCTTTGGTGCACATGCCCGTGAATCATATAGTCGGGACCCCAAGACTCAAGAGCCGCATTAAAGCACTCGAATCCTCGATGCGGCAGGTCGTCCAGGTCGCCCATGCCTGCGACGGGTGCATGGGTAAGTAGAATATCGCATCCGTCTACCAGTGCGATTTTTCGCGATAGCTTGCGCATGCGTTTTGCCATCTCGCGCTCGGTATACATGTTCGCGCCGTCGCGGTAGCGCATGGAACCGCCCAGACCCGCAATGCGAATACCTCGGTACACATATACGCTGTCCTCAACACAAATGCACCCGCCCGGTGCATGGCGCGCGTAGCGGTCGTCGTGGTTGCCACGAACGTACACAAGCGGTTTGTTGATGACAGTGACCAAAAACTCAAGATAGTCCGGATCCAGGTCGCCTGCGGATAGAATCAGGTCAACGTCCTCAAAGCGCTCCTTGCGAAAACATTCCCACAGGCAGCGCTCCTCTACATCGGCAATGGCTAGGATATTCATAGGGCACGGACCTCCGGCTCGTTATCGAGCTGCGGAATCGAGCCTATAACGTTGTCAGCCAGCCAGTTCATCTCGACAATCTGCGTACTCGGCAGGGGAGGGAAGCCCTCAATCTGAACCACGCCGTCCTGGCTGTGGAGCTCGCCGCCAAATGGGTTGATGGAGCCCTCGACAATGCCGTTGCGAAGCAGCTGCACAAGTTTACGCGTCTGATAGGGTAGGCCCGGAGCGTAGCGAATATCGATGACGCCGGAGCTCATACCGTACCAGTAGTTGACGGCGCGCACCTGCTGGTCATCGGCGGTCTCGTCCCATGTGCCGTGCAGTAGGCTGCGTACGATGAGTTCGTAGTAACGGCCCCAGTTCCATACCGGCATAGCAATACCGGTAACTTCCTTGCCGTTTACCAGACGGTGAAGCCCGTAGGCGGTGGGGTCCTCGAGAGACTTGGACATATCGGCGCCGGTCATGACGCTCACGCCCTCGCGACACATGGCTTCGGCAAGACCGCCGGCGGGAACATCTCCCCAAGTGAGGATAATCTGCGCACGAGGGTCGAGCAGCGAGGCACCGATAGCGAAGGCGTTGATTTCGCTCAGCGCGCCCGAGGCGAAGACCGACGCATGGTAGCCAATACGGTGGTTGTCGGCCATGCTGGCGGCAAGGGCGCCCAGTAGGAACTTGGCCTCGTACATCTTTCCAAAGTACGAGCGGACGCTTTGGTGGGGAAGGCCGATTGAGCAGTTAAGGAACCGCACCTGGGGATACTCGACTGACGCCCTGAGCGTGTATTCCATGAGCCGGTGTGAGGTCGAGAAGATGACGTTCGCCCCGTGCTTTACGGCTGTCTCGACGGCGGCGTAGAACACGTCCGAATCGTGGCAGTCCTCGAACGCCTCGGTGCGCACGATGCCGCCAAAGTGCTCATCAAGATACCGGCGGCCCTGGTCGTGTAGGCTGTCCCAGCTCGACGTGGCACAGGGAAACTCGTGGATAAAGGCGATTCGCATGGGATTGGCAGTGGAGTAGACGGTCTTGCTCATAAAGAAGTTGAGCACGCCCGAGGTAGCTTTTGTCGGTGCGCCCTCTTTCTCGTTGGGCTGCGGCGCTTCGACAAGATCGACTTTGTCCTCGTCGCTTTTGCCGGCAATGACAAGCTCGCGCCAAATCTTGCACAGACGGTTGACGACGATATCCGTCGGCGTATCCAGCAGACGGTCCTGGTTGTAGACGTTGAGGTAGACGAGCATGGCATCGGCAGGCGTAATGTCCAAGTGGTCGCCGCCCGCGCGAAGATAGACGCGCTTAAAGAGCAGGAAGGTGTGACGTAGGTAGTCGACCTTCTTTTGAGGCCATTTTTCGACAAGATCTTGGCCGAGCATTTTGGCAAGCATCTCGTAGCTGCCCTCGCGCGAAAACTCAATCTCGTACAGGGGGCATACGTACCAAAAGGCGCAAAACTCACCGTACAGGCGGCTCTCGACGGAATCCCACTTACCGGGGTACAGACGCGTCACCTTGGCCGAAACCGTCGGAGCGTCAAGGAATTTGAGGACGCTGACACGCTTGTTGCCCTCTTGGACGTAAAAGCGGTGCATGAACTCGGTGACGATGATGGGGTCGCGGTAGCCCTCGGAGATTTGGATATCGTAGAGGTTGGACCATTTGCGGGCGAATTCGGTATTCCAGGGGAGCAGCGGCATAAAGTTACACGAAAAGGCGGACTGGCGACCTTTGGTAACCGTGCCGACGACCATTTCGAGCGGAATGTCCCGCAGGCCGATGTTCTCGCGCTGCCCGCAGGGAAGCTGAGCGACCAAGCTGTCGAGGTCCGTAAGATATGGATGCTCGCTTTGGCTGATGGCGCGACGGCGTCCCTGCTCGCCGCGCTTGCGTGCTTGACGATAGGCCTCTTCCATGGTGTCTACTCCCTTAGTCGTTTAAACAACGATATGAACCATGGTACCACGATGCGAAACCACCACAATGGTGCCTGTCCCCTTTGCGGTGGTTTTAGGCGATGATGGGGGCGATGGCGCGGATGCAGGCGTCGGCTGCCGTGAAGGTGGTGCTATCGTCGCTGACGATAAAGATGATTTTGCCCTTGATGCCAAAGTCGCCGATCTCGCTAAAGAGCACGTAGGGCTCCTTGTCAAAGCCAGAGATGGGAAGCACCGCGGCCTTGGTGGCGTCGGTGAGCTCATCTGCCAGCGCGTCCAGTGAAGCCCACTTGGACGTGTCCTTTACGGCAACGGGCACGGCAACGCGCCCAAAGGGCATGAGGTGCACGAGCGTGTTCTTGGAGATATTTGAGTTGGGGACGATGATGGTCTGCCCGCAGGCGTCCTCGATGGCCGTATGGCGCCAGGTGATATCTTGGACCACGCCCGACACGCCGCCGACCTCGATATTGTCGCCGGGTTTGATGATGCCCATAAAGGTCACCTGCATGCCACCGATAAGGTTTGACAGCGTGTCCTGAAAGCCGAGCGAGATGGCGATGCCGCCGACGCCAAGAGCGGCGACGAGGGCGTTTGCATTAATGCCAAAGCAGTTGTCGAGGATAAAGCTGCCGCCGATCATCCAAATGACGGCGCGCGCGATGTTGATGAAGATGCTTGATGAAGGGAGTGGGTTATCGTCGCGGTTGAGCAGGTGGTACAGGGTCTTGGACGCGACCTTGGCGGCAACGGCGGTGCCGATGGCCAAGATACCTGTCCAGATGATGTTGTGGACCCATCGTTGTGCAAAGAAATGAAGAATCGGCTCAAACAATTCCATGTAGAGAAACCTCCTAATGATCGTCCAACCATGATACCCATCAAGAAGCCCGTCCGATCAAATTCGGACGGGCTTCTGTGCTCGATATGGGGGTTAGCGAAAACCGCCGCAAAGGTATCTGCTCCTTTGCGGCGGTTTTGACGTTTGCCGAGATAAAACCTGCCAAAATAAACCTGTCCCTTTTTGGCAGGTTTAGCTCAGCAGCATGCGGTCGTTGGCGAGCTCGCCGCCCGAGACCTCCTCGAACTTCTGCAGCAGGTCGGCGACGGTGAGCGACTTTTTCTCGTCGCCGGCCACGTTGTAGATCACATGGCCCTCGTGCATCATGATCAGACGGTTGCCCAGACGGATGGCGTCGTTCATGTTATGCGTGACCATGAGCGTGGTCAGGTGGTTCTCGTCGACGATCTCCTCGGTCAGATTGAGCACCTTCGATGCCGTCTTGGGGTCGAGTGCGGCGGTGTGCTCGTCGAGCAGCAGCAGGCGCGGCTTGGTGAGCGTGGCCATCAGCCTGTCTCTTATACACATCTCCGAGCCCACGAGACGCGTAGTAATC
>UQQL01000061.1 GCA_900543275.1 uncultured Collinsella sp. | reverse complement strand
AAAACCTCCCATTTCCCGATGTCCAAGAAATGGGAGGCAGTTCACTGTCCCCTTTGTGGTGGTTAGCTAGTCTTGGGGTGTCCAGGACCAGAAGAAGTTGATGAGGGCTACGCGCGAAGAGGCACCTGTCTTTTTGTTGATCGAAGCGATGTGGCGATAGAGCGTGGAACGCGAAAGGAAGAGTGCCGCCGCCACGTCCTGCACGCTATCGTCCGAAACGACCAGTGCCTCCAGGGGCACCGTGTCGGCCTGGCCGGGCTCACAGCTCACGCCAAGATCGTCGGTGGCAAGCGCCAGCCTGCCGCGCGTCGCCTCGCCCTCACCGTCTTGTCCAAACTGTCCCAACAGCGAAATCGCGATGCCGACAAACAGCACGAGCACGACGCTCACTGCCGCCAGCACGTTTTGACTCGAGATAATCGCCACCGCCGGAGCCGTCACGAGCATCGAGCAAACGTTGTTGATAACACGGCCCATGCACGGCCACAGATACGCCCAGCGGGCATACATCGAAATCGCGGCGAGCTTCGCGGTGAAGAACACCACGAAAAAGCCCGTGCCAAGGTAAAAGATAATCGTGGCGGCAAGCGTGTTGCCACCGTTGCCATCGGTGATAAGTACAAAGAACGAGAGCGTGGACAGCATGGCGGCGCACGTCATGATGAGATTCATATACGAACGCCCACGCAGGTCATACAGGACGCCGGCGGCAAGGGCGCTCACAACCAGCAGCAAGCGCGGCCAGTCGCCCAGATCGATAGCGCCAGCGGCATGCGAGGTCGTAAGGCCGGCATTGAGGGCCGCGAACACGCCGGTGAGGCAAGCGATCGCCACCGTCAGACGCACCACGGCACCCTGAAAGGCCGCCTTTGCCTCGGGGTCATCATGCCACCTGGCGCCACGCTCCGACGCATCGACCGATAGCTCGGCAATCTCGACCTCGAACTCGGGCGCAGGCTCATCACGCAATTTAGCGCGGCGGACACCGTGAAGCAGCCCCACCAGCGCAATCGCACAGGCAATGAGAACAGACTGCTGGGGAATGCCCGCAGGCATCACCATATGGTTGAGCACCTGCACCAAAATGCCCACAGCATAGGAAACCGCCACGGTGCGCGCCAGGCAGGGCGTCTGCGCAAAACGCCGCGCAAGATTGGCATGGGCGGTCGATCCGCAATAGCCCAGGGCGCAGCACGCGACCAGGCCGCCGGCAATTACTACCTCAAACCGCACTGCCATAATCATCAGCAGCAACGCCGATACCAACAGCACGCCCGTAATATCGCTCGTCGCATCGATCGTCTGGGGACGGCGATAGTACAGAAATGGGCGCACGAAAAAGCCAATCACGCTCGCGCCGACAACGATGCTCTCGTAGATGACGACCTCACTCGATGGCACGAACTCGGCCATGCGCGCATCAAAGAAATACTCGCACGCCAAAAACGTGAAGAAGAACAGCGCTAGGCACAGAATCTCCCGCATGCCCCGGCGCAAATATGTGGTTGTGTCTCCCAGGTCCCTCATGGTAACCCCCACCCGCTTTGTTGTCCGGAACACCATTTTAATAAAGAACCAATCTCAATATCGAAGCCAAGTTCGAAATGTTGCAAATTCGACCCCAGCCGTCCGCATGACGCCGCGATTTTGAGCCGCATGACCCAGAAGGGGCGCGCGGTCTCTAGCTCGGCAAGGAGTGTCCCCAACTGCCACTCATTTAAGCACTCATTTAAGTACGTCCCCAATGAGTAAACAAAGGGTGCGACGGAATGGCTCCCCTTGGCAGCTTAAAGCCGTCATGCAGGAACCATTCCGTCGCAGCCTAATGAAAGGGACTGGGTTGTAAATGTTGGAGAAGAGCCGTTAGCGCCCGGGGGCCAGGATCACCAGCGCGTCGTGCTCAAAGGGATGCTGCGCCACGCGCACGGTGCCGTCACCGTTGTCACGGACGGGCAGCTTTGCGATGCGCTTGTCCTCCATGTCGAGGACCGTCGCCGTCCAGCCACGCGCGCCGTCGAGCTTAAACTTGAGCGCCGTGGTACGCGGCAGGTACGCGACGATGCGATCGCCAACGCGCGCCACGCGAATGGCCTCGCGTGCGTCGTCGAGAAGTTCCTGCGCCGGAACCACGGCAAGCGCGTCATCGGCAGCCGTGGCACCCAGGCCGGCAAGCACATGCTCGATCGCGCCAAAGTCCCACACGCCCGCAAACTGCAGGCACTCTTGCCAGCGGAACGGCATATCAAAGCCCTCGCCCAGGACCGAACCCTGGCTGCGCGACGTCTGCCAGTTCCAAACGCCGTGCGCGCCGTAGGTCACGCCGGCACTGGCGCCGGCAAGAATCGACGACCATACGCTCGCGCGGCAATCCTGCGCGGTAAAACGCCAGTACACGTTGCGCGACGCGCCCATCTGCTCGTAGCAAGGCTCGGAGTTGACCATCGGCTTTTTGGGATAGTTGGCGATAAAGTCCTGCGGCAAACGCCATGCCTCGGGCTGGCCCTCGTAGTTGTGGCCGGGCTGGAACATATAAAAGTCCAGACGGTCCAGATACTGCGCCGGAATGGTGCGGTTACCGCGGTTGATATGCATGGTGCGCAGTGCCTCGGGCGCGCGCTTGACGACCTCGTCGAGGGCGTCCTCGTAATAGGCGATCGCCTCGTCGCCGGCAAAGTCGGTATCGCCCGCCACCACGTAGACAGGGTCGAACTCGCCCAGGTTCTCGACGACGCGGGCAACGTGGGCGCGAACCTCCTCACGCGGCATAATCTCGGCACCGCAACGCTCGGCGATCTTGGCACCCCAGGTACCGGGCACGTAGTTGCACCACATGAGCACGAGCGCCGGACGAATGCCGTGCTCGACGGCCGCGCGGCACATGGCGGCGGCACGATCCCAATACGCCTGGTTGGGGCAGGACCAATCAAAGTGCACGCCATCCTCGCTGGCATAGGGCCAAATGCCCAGGTCGGGACAGCAGCGATCCCACTGCGGCAACGTGTTGATCTGCAGTGCATTCATGCCCTGCTCGGCACGGCGGGTCAGGTAGTAATCCCAGTCGTCCTCGGCGATGCTCGTAAATGCGCTCCAGCACGTATCGGCAAACCAGAAGAACGGTTTGCCCTCGCACAAAAAGCCGTCCTGGCGACCGTTGACGGTCAGCTTTCCCAAACTCATCTGCATGTCCTTTCGTTTGATAAAGGATTTGCGAACCGCCGGGGGCTTTCGCGATAACCCCGCGCGAAAGCCCCCGGCGCTTGGCAAACCCTTGCGGGCGAATCTCACCCGCCTCCATCAGTCTACCTTGCAAGAAGGGCCCCGCCGGGCTTACGCCTGACGGGGCCCTGTCGTGTAGGTGAGGTCTTATGCGACCGAACGGTTTGGCCTTAGGCCTCCATCTCGGCGAGCTCCTCCTTGGAGAAGCCGGAGACAAAGACGACGGCAGCGGCGATGACAAAGGAGATTGCCATACCAACGATAGCCCAGACGGTGTTCATCTGGCCACCCTGCAGGTAGTTGGTGAAGACCAGGAAGTTGGAGGCACCGCCTGCGAGGTAGTAGGTAACACCCATGAGGCCGGAGAACACAGCGCCGATAGCACCGCCGATGAACATGCCAAACATGGTGCGACGGAAGCGCATAAGGATGCCGAAGAGCGCGGGCTCGGTGACGCCGCCGGCGATGGCGGAGATGACGTAACCGATGGCGAGAGACTTCTCGTCGGGGTTCTTCATCTTGAGGAAGGCACCGAAGGCGCAGCCCCAGACAGCGGCCATAGCGCAGTTGGTGGAAACGAAGACGAAGGGATCGTAACCGGCAGCGATGATCTGAACCTGGGCGAGCAGGATGACGGGCATGTGCATGCCGCAGACCACGAAGAGCTGCCAGAAGGCGCCGAGGACGGCCATGACGATCAGGATGCCGATGCCGCCAAGGTCAGCAAGGCCGAAGAGGGCGTTGGCGATCAGCGTACCGATCTCGTTGCCGATGGGGGCGAGGACGATGAAGGCGATGGGGATGGTAACGATCATGGTGCAAAACGGCGTGAAGACCGTGGAGAGCACGTCGGGCATGACCTTCTTAAAGAACTTCTCGACGAAGTAGAGGACAGGCACCGAAAGGATGATCGGCAGGACGGACTGCTGATAGTTGGCAGCAGCGATCTGGATGCCGTAGACGGAGATGATGCCGCCACCCTCCTGCGTGGCAGCCGTCACAACGGACGGAGCCATGAGGGCGCCACCGAGCAGCATGCCGAGCACGGGGCTGGCGCCGAGCTTCTTAGCCGCGGCATAACCCAGGTAGATGGGGATAAAGGTGAACGTGGCCTCGTACAGCGTGGTGTAGAGGAACGTATAGGTCGGGTCGTCGGCCGAGAGCACACCGAGCATGGTGGGGCCGAGGACGGCCGCGATGGTACGGAACAGACCGCCGGCCATGAGCAGCGGGATGAGCTGGGTCATGGAGCCCGACAGATAGTCGAGGATGATATTGGGCAGGTTCTTGAGCTCGAACTTCTCCTTGGGAGCATCGAGGTTCTCGTTGACGGCCTCACCCTGCTTGACGCCGGAGATGGCGACGAACTCGGCGAGCACCTTGGGCACGTTCTGGCCGATGATGACCTGGAGCTGGCTGCCGGCGAACTGGCAACCCAGAACACCCTTGACCTTCTTGATCTTCTCCACGTCAACCTTGTTGTTATCCTTGAGCGTCAGACGCAGGCGCGTCATGCAGTTGGTGGCGACGGTGACATTCTCCGCACCGCCCACGAGCTCGAGGACATCGGTGGCAATCTGCTTGTTATCTACTGCCATGGGACCCCTCCCCATATCTTCGTGTGCCAGCCCCCTTGGGCTTAGGCACGCCTTTGGCCCGGCGACTATAACCCCTTACGGTTGCCGGACCTTTGGATACGCTGTCGTAAACAAAGTGTTTACTGAACGTTTACGAGCTTTAGTTTACACGGAGCGCCTCATTTGTGGCAATTTTACCGTGCAGAGTCCGGCGAACGGTAGGAAATCGGGGGTGAACGTATTTGAATGGCGGAAGATGGTCTCTTTGACTGTCTATTGATATATGGCTCTTTACGTGGGCTTTTATTTTGATTAACACCTCTATGACCTGTTAACTCATCAACAGAAGCCCTGCTAGAAGCTAATAAACATATGTTTAGTAGTTCATGGCGTGTTCAATTTTGCCGTTTACCGAGTTCATCTGGTTATTCTTCAGTTCTAGATTACACTAAACATGTTTAGATTGTATTGCCGCTTTTGTTTCCCACTAGCGGCGCAAGGGAGGCAGCTCATGGAACTCAGATCGTGCACCTACGCAACCGTCACCACCTTGGGCGACTTTGGCCCCTGGATCAGCAAGGTCGTACTCGACCTGCCCTGCACCGTGCGCGCCAACGACATCGACGCGAACACCTTCCATATATATGTAGAGCGTCACGAGCGCTCGGGCGAGGTTCTGATGCGCAAGGAGCGCGGCGCCGACCATGCCGCGCCCTCCGTGGGTTACATCGACATTCTCGCCGCATATCCGTGCGACGAGAACGGACGTAAGCTCGCCGTGGGCACCCATGTGGCGCTCGAGGTCGCCGAGCAGCGCCTGACCAAGACCATCGAAGGCGGCGTCATGGGCTCGCGCACGCTCGATGACCAGCTGCACATCACGCAGCTCGCGGCTCTTCCCGGCAATGACGGCGACGATCCCACCTGCGGCCTGGTCTTCGACACCTGCCGTGGCGATATCTGCCCTGCGCTCAAAGGCTGGAGCAACGACACGCAAAAGACCGCCGTCGACGGTATCGCGCTCGAATACGGCTTCTTTGAGCCCAGCTTTAAGGCCGAGGACTCGGCATGCTTCAACCCCTTTGCGCCCGAGGCCACGGCCGTGCCCCAAAAGGCACCGCTCGTGGTGTATCTGCACGGCGCCGGCGAGGGCAAGGGCGCCACGCAGGGCGAAGGCGCCACGCGCGCCTATATCGGCAACCGTGTCACAGCCATTAGCCAGGCGCAGATCCAGCGCTACTTTGGCGGCTTTGCCTGGGTGCTCGTGCCGCAGTCGCCCACGTTTTGGATGGACAACGGCGTCGAGCAGCTTGGTCACTCCAACCAGAGCATCTACTCCCCCGTGCTCAAGGCACTTATCGATGAGTTTGTCGCCGAGCATGCCGACCGCATCGACACCGACCGCATCGTGGTCGCCGGTCTTTCCAACGGCGGCTTTATGACCCTGCGCCTGTGCACCGACTACCCCGATTTCTTCGCCGCGGGCCTTCCCTGCTGCGCCCCGTGGTACAACGCCACGGACGAGGACGTAGCCGCGCTCGCCAAGACGCCGCTGTGGTTTACGCACTCCAAGGGCGATGAGCTCGTGTGCCCGCAGGAGACGGTGCTGCCGCTCACGGCGCGCCTGCGCGAGGTGGGTGCTAACGTGCACCTCACCTACTTTAGCCATGTCGAGGACCTGACCGGCGTGTATCGCGAGGCCGACGGCTCGGCCAAGAAGACGTTCAACCACGGAGTGTGGATCCACCAGTTCAACGATCTGTGTTATCAAGACTTCGACGGGGGCAACGTACTCATCGACGGCGAGCCGGTGGGCTGCTGGGAGTGGTCGGCCAGGGTTTCGAGATAGCCATCCCATCGGGGGTCCTGACCTTTAGTTTTGTAAACGTCCTCGCGCATGGGCCCGTTCATCCTGCTCCTCCGGAGCATCGGATAAACGGGCCCGCGCTGCGGAATGTTTACAAAACTAAAGGTCAGGACCCCCTAAGTTAACGTTGTTCGAAACGCTGGCCGGGCGCTTCCGGCGGGCCGCCGGGTCGGTGGCGATGGGGGCGTGGGTCCCGTCTTGCCTTGCGCGTAACTGGCTGAAAGATTCTTGGTTGGAGCTGTTCTTATGTCTCATGATTTGACTCGGGTGATTGTTACTACCGATATGGAAGTCGATGATATGAACTCTTTGGTTCACTTGGCTCTGTATCTCAATGTGCTCGATGTGCAGGCTGTGGTGTATACGGCTTCGCAGTATCACTTTCTTGGCGATGGCGTCCATACGTTGGGCGAGGTGAATGCGCATTGGCGCACCAAAGGCGTGCGCTCCTATACCTGGGATGTCGTTCCGCACGAGCCCGATCCCGAGGCCGGCTCGCTCCCCGAGTACCGCCCGTTTCCCGAGGGCTGGATCGAGAGCATATGGTCCAACGAATACACCGAGGCCTGGCCCACGCTCAACGCCAACGCCGCGGCCGCCGGCGAGCCGAGCTTTCCCGCACCGGCCCAGATGATCGAGCGCACCTATGTGGGCAACGTTGCCTTTGAGGGCGACGTTCGCGAGGAGACGCCTGGTTCGCGCGTCATCGCCCGCGCCATCATGGACGATGACCCGCGCACGCTGTGGCTCCTTTCCTGGGGTGGTATGAACACCATCGTTCGTGCGCTCATGTCCATTGCCGAGCAGTGGCAGAGCACGCCCGAGTGGCCCGCCGTACAGCAGCGGGTCTATCAGAAGGTGCGCGTGATGGGCGTTGCCGATGGCGTGGGGCAGGACAACTCGTGGCTCGACCATGGACGTGAGCTCTTTCCCGAGCTCATCTTTTGGCGTACGCCCTATATGTATGGCAACTATTTCGACGCCAAAACAGCTCAGCCCGATACGCTGCCGCTGTTTAAGGCTCCTTGGCCTGAGCGGAATCTCACGCAGGGCAACGGACCCCTCATGGCACGCTATATGCTCTATGGCGATGGCAAGGTCTACGAAAACGAGCCCGAGCGCTTTCAGTTTGGCAAGCATGCCCGTCTGGATTGGGGTCTGGGAGGCATGACCGCAATGCAGTTTGAGCGCGGCGATTTTATGGCCGAAGGCGACAGCATGACCTATATTCCGCTGCTGCCGTTTGGCCTGCGCGGTATCGACGACCGCGACTTCGATACGCTGCTCGGCCGCATGTTTCTTGATGGACACCCCGATGCGAACGCGCCCACCGGTTTTGCCGCCCTCGGCACGCCCGCAGACGACAATCTCAATCCCTATCTGCGTGCCTATCAGGAAGACTTTGCCGCCCGCGCGCAATGGTGCGCCCATGCGCCGGCAGCCTGCTCGCATCCGGCACATGTTGTCGAGGTCACGGCCGACTGCAGCGCCGCAGCCGGCAAGCGCATCGACCTTGCAGCAACCATCGTCGACCCCGACGGCAGAGGCTTCGATGCGCATTGGGATGTCGCCGTAGACCCGTCGAGCTATGCAGGCGTCCAGGATCTGTCGATGTGGCAAGAATGCACGGTAGACACCGCTTTCATCGTGCCCGCCGACGCACGACCCGGCGACCGCCTTGTGCTCACCCTCACCGTGCAGACGCGCGCCGAGCGCCCCTGTACCCGCTACGCCCAGGTCGCCGTGACCGTCGCGTAACAAGCTGCAGCGCCAATAATTCGACAAAGTGCGTCCCCAATGAGTAGGAAAAATGGGCCATGTGTCCCAGTTGTGGAGACTCGTTGAGCCGTCTGGGTATCGTGAAAGATCGCGCACTCCCCCATCATCAAAAGTGACACACGCTACCAGTTGATGGGAGGCAGCCATGGGCTTCTTTGACAAGATGTTCGAGAAGAAAGAGTGCGCGATTTGCGGTACCGAGCTGGGACTTCTAGGTAAGACAAAAATCAATGAAGGCTACCTGTGCAAAGAGTGCGCCGGCAAGCTCTCCCCCTTCTTTAGTGGTTGGCGTTCCAGCACCGCGGACGATATCCGCGAGCAGCTCGCCTATCGCGAGGCCAATGCCGAGCGCTTGGCGTCGTTCAACCCCACGCGCACGCTTTCTGCCGGGCGCACCAACATCATGCTCGACGAGGACGCGGGCCTGCTGATCATTACCTCGCAGAGCCGCTGGCGCGACGCCAATCCCGACATCATCGAGTTCTCGCAGGTACTCGGCTGCGACATGGATATCGATGAACATCGCACCGAGATCTATCGCGAGACCAAGGACGGCGAGCGCGAGAGCTACAACCCGCCGCGCTACGACCTGGATTACGACTTTAATCTGACCATCCACGTCAACACGCCGTACTTCACCGAGATCAACCTGCGCGTGAACGACTCCACCATCGATCAGCGCGGCTCCATCGAATATCGCGAGGCCAAGCGCCAGGCAACCGAAGTCCGCGATGCGCTGGTGCAGCTGCGTCAGGAGACACGCGACAGCGTCGTGGCCGCCAAGGCCCCCAAGACCGCGGTGACCTGCCCCTTCTGCGGAGCCACCACCATTCCCGATGCCAGCGGTCGCTGCGAATACTGCGGCGGCGCCATCGGCGCATAGCCTCCGGCACGGAAAGGACCGATCATGGCCTTCGAGAGCGTTAACTATCAGGGCCCTGCCTGCGGTGGCCCCCTGCATTTTGCAAGCGCCGAGCAAAAGCTCGTCTGCGACTACTGTGACTCGCGCTTTGAAGTCGAAGAAGTCGAGGCCCTCTATCGCGAGCGCCAGGACAAGGCCGACGCCAAAGCCGATGCCGCAGCCGCAACGCCCAAGCCCGTCGCCGACGACGCGGTGCAGGAGCTGGCTCAAAACGCCGGCTACATCTGCTCGTCGTGCGGTGCCGAGCTGGTGTCCGACGGCACCGTCGCCGTCACCACCTGCCCGTACTGCGGCAACTCCGCCGTAGCGCCCGGTCAGCTTTCGGGCGACTTCTCACCCGACCTGGTAATTCCGTTTAAACTCGGACGCGACGACGTCACAGCCGCACTCAAGGAACACTACAAGGGCAAGATCTTGCTGCCCAAGAGCTTTGTCACCGGCAACCACATCGACGAGGTCCAAGGTGTCTACGTGCCGTTTTGGCTCTACGGCGCCCGCGTTGACGGCGAAGTGTATTTTGACGCGACCAACGAGACCGTGACCGAGGAATCCGATCGCACCGTCACGACCACCGACCACTACGATGCCTATCGCAAGGGCAATATCTCGTTTAAGCGCGTGCCCGTCGACGGATCGTCCAAGATGCCCGACGGCCACATGGACGCCATCGAGCCGTTTGACTACGACGCGTTGCGCCCGTTCTCGGTCGCCTATATGCCCGGCTACATCGCCAACCGTTACGATGAGGATTGCGAGACGTGTAAGGCGCGCGCCGAGCGCCGCATGGAGGAGAGCACGATCTCGGCCCTGCGCGAGACCGTCGTCGACGAATACGACGATGCCACGGTCGAAAGCAAGCAGCTCGACTACACCTGGGAAGACAGCGACTACGCCCTGTTCCCCGTCTGGATGCTCTCCACCTCGTGGAACGGCAAGAGCTACCTGTTTGCCATGAACGGCCAGACCGGCCGCTTGGTCGGCGAGCTCCCCTGCTCCAAGCCCAAGCTCGCTATTGCCTCGGTGCTGTTCTTTGTGATCGGATTTGTCCTCTCCCAGATTCTCTTTATGGGCGAGAACGCCTTCGATCCGGATTACCTCGCCTTTGATATCGAGGGCATCCTCATCAACATCATCGCGCCGCTGATCATCGTGATTATCGGAGACGTGCTACTGGTAGGCCAGCTCAAGACGGCCAACGAGGCCACCCACGCCGACGAGTACTGCGGCGAGCTCGACCTGACCGAGAAGCACGACACCTTCAGCCACACCGAGACCACCGTTGTCATGAAAGACGACAAGGACGACTAAGCAATCCAACCAATACCACCCGGCCTTTGACGAGAAAGGAAGATCACCATGGGACTCTTGAAAGCTGGATTGGGAGCTGCCGGCGGCGTCATGGCCGACCAGTGGAAGGAATTTATCTACTGCGAATCGATGCCTGCTGACGTCTTGGCCTGCAAGGGCAGCAAACGCACCGGTGGCCGCAGCTCCAACACGCGCGGCGAGGACAACGTCATCTCCAACGGCTCCGTCATCGCCGTCAACGACGGCCAGGGCATGCTCGTGGTACAAAACGGCAAGATCATCGAAGTCGCGCTGGAGCCCGGTGAGTTCGTCTTCGATACCGGCAGCGAGCCGAGCGTCTTTAGCGGCAACCTGGGCGATTCCATCAAGGAAACCTTCGCCAATATCGGCAGCCGTTTTACCTTTGGCGGCGACGCGGGCAAGGACCAGCGTGTCTACTTCATCAACACCAAGGAGATCATCGGCAACAAGTACGGCACCGCCTCGCCCGTGCCCTTCCGCGTGGTCGATAACAACATCGGCCTGGACGTCGACATCTCCGTGCGCTGCAACGGCGAGTATTCGTACCGCATCACCAACCCGCTGCTGTTCTACACCAACGTATGCGGCAACGTGACCGATAGCTACACGCGCGACAAGATCGACAGCCAGCTTAAGTCCGAGCTGCTCACCGCCCTGCAGCCCGCCTTTGCCAAGATCTCGGAGATGGGCATCCGCTACAGCGCCATCCCCGGCCACACCACCGAGCTCGCCCGCGCGCTCAACGAGGTCCTCTCTGCCGACTGGCGTGACCTGCGCGGCGTTGAGATCGTAAGCTTTGGCGTCAACTCCATCGCCGCCTCGCAAGAAGACGAGCAGATGATCAAGGACCTGCAGAAAGCCGCGGTCATGCGCGATCCCACCATGGCGGCAGCCAACATCGCCAGCGCCCAGAGCGATGCGATGCGCGCGGCAGCCGCCAACCCCAACGGCGCGATGGCAGGCTTTATGGGCATGGGCATGGCAGGCGGCATGGGTGGCATGAACGCCCTG
>UQQL01000060.1 GCA_900543275.1 uncultured Collinsella sp. | reverse complement strand
CGGGCCGTGTTCCGCTATGCGGTTGTCAATTTGCGAAAGAAATTATGCGTCACCCAGCGTCAAGGTCGAGAACGCCACCAGACTGGGTATTGTAGATAGTGATACCGTTCACATCATTCTCTTCAATAACGTTAAATTCAGACTCTTTCATTTATATGCTCCGTTTTCTGATAGCACCCTTGATAGCCCAACAAAGTCCGAGGATGACAATGGGAACGACTGTTGCCAGCGCTACAAATAGCAACGTCTCCGGCACGATGAATTGAATTGGTCGCGGGGACGCAAGGATCGCCAGCCATGTCAAGTGCAGTGGCATATTTGGATTCCCGTACCCCAAATAAAGCAGCAGGATGATGAACGATAGAACAAACGCGCCATTTCCAAAGAGCGAGGTGGCCAGGACGAGTAGCAGGCATAACGTTGCGCAAATCAAGGCAGCAAGAGACAGCCGAAGAAGAAACTCTCCGATCATATCCATCGTCATTCCTATGCCACTCGCGCTTTGGACCGCACCAACGAGTATCGAAAAGAGAACAAAACTACCGACAAGCGTGATAATCGAGACAAGAGTCCTTGCAACCAACAACTGTACTGTTTTCATTCCCCTTGCATAGGAAACAAGCCACTGAGATCCCGTTATCGGGGTTCGAAACGCATAGCCGATGACGAGAACAGCAACAATAGGAAAGAACAAAGAGTGGGCAAGCGGTGCCACAGCGGAAAGGTAGCGAGCACCATCTTTAACGAGGTCTGCCGGAATTCCCCCAAAACCATATTGTGGGTTTGGAAAGAAGCCCATAACACCGTCGCCAAGCCAATCGCTCGTTCCGTAGGCTCTCCATGGTTCATAAGACACGGAATAAAGCAATGCGAGCACGAAACCTGCCGCAATCAGCAGAAGAGGCGCTTTGCTCTTCATAACTCGATAGGCTTCAGTCTTAATCATATCTTCGCAGCGCATTTCTACCCCCTCCTCGCTTTGGTTCCCATGACCCCGAGCTGCAGCGAAGCAACGGTGCAAATAACAGAGAAAAGAATGATCTGATTAATGGCTAGGCCTTGAAAGCACAGATTTCCAAGATGGCGTAAGTATGGTCCAACTGAGAGCAACCAGGGAATTTGCGTCGATGCGTGATTGGAAAAGACTACCAGCGTATATTCATCGGAGGCGAGCAGCGTCCCGACCAGCACCAACATAATGCTAAGCGGTGCATTTCTAAGTAAATAGAAAACTGCCATCGACTGAGCTACTAATGCAGCCAAAATAGCATCAATCAAAAGCAACACGGGCAGGTATCTATCAAGAAACACCCGCCCATCCACATAGCAGCCAAGCGGAGAATTGAAGAGAGTGAATCCCGAAAACAGGTTGAACGCTGTTGAAGTTGCAATCGTCAGAACAAGCCACTTTGCGACAACGGCCTTTGCTATACCCGTCCCTTTTGCATACGTCACTTCAGAAGACTTGCTTTGATAATCCATGGCGCAGGAAATAACAATGCATCCGACTAGAACGAAAAACCACTCGTAGGTCATGAACAGTGCCGTCCGAACCGCCGAACCAGCCGGGTCAGTCTTGTCGAGGATGTTTGCAAAGAAACCAATCTGTTTGCCGACTCCCCCTAAATCAGATGTTCCATAAGTCCCATACATATTTGGATTACAGACATCTTTAACAATCCAAATTCCCCAGATCAACAACACGAAAAAGGCTGGATTTCTGAGCAACCGACGGGCTTCGCATCTAATCAGTCGCAGAAGTTGCATTATCTGCCTCCCCGATCAAATCCAAAAACCGCTTTTCCAGACTTCTGTCTTTGTAGGAGTTTTCTTCCTTAACGAGAAGTCTGCCTTGATGGAGAAAAGCAAAAGATGTCGCAACTTTCTCCAATTCATCTAGGTTATGGCTTGAAATGAGCACCGTTTTATCCCGTTTGTCCTTCAACGACAGCAGGAGATCACGCACCTCAATCACACCCACTGGATCGAGCCCGTTTATGGGTTCATCCATGATGAGTAGTTGCGGGTTGCCCAGAAGAGCCGTTCCGATATCCAGACGACGCTTCATGCCGAGCGAGTATTGTTTTACCGATGCATCCGCCGCATTTTCTAGGCCAACGGCAGCGAGCACTCGATTAACTTCACTTTTCGACAACCCCCACTCGATACAGCGTGAGATCAAGTTTTCTCGACCGGTTAAGTTCAAGAATGCCCCACAGCCGTCGGGGACGAATCCGATATTTCTGCGTGCTCTTGCCAGACCTGTTCTCCCAGACTCGCCGAAAAAACTGATTGAGCCTTTCGTTGCTTTAAGCAAGCCAAGAAGAATATCAATCAACGTACTCTTCCCCGCGCCGTTCTCCCCAACGAGAGCGCACACTTCGCCCTCATCTATATCAAATGAAACATCAGACAACGCCCAGTTTTTGCCGTAGCGCTTTGATAGATCCTTGATTGAAATCGCATTACCCATGTCTCATGAACCTCATTAAAAAAGGCAGCGCGGCCGACGGATGGCAGTTATCGACCACGCTGCTTACCCTCTGCTGTCTTAACCAGCATTAACGTTCGCGTTGCTAGAAATGAATATATACGCCAAAACAGCTACAGCGCGAACACGGGTGGTAATTGCGGCAGCCACCACCGCCACCCTGCACGTTGCTACACGGATCGATTACCCAGTTCATAATTACCTCCTTTCGATTTATCGTCTGTTTTAATACTCCGTTATCGTATATCGATAACCTTATGATTTCAAGAACTATTTTCAAATAAATTAAGGCTCCTACCAATCGTTTGCGGTAGGAGCCTTGCATGTATACGTGTTTATCTTCTTATGCTGTTTTGTTATTCCTTAGAAAGATCTACTACGTAAACCTCTGTGGGCAATATTTCGGAGGGGTAGGGATTGCGTCTTTGCAAAACCTTATTCCGCGCACGCGCGATGGTAAGTTCCTCAAGTTCTATTTCACTCACGCGACGGATCAAATCTCCCGGCTGACAATCCAACTCAACACAGATATCGAGCAATGTCTTCAAACGTATAGCCTTAATTTTTGCATTACGGATTTTAGAAATGTTAGCTGGCGTATGCCCAGTCGCTCTTATTAGATCGGCATTTGTTTTCCCGGTCTTGAGCAAAAGTGTCTCAACCTCAATAATGAGATAATCCATGGTCAATCACCTAGACCAAATCATCGGACTGGGACTGCAAAAGCGCCCCATAGCGCCAGAAGATCGACAAAGCGAAAGCAACCATCATTGCAATGATGGATCCCACATCCAAAGTGATGCCTGAGTCACCAATCTGAAGGAGAGCGGAATTCATACGACAGCTCAACATACAATTGCCCATCATTATTTTTAAATCGCTGCCAATCTGTAGGGAGCCCATTACAGCATTAATTGCAAATAGGCAAGCAATAACGGCAATCATCCGTGCATGTCGAATAGTAAAAGGCGATTGACGACGGGCGACATCGAAGCTGATGCTCAACAATGTAAACTCCCCTGCAAGGAGCAAAACCGCCCATAGCGCCAAGTTTGGAAGCGCGATGCTGCCGCCCTCACCAAGCTCAACGACCCCCTCGATTACCACTGCGCCATTCAAAATGCTATGGCATGCAACAACAAATGCCGAACCAAAGACGACGATAGTAGCGATGGCTATAAGTACCAGCACGGCACAAAGAACCATTCCGATTTTTCTCATGTTATCGAACGACATCTCAATTCTTTGAGCGCTATTCGCCATAGTAACTCCTTTTGCCATCCAGCAGATCTTATTCAATTATTTTATCGTTACCGGAAACTCTTCTCTACAAGAAAAGGGGCGACCCCTCATCGGGAACGCCCCCATCATGCAAGGTTATATTCAATCCTTACAGCGCGCCGGAACCGGCTTGCATCATGCCGCCGGGGCCCGAGGTCACGCCGCCGCTCACGGGCGCGGCGTTGCCAGTGTGCGGTGCCGCCGGGGCGGTATCACCACCGAGCGTGCCCGCCGGACGCGGTGCCGGGATCTCGCCCGTGCCGTGGCTAAAGACAAACTTGCCATCGGCCACGTCGCACAGGACGGTATCGCCCTCGCCCCACTCGCCGGCCAGAAGCTCCTCGGACAGCGGGTCCTCGATGAGCTTTTGAATGGCACGGCGCAGCGGACGCGCACCGTTGGTGAGGTCGGTGCCCTCGGCCACGATCTTGTCATAGGCCGCATCGGTGAGCTTGATGTTCATGCCGTTGGCAATCAGGCGCTGACGCAGGTCGTCCACCAGCAGGTGCGCGATCTTGGTGAGATTCTCGCCCGAGAGCTTCTGGAACACCACGATGTCGTCGATGCGGTTGAGCAGCTCGGGGCGGAACAGGCGTTTGAGCTCGCCCATCGCGCGGCCGCGGATCTCACTCGACGTGAGACCTTGCTCGCCGGTGGTGCCAAAGCCAACGCTTGCATCCTGCGCAATCTCGCGGGCGCCCACGTTGGACGTCATGATGATCACGGTGTTGCGGAAGTCGACCGTCTTGCCCTGGCTATCGGTCAGACGACCCTCCTCTAGCACCTGCAGCAGGATGTTGAAGATATCGGGGTGCGCCTTCTCGATCTCGTCGAACAGCACGACCGAGTACGGGTGGCGACGAACGGCCTTGGTGAGCTGGCCGCCCTCGTCGTGACCGACGTAACCCGGAGGGCTACCGATGAGCTTGGAGACCTCGAACTCGCTACCGAACTCGGACATGTCGAAGCTGATGAGCGCGTCCTTGCTGCCAAAGAGGTACTCGGCAAGTGTCTTGGCGAGCTCGGTCTTGCCCGTGCCGGTGGGACCCAGGAAGATAAAGCTGCCGCCGGGGCGACGCGGATCCTTGAGCGGTGAGCGGCTGCGACGCACGGCCTTGGCAACGGCCTCGACAGCCTCATCCTGACCGATGATGCGCGTCTTGAGCACGCTTTCGGCCTGCAGCAGGCGACGGCTCTCGCTCTCGGTAAGCGAGGACACCGGCACGCCCGAGGTCACGGACACGATATCGGCGATCTGGGAGACATCGATGGTGAGCGGGCTGGCGTCGAGCTCGGCGGTCCAGGCAGCCTTGGCCTCGGCGAGTTCAATCTCGGCAGCCTTCTGCTGCTCGGTGATCTCGGCGGCCTTGTTCATATCGTCGCTCTCGGTAGCCTCCTGTGCGGCAGCCTTGAGTTCCTCGATGCGATGCTCGGCCTCGCGCACCGGCTCGGGCGCGCGATTCGCGGCGATGCGAGCGCGGGCACCGGCCTCGTCGATGAGGTCGATTGCTTTATCGGGCAGGAAGCGATCCTGGATGTAGCGGTTGGAGAGGTTCGCGGCGGCCTCGATGGCACCCTGTGTGTAACGCACATGGTGATGCTCCTCGTAACGCGGCTTGAGCGCGGTCAGGATCTTGACCGTGTCCTCGACGCTCGGCTCCTCGACATCAATGGTCTGGAAGCGACGCTCGAAGGCCGGATCCTTGGTGAGGTACTTGCGGAACTCCTCGGCCGTGGTGGCACCGATGATCTGGAAAGCACCGCGCGCGAGCACCGGCTTGAGCATGGAGCTCGCGTCGATGGAGCCCTCGGCGGAACCGGCACCGATGATGGTGTGCATCTCATCGATAAACAGGATGACGTCGTCGGCCTCGGTTGCCTCCTGGATTACGTTCTTGAGGCGCTCCTCAAACTCGCCGCGATACTTGGCGCCCGCCACGAGGCCCGGCAGGTCGAGCGTCCAGATATTTTGGTTCATGAGGTTCTCGGGCACGTTGCCGGCTGCAATCTGCTGGGCCAGACCCTCGACGATGGCCGTCTTGCCCACGCCGGGGTCGCCCAGAATGAGCGGGTTGTTCTTGGTGCGACGCGAAAGAATTTCCATCATACGCTGGACTTCCTTTTCGCGGCCGATCACCGGATCGAGTTCGCCGCCGCGCGCCTTCTGCGTAAGGTTGGTCGCGAACTGCTTAAGTGTATCGGTACCGCTCCCCTTTTGCTGGGAGGTATCCGAGCCGCTAAAGAACGGCAGGCCCGTACCGGGACGACCAGCACCGGCGCCAGCGAGCGGACGCTTCTTATCCTGGTCCTTGGCGGTGAGTTTCTCGATAGCCTTTTTGATGGAGGCGGACGACACACCCAGGCGCATGAGGATGTCCATGGCCATGCCGTTGCCCTCTTCGACGATGCCGATCAGCAAGTGCTCGGTCGACACATAGGTCTGGTTGTTCTCACGCGCCACGCGGAAGGAGCGCTCCATCACGCTAATGACGAGCGGCGTAAAGGCGAGCTTGGCCGCCTCGGTCTCCTCGCTGGGCTCGGGAACCGTGGTCTGGACCTCTTTGAGAGTATCCATGATGTCATCGTAGGAGATGTCGAGCGAACGCAGTGCCTCGGCGGCAATGCCCTCGTCCTCCTTAGCGAGTGCGAGCAGCAGGTGCTCGGTACCCACCTTATTTGAGTGAAGATCGAGCGCTTCTTGCTTGGCCATGGACATGACCTTGCGCGCGCGATCGGTAAAACGGTCTAACATGCTAGTTCCTCTTAGACGAGCTAGTTTTTTCAAACGCAAAGCGCCACTCGTGGCGGCGCTTTGGTCTCTTTACCCATATGGAGTATATGTTAACCGCTGGGGCCTTTTCCGCATGCAGCCATACGACAACGTCTACAAAAAAGGAATCGCCAGGTGCGGCGGGCGCTCTAGGTTAGAGGCTGTTGCCTAGCAGGCAGGCTCGGCGTCCATGCTCTCGGCAACGTCATTGACGGCATCGGCAACGGGAGCGCCCGGCATGCGCACGAGCTCCATGTGCGGCTCGGCAAAGACCGTGCCCATGGGGAAGGCGCGGCGGAAGACAAAGCGAGCAACCGGACCGGCCACCAGCTGGTTCCAGGGCAGGGCCATGATAAAGTTGCGCGGAATGTTAACGAGCCACATCATCGGCAGCAGCTGCAGGTTGGCGAGCGGGCCGCCGGGCATGTGGAACAGGCCCTCGCACGCACCGTAGAGCGACATGATGATGACCATAGGAACGACCATGCAGGAGCTAACGGCGAGCGTCATGGCAAGCGGCGAGCTCTTGCCCGGCGTGACCAGGAATTTAAAGGCGAAACCCTTGGCGAGCGGGCTGGCGACAAACCAGTCGCAGCACATGGCAAAAACGTAGGCAACGGGGAAGCCGAGCCACGCGGCGGCAACAACCTCGCCGTTGATGGCCCCATGCTGCAGGGCAACGTTGTAGATGCTCATCCAAAGCACCATGCAAAAGCACATGATAAAGGTGAACAGCAGGCTCTCTCGTTTGTTGATAGGCATAAAGGGCAAAATCCTTTCTGTGTTACGCCGCGGCACCACGCAACAAAAACGGGCGGGCAAGATGGAGCTGTTGGGACTTCATCTCGCCCGCCCGTGATACGTGCGTCTGCGACTACTTATGTGGTGGAACCAGCCTAGCACGAAAACCCCGCGCTTCGTAAGCGTTGAGTTTATGGAGATGCAGGGCACCAATAATCCCCCGACCCCATAAGTTGCGGTGGAATACGGACTGTTTTGACCCTTTAAGCAGCAATTCAGTCCCTATTTCACCGCAACTCATTTGGTGCAAAGTAACCTGTCCCCCTTGCACCAATTAGCTGGTGTGGCGCCAGCGAGGGTCGGTGAGCGTACGCGCCACGCCCAGACCAACGGGCAAAAACGCCACGATGAGCACCGCGCGCACAAACCAGCCGAGCATATTGACCGTGTCGAAGGTGCACATGTAATACATCGAGCGATACAGATACAAGCCCGGCACCATAATGACAATCGATGGCACCGTGAGGGCGATGCGTGGGTAGGTGAGCTTGATTTCGGCTAAGCTCGCGAGAAGCCCCGATACCAGCGCGCCGGTAAACGCAGCCGCCTCGGGAGGCATGCCTGCACTCAGGCCCAAGAAGGGAAACAGCGTCGGCGCATCGACGAGCGTAAGGCGCAAGGTATTAGACACGGCGCCGATGAGCCCTGCCGCCGCGGCCATCTTCACCGGACTGTTGAACATAACCGAGAAGCCAAATACGCCGATAAAGCTCATCATCACACGCAAGAGTGTAAGAGCCAACGGTGAGAGCCCGAGCGGGGCAAAGTCGTCCGGCGCCAGCCCCACACACTCGGCAACCATCCAGCCTACGAGGGTCGCCATCACAATAATCGACACAGCATACGAAAGACGCTCAATGCCGCTTCGCATATCAAGCTTAGCGATGTCGAGGCCTGCCGTAATGAGGGGAAAGCCGGGAATCACAAAGAGCATGGCGCCGATATAGCCTTCTTGGTGCGACATTGCCCCCGGAATGACCTGGCCAAGGCCGAGCAATGCCAGCAGATACGAAACGCAAGCGAGCGCAACGCCGATCGTCAGCGCGCTAAACTGGCCAAGACCCTGCTTGAGGATATGAGAGCGGGCAAAGTTGCCGACACCCGCGCCCACGAACGCGCAGGCCATCTCGATAGGGCCGCCGCCGAGCAAAAAGACGAAGGCGCCGCAAGCACAAGCTGCCGCAAGGCCCTGTTGCCAGGGAGTGTAATCGGGTTTTGAACTCTCAACGGTCTTGAGCATCTCGTGGTACTCATGCACGGTAAACCGGCGCCCGTAAACCTCGATTTCCTTTAAGAAGCTCTCCATCATCCAAATGCGATGAGTATTGACTCCCGTTGTGGGTAGGCTGACGACCTCGTTAAAGCAGTGGCCGCCTTCGATGCAGGTGCACTCAAACGACAGGAGACTCAGGTCGACGTGAATCGTGACGCCGAGTACGGCAGCAACACGATTCATGGTATCGCGCACGCGCCAGGCACCTGTTCCGCTTGCCAGCATAAGCATGCCGGTGCGGCAGATGATGGATGATTTATCGGTGAGCGGCGCATCGACGGCAAGCTCATCGCCTGCCGTCACGATCTGGCGCCAGTCGGTTTTCATATGGAGGGCGCCGGCACGGACACCGTGGTGCATGGGGACTCTTGAGAGCAACGAATCATGGTGCGAAGACTGTGGGGGTTCCGTCGATTCGACCTCGTCCTCGTCGGGCCCTTCATCAACAAGGTCGAAAGCATCGAGCGCCGCCGGCTCGCGACGATCGGTCAATTCCTCGTCCTCATCATCAAAATAGTTGAACTGATCGAGCATGTCCTCTTCGATTGCACGATCGCTCGCGTCGTCCATATAGACGCTCCCTTCCTGCCGACTAACCCCCATCCTAGGCAGCGACGGCTAAAGGAAACATAAAAGAGACGGCTGTCATGCGAGCCATGCGCGCAATAGCCGTTGGGTAGTCGTTTAAGACCGTCCCCAATGGCTACATCGATGTTCTAAGTGTCAACAAAGTCACCGCCGCAGGTAGAGGACGGACAGCGAGCCGCGTCCAGCTTGACAGCCAAGGCAACGCCGATGCCCTGGCAACGACAGCGAAAGCCCGCCAGAGCGAGCAAGGTGCCTTCAAGCAAAATGGCGCCGCAGGTTGAGCATAAGTCAGCGAGCGGGTCGCATTTGAGGCAAGGTGGCGTGAAACGAAAGGGCGCTGACCTTCTGGTCGCGCCCTTGAAGTTGAACGTCAGATTGCCCAAATGCGGCCCGCGCAGCGTCGAGCCGTTACGCGGTTCGTAGAACCGCGTAACTAGTTAGTACATCTTTGCGCCGGCAGGGATGGAATCGTCGAGCTGGATCAGGTTGAGACGCTCCTCGCCCTCCTCCTCGTGGATGGCGCTGATGAGCATGCCACAGCTGGGGATGCCCATCATCTTGCGCGGAGGCAGGTTGGTGATGGCGAGTAGGGTCTTGCCGACCAGGTCCTCGGGCTCGTAATAATCGTGAATGCCGGAGAGGATGGTGCGGTCGGTGCCGGTGCCGTCATCGAGCGTAAAGTTCAGCAGCTTCTTGGACTTCTTGACGGCCTCGCATGCCTTGACCTTCACGGCGCGGAAGTCGCTCTTGGAGAAGGTATCAAAGTCGACGAACTCCTCAAACAGCGGCTCAACGGCAATCTTGGAATAATCAACCGTGAGCTTAAGCGGCTTGACGAAGGGGCTCGCGGCGTTGCCGGCCTCGGCGGCCTTGGCAGCAGCGGCACCGGACTGGAAACCCTTCTCGGGCTTCATGTGCGGGAACAGCAGCACGTCGCGGATGGAAGCTTGGTTGGTGAGCAGCATGACCACGCGGTCGATACCGATGCCGATGCCGCCCGCGGGAGGCATACCGTACTCGAGGGCACGCACGTAATCCTCGTCGTACTCCATGGCCTCGTCGTCGCCGCCGGCCTTCTCGGCCATCTGGGCGGCGAAGCGCTCGGCCTGGTCGACCGGGTCGTTGAGCTCGGAGAACGCGTTCGCGTACTCGTGGCCGGCGATGACCAGCTCAAAGCGATGGGTCAGGCGCGGGTCATCCTCAAAGCGCTTGGCAAGCGGGCTAACCTCGATGGGGTAATCGCACACGAAGGTGGGGTTGACGATGGTGTCCTCGCCCAGCTCGTCATAGATCTCGGCGATGATCTTGCCGGCGGTCCACTCGGGCTTGATCTCCAGGCCCTTCTCGCGCGCGGCGGCAGCAAGCTCCTCAACCGGCGTGTCGATGGTGACCTGCTTACCAATAACGTCAGAGACGATATCGGTCATGGAACGGCTTGCCCACTCACCGGAAAGGTCGATGGTCTGGCCCTGGTACTCAATAACCTCGGGATTGCCGATAGCCTTGTTAGCGGCCTTAATGACACCCTGGGCGAGCGCCTTCATGCCCTCGAGATCGGAGAAGGCGCGGTAAGCCTCCATCGTGGTGAACTCGGGGTTGTGGGTGAGGTCCATACCCTCGTTGCGGAAGATGCGGCCGATCTCGAAGACGCGCTCAAAGCCGCCGACGATGCAGCGCTTGAGGTGCAGCTCGGTGGCAATACGCAGGTAGCACTCCTGATCGAGCGCGTTGAAGTGCGTGATGAACGGCTTGGCAGTTGCTCCGCCCTGGATGGTCTGCAGGATAGGGGTCTCGACCTCCATGTAGCCGTCGGACTCCATAAAGCGGCGGAACGTGGAGAGGATCTGCGAGCGCTTGCGGAAGGTCTCGCGAACGTCGTCATTGGCGATCAGGTCGACATAGCGCTGACGATAGCGGGTCTCCTTGTCGGAGAGACCGTGGAACTTCTCGGGCAGCGGGCGAACGGCCTTGGACAGCAGCGTCGCGCTCTTGGGGGCAACGGAAAGCTGGCCACGCTTGGTGCGCACGACCACGCCGGTCACGCCCAGGATATCGCCCAGGTCGAGTGCCTTGAGCGTATTCCAAGCGGCCTCGTCCATATCGTTGATGCGGCAGAACAGCTGGATCTCGCCGGTCGCGTCGCGCACGACGATGAACATAATCTTGCCCTGACCGCGCTTGGCGACCACACGGCCGCCGATCTTCACGATGTCCTCGGTGTCCTCGCCATCGGCGAGCTCGGCGTACTTAGTCTCGATGTCGACGACGTAGTCCTCAATCTCGGAGTGCTCGGGGTACGGGTTCTGGCCCGCCTCGAACAGGGAGGCACGCTTGGCCAGGCGGGTGGCGCGCTCGTCGTTGAGCGTCGATGCCTGATCGGCGGCGTTCTGGTTCTCTGCCATAAGTTAGCTCCTCAAACTAAAACGCTCCCCAGGATTCGGTCCCAGGGAGCGAAAACATACCTTTACGCGGGACCGTGGTCTAGCGTGCGATCTTGGCGATGGTGTAGATGCGGGTCTTGCCGGAAGGCGTAACGACCTCGACGGAGTCGCCCTCGCCGTGACCAATGATGGCGTGGCCGACCGGAGACTCGTTGGAGATCTTGTGCTCGAGCGAGTTGGTCTCGGTGGTACCGACGAGCGTGACTTCCATGACCTCACCGTTGGGATCAATCAGAGAAACGGTGGAACCGATGGAGACGGTCAGATCGCCCGTGGTGGCAGCAACCTGAGCGTTGGCGAGGATGGCCTGAATCTCGGCAATGCGAGCAGCATTCTGGGCCTGCTTGTCCTTGGCGGCATCGTACGCGGAGCTGTCTCTTATACACATCTGACGCTGCCGACGACGGAGAGAG
>UQQL01000059.1 GCA_900543275.1 uncultured Collinsella sp. | reverse complement strand
CGGCGGAGCCCTTTGCGTCCTGCGGAAATGTTTTGGAAAGTAACCCAAAGCGGCCCGGCGGGGGTCCTGTGTAGTCACCCTTTAGGCGAAACTCTCCTAATTATTTGGATGAGTCGTTTACTTACTTGTACTGTTACCGTCTTCCCGCTGTTGTTGGGGTATGCTTTGTTCGTATGTAAACGTATGACATGTTGATGGGGGAGGGTGCTATGGCTCGCGAGGGCGCTCGTTCTAAGGATTCTGCTAAGCCTGGCATCAAGGAAGTTGCAGCGGTGGCGGGGGTTTCGCCCACTACGGTATCTCGCGTGCTTAATAATCGCGGCTATATTAGCCAAGAAACCCGCGATAAGGTCCATGCCGCGATGGAGCGCATCAACTATACGCCCAACGATATCGCCCGTGCCATGCTCAACGGTCGCCTGAACCTTATCGGCATGATCGTTCCCTTTGTGAGCAGCCCGTTCCATGCTCAGGTTGTGCAGGCGGTCGAGCGCACGTTGGCGGAAAACGGCTTTAAGATGTTGCTGTGCAACAGCGCCAATCGACCCGATCTTGAGCGTTCCTATATTGACATGCTCCGCCGCAATATGGTCGACGGCGTCATCGTCAACTCCCTCAATATCGGTGCTGAGGCATATGCCGAGATGGGCTTGAGCCTGGTTGGTATCGACTGCGACCTTGGCGAGGCCTCTGTTCAGATTGCGAGCGACAGCTATAGCATCGGCGAACTTGCCACGCGTCGCCTGATCGATGACGGGTGTTCACGCATCCTGTGCCTGCGCAGCAATAGCCGCATGCGCATGCCTGCCAATAAGCGTACCGATGCCTACCTCGATGTTGTTGAGCAGGCCGGTTTGCCCGCGCTTGTCCGTGAGGTCGAGTTCGTTAAGCCCGATGACGAAAAGAGCGCGGTCGTTGCGAAGATCCTCGATGAGAACCCCGATATTGACGGCATCTTTGCGGGAGACGACACGATGGCGGCCATCTGTCTCAACATTATGAAGCAGCGCGGCTTGAGCGCTCCGGACGATATTAAGGTCGTGGGCGCGGATGGTGCCCGCCGCACTATGACGTTTATGCCTGACTTAACAACCGTACGCCAAGATATCGATCGCATCGGAGAGCTCGCGGCGCAATCCATCATCGCTCTTGTTAACGGCGATAATCCTGAATCGAATATCAAGCTCCCCGTTGAACTCATTGAGGGCAAAACCGCGTAGTTCATCCCGTGCCAAAAGAATTCCTCAAACGCCTCTGATGACCGTTCGCCGGCATATGTCAACCGTTTGCCGACGACTGGAACTGCGAAAAGACGTATTGATGTGAAAACGTTTGACATATGAAAACGATTGACATATCTTGCCATTGTACCGAGTTAGTATGTCGTGGAAAGGAAGTCTCGGATGCACAAGGTGTATTACCAGCCTGAGGGAATTTGGGTAGGCGACATCATGCCGTACGGCGAGGACGGCACGTTCTATCTCTATCATCAGCGTGACACGCGTAACCCCGAACCTTTCGGCGAGCCGTTTGGCTGGGCACTCGCTACGACCAAGGATTTCGTCAACTACAAGGACTTTGGCGAGAGCCTTGAGCGCGGCGGCGACGAGGAAGTCGACCAGTACATTTATGCCGGCACGGTGTTTAAGGTGGGCGACAAGTACCATGCGCTCTACACTGGTTGCAATCGCGATAAGGTCCGCGCACGCTTGATGAAGCAGGTTCTTCTTCACGCAACGAGTGACGACGCCGTCAAGTGGGAGAAGAACATCGCCGAGACGCTGCTTCCGCCCCAGGAGGGTTACGATGACCGCAACTGGCGCGATCCCTTTGTGCTTTGGGATGAGGAGAACGAAGAGTACATGCTCATCCTCGGCACGCGTGTGGGCGAGGACAAGCGTCTGATGACCGGTCGTTTGGTTAAGTTCACCTCCAAGGACCTGGATACCTGGGAGTTCCAGGGCGACTGGTGGAATCCGGGCTTGTACACCATGTTCGAGATGCCCGATCTCTTTAAGATGGGCGACTGGTGGTATCTGGTGTTCTCCGAGTACAGTGATGGCAACAAGACCCGTTATCGCATGTCTCGCTCCATCAACGGTCCTTGGATCACTCCTGCGGACGATTCCTTCGATGGCCGCGCGTACTATGCCGCGCGTACCGCATTTGATGGCGAGCGCCGCGTTCTCTTTGGTTGGGTTCCTACGCGCGACGAGGGCGGCGACCCCAGCTCTTACCTGTGGGGTGGCACTTTTATGCCTCTCGAGATCGTTCAGCGTGCCGACGGAACGCTCGGCACCAAGCTTCCCGACAGCATGCTTGGCGCCTTTGGCGAGGCTAAGGCAGTCGAGGCCTTTGAGCTTTCGTGCGAGTCGGGCAAGGTCGAGCAGGTGCTCGCCGCGGATGCCGGTTCTACCTATATGCTCGACGCCGACATCGAGCTCGCCGGTGACGCTGCCGGCTTCTCGGTGAAGCTTGCCGAGGACGCCGAGTCCGGTCTTGCCTATGAGTTCCGCGCCAACCTGCGTGAGGGCGAACTCGAGTTTACGGCGGCCCCCCAGTATCCGTGGTTCCAGGTCAACAACATGGGCCTCGAGCGTCCGTTGTTCTTTAAGGGCGAGGGCACTCACCATGTGCGTCTGGTCGTCGACGACGACATCGCGACCATCTTTGTCGATGATGTTGCGCTCAACGCTCGCTTCTGCAACAAGCAGGGCCAGGGTGTGGCGCTTACCGTCACCGACGGTGCGCTCAAGTGCGCAAACGCAACGATCGCGTCTCTGTAGCGGCAACGAACCGTTTTATGATTTAGAAAAGGAATGGAGAGGAACATGGACTACAAGGCAGTGTCCCAGCAAGTCGTCGACAACGTCGGCGGACTGGAGAACATCGAGGGCGCCACGCATTGCGTGACCCGTCTGCGTCTGGTGCTCAAGGATACGAGCAAATACAACAAGGCCGAGCTCGAGAACATCGATGGCGTCAAGGGCGTGCTGTACAACAGCGGCCAGCTCATGATCATCTTCGGTACCGGTACCGTCAACAAGGTTTACGATGAGTTTATGGCTCTGACGGGCATTAAGGAGATCAGTGCTTCCGAGGTCAAGGGCGCCGAGGCGGACAAGAAGGGCAAGTTCTTCTCGGTCCTCAAGGTATTCTCGGATATCTTTATCCCCATCATTCCTGCCTTCGTCGGCGCTGCAATCATCATCGGCCTTAAGTCGCTGATCGTTGCCAACGGCCTCTTTGGCATGGAAGGCAGCCTCGCCGATCACAGCGAGTTCCTCAAGAACCTCGCAAGCTTCTTTGCCATTATCGCCACCACGTTCGACTACCTGCCTGTCCTGGTTATGTACAGCGCGGTCAAGCGTTTTGGCGGTAACCCGATCCTGGGCATCCTCGTCGGTATCGTCATGGTTCACCCGAGCCTTATGAACCGCAACACGTTCGTTATGGACCCGACGGGTGCTGAGTACTGGAACTTTGGTCCGCTATCCATTCCCATGGTTGCTTTCCAGGGCGGCGTGTTCCCTGCAATCCTGACTGCCTGGTTTATGGCCAAGGTCGAAAAGATTGCCCAGAAGTACATCCCCGAGGTCGTTTCGTTCGTCTTTGTCCCGACCGTTACCCTGATTCTTGCTAACGTCGCCCTGTTCACCGTGTTCGGCCCGCTCGGCAACCTGATCGGCGACGTCCTCGGCGGCGTAATCGATATCCTGTACAACAGGATGGGCGTCTTTGGTGCCTTTGTCTTCGCCGCGTTCCTGCAGCCGCTTGTCGTTACCGGTACGCATCAGTTCATCCAGGGTATCGAGGCAAACCTCGTCGCCACGACTGGCTTCAACTACATCCAGGCCATCTGGTCGGTTTCCATTATCGCCCAGGGCGGCGGCGCCATCGGCATGTACCTCATTCATAAGAAGCATTCCAAAGAGCGCAACATCTGCATGTCGTCCTTTATCCCGACGCTGGTCGGAATCTCCGAGCCCGCTATCTTCGCTGCAAACATGCGCTACTCGATCATCCCGTTCATCTGCGCTTGCATCGGTGCAGGCTGCGGCGGTGCCTTCGTGAAGCTCTTTGAGGTGCGCGCCATCGGTCAGGGTCTGACCGGCGTGCTTGGCCTGCTCATCGTCACGCCCGAGACGCTCATGTGGTATGTGGCTGGCAATCTCATCGCCTTTATCGTGCCGATCGTCTTGATCTTTGCCTACAACAAGGCAAAGGGCGTGCCGACCACTGATGAAGAGGGCGCTGGCGCTGGCTTCGATGTCAGCTTCTAGTTGAGCCGTTCAGCGTAATCTGAGGATAAGTCCATTTGAGGAAGGGCGTTCGGCTCGTGTGAGTCGAGCGTCCTTTCCCATAGACGAGAAGGTCAATGGCGATGTTTAATCAAAAAAACAAGGTGATGCGTGCGGACTATGAGCAGTGGCGAGCTGGACAGGATGAGACGGCGGCTCGCATCGCGTCCGACCCCGATAGGCTTTTGTTCCATGTGGAGCCTGAGCTTGGCTGGCTCAACGACCCCAACGGTTTGGTTCAGATTGGTGATACGTATCACATCTATCATCAATACGATCCGTTCGATGCTGCGCATGGCGGTCCAGTGCTTTGGAACCATCTGACGACAAAGGATTTTGTGACGTACGAGAATCGCGGCCCCGTGTTGTTCCCCGATTCCGATTTGGATTCGAGTGGAGCGTATTCTGGTTCTGCCTTTGTACGTGATGGCAAGATTCACTACTTCTATACCGGCAACGTTAAGCATTTTGACCGCGATGATTACGACTACGTGTTGACGGGCCGTGAGCAAAACCAGATTCATATGGTTGCCGAGAATCCCGACGAATTGGGCGAGAAGCGCATAGCTGTTGGGCCGGTCGATTACCCCGACGATATCGGTACGCACGTGCGCGACCCCAAGATCCTTGAACACGACGGTATCTACTACATGGTTCTCGGCGCTCGTACGAAAGACGATCGCGGGTGCGTGCTTGTCTATACCTCGCGCAATCTTGAGGACTGGAGCTATGCGACGCGCATTGAGTTGGACGAGAAGTTTGGCTTTATGTGGGAGTGCCCCGATCTGTTTGAGCTCGATGGCGAGCTTATTCTCGTTTGCTGTCCGCAGGGTGTGCCTGCCGATGGTTGGCATTACCGCAATCCGCATCAGTGCGTGTGGTTCTCCATCGAGGCCGATTGGGAGGCGCCGAGCTTTAAAATCGTCGGGCAGGGCATGCCCCCGATGGTCGATGCCGGTTTTGATTTCTATGCTCCGCAGTCCTTTGAGGATACTGCAGGCCGGCGTTTGATGATCGGATGGTCGGGTTGCCCCGACGCGACGGCAGAAAACCCGACGGTGGCGCGCGGGTGGCAGTGCGCGTTGACGGTGCCGCGAGAGCTGAGCATACGCGATGGTAAGCTCTGCCAGCGGCCGGCGCACGAGATTGAGAGGATGCGCGGTGACTGCGTTCGCGCGATAGGCGGTGAAACCGTTGAGGAGCCGGGCCGCCTGTTTGATCTTGTGGTTTCCTGCGAGGGCGCCAAGATGGTCGAGCTCGAAATCCGCAAGGGTGTCTTTGTGCGCTATGCAGACGGGATGCTTACCCTCGACATGGGTGACGAAGGCTATGGGCGCGACCAGAGGTCGATTGAGCTCAGCGAGCTTCGCGACCTGCGCGTGCTTTCGGACACTACGATGGTCGAGATTTTTGCAAATGGCGGCGAGGCGGCACTTACGAGCCGTACCTATTCGCCGGCGGTTCCGGCGATGGAGCTGCACGCCGAGGGCGCGGCATCGATGAATTTCTACCGCCTCGCGCATTAACCGTGTGTGGAGCACGATTGGACTTGCTGGGCGGAATGTGTCGCAGTTGCCGCAGCGAACTACCGTTTATCGCGTATAGCGACCGTTTGCGGAGTAAGTAACACTTAGTAATAAACCGTGTAGAATCTCAGATTAGCACGGAGTTTTTCCAGGGAGACGCTGTCCTTTGTTGTGTGCAAGGGGCGGCGTCTCTTTGGCGCTCTGCCGCCGTTGTGCAACAGTGCGGCGGCGCGTGCCATGTGTTGAAAAGCCAATGTTGAGATGGGTCGTGATGATAATGGGCAAGTACGTAATCGTGGTTGAGTCTGGTTCGGATGTGACGCCGGAGCTCTGCGAACGCTACGGTATCGTGCGCGTACCTATGCATGTCACGATTGGTGACGAGACCGTCGAGGACGGCTCGATCGATCCGCTCGAGATTTATTCGCGCTGCAACGAGTTTGGCGTGATGCCCAAGACCAGCGGCTGCGCGCCGGCAGATTTTGCGCACGTGTACGATCGCATCCATGCCGAGCAGCCCGATGCGACTATTCTGCACCTTGCGTATTCCGAGGCCACGACCTGCTCACACCAGTCTTCTAAGATTGCCGCCAAGGGTCGCGACTACGTCTACTCCATGGACACGCGTTTTGTCTCGGTGGGCCAGTCGCTTGTTGCCGTCGAGACCGCCAAATACATCGAGGCTCACCCCGATGCCACCGTCGACGAAATCTTTGCATTTACGAATTCCGTCATGGACCGTGTGCTGCTGGGCTTTGTTCCTACCGACCTAGCCTTCCTTAAGGCGGGCGGTCGTCTATCCAACGTGGCATTCCTCGGTGCCCATCTGCTCAAGATTAAGCCCTGCATTGAGGTAACGGGCGGCAAGTTCGTGGCAACCAAGAAGTTCCGCGGCTCTATGCTCAAGTGCGCCCGCGCCTTTATTGACCACATGGTTGCGAAGGGCGAGATTGACTACTCGCATATTGGCCTGGCGTATTCGGTAGGCCTTTCCCAGGAGCTGCGCGACGACATGGAAGTCTATGCGCACGACCTGGGCTTTAAGGACGTTACCTGGACTCAGGTCGGCGGTGTCATCTCGAGCCATTGCGGCCCGACCGCCTTCGGTGCGGTGCTCACGCTTAAGGCGTAAGGTCTGGCGTCTATCGATTTCTATTGCCTCAGCGGCGGGCGGGTTGCGATAACCTTCCCGCCGCTCTTGCGTAGGGCCAAATAGGACAACCCAATTGACCGCTAAACCGTTTCGCCATCATGCGTATGGGCTAGAATGATTCTGGCATTTATGTAGCTAAAACCAATGAGAGGCAAGGTAGCGGGAATGGCTGAGATGACGCTCGAGGGTGTGGACGCTCGTCCCGAGGACTCTGCGTTTGCCCTGGGCCGCGTACATTCGATTGAGACGATGGGAACGGTCGATGGACCCGGCATCCGCTTTGTGGTGTTTGTTCAGGGCTGCCCCATGCGCTGTGCGTATTGCCACAACCCCGATACCTGGTCGGTTAGCGGCGGCACCATGGTGACTGTCGAGCACCTCATGGACGAGTTCCAGAGCAACCATGAGTTCTATCGCAGCGGCGGCATTACGGTTTCGGGTGGCGAGCCGCTTCTGCAGCCCGAGTTTTTGGCCGATCTGTTCCGTGCAATGCACAACAACCCCGATGGTCGCGTGCATACCTGCCTTGATAGCTGCGGCTATGCGTTCGATCCCGCGCATCCCGAGAAGTTCGATGCCGTACTCAACGAGACCGATATGGTGCTGCTCGACATTAAACACGCCGATCCCGTCGAGCATAAAAAGCTGACCGGTTGCGATCCCGCACGCATTCTGGCGTTTGGCGATGAGCTTGCCCGTCGCAAGATTAAGGTCGTTATCCGCCACGTGGTGGTGCCGGGCATTACCGATACGGTGGAGGAGTGCGAGGCGCTCGGTCGCCTGATTGCTCCGTGGCATAACGTGGTCGGCCTGGAGATGCTGCCGTATCACACGATGGGTGTCGTCAAGTACGAGCAACTGGGCATTCCCTATAAGCTCGAGGGCGTGCCCCAGATGGATACCGCGCGCATGCCCGAGCTGCGCAATGCCGTTATGACCGGCATGAAAAAGCGCCGCACGGAACTCAAAAACGCCATCGGCTAGCGAGCCATATTCGCTCCCCAAAGGCACTCATTGGGGACAGACTTAAATGAGTGCCCCCGGGCACCTAGTTGATTGCTAAAGAGCCCCGTCAAATTGCGGTGGAATAGTTCTTGTTTTTCGGCTTATGCCGCCCAAACAGGAACTATTTCACCGCAACTGCGTTTTGGGCAGAGATGCGCAACATAACCGGTGAATTTGCATAGAAACGCTTGTGGTTTCTTTAAAGACACCTTAAACGCTGCTGAATATATTTGGAAAGAAATGCCTGCTCGGTATTATGCTGCTCGTATATAAACGGTAGCAGTCAGGAGACCACGTGCGAAACAACGCATCGCGGGACGAGTATGTGCCGCAGCATGGCAGCAGATATGAGACGAAGGGCACGCCTTCGCGTGGCCTCGCTGACGTTCGCATCCGCGTGACGAAGATTGCCGCCGTTGGGATGCTAACCTTGGCGGTTATTATCCTCGGAATTACCGCCAAAACCTACGCGTCGGAGCGAATGGCACACTCAGATGCGTCAACGGTACAGACGCAAAACGAGAAAGTTTCAAAGTCCAAAGCGTCGGCAGATCTCAAGACGAGACTTTCGAAGGCGGACTTCAACGATATCCCTTCGGGTGATACCGTTCAGACCTTCTCGTTGGTGGATAACAAGACTCCTACCTTGGAGGATGAGAGCCTTGCCTTGCTCCAGGATGCCCTGAGTCGGGCGCAGGAGCTAGGCGATGTGGGTGTGGTGTTTTACGATTTGTCGAGCGGCAAGGGCGTGACGTATAACGCCGATGTCGAGGTTTACGGCGCGAGTAGCTACAAGGCACTCTATGCGTTGTACATCTGCGAATCTCTGGTCGAGACGGGCCAGGTCTCACTCGATGATTTCCTTGGCACCTATGGTGGCTACAACATGGGTTGGCAGACGGTGCGCGACCTGATCGATGCCGCGATCGTTAATTCGGACAACGATTCGTTTATTGCGCTACGCGCGGCGTTTGACAGTGTCGGTTACGAGGATTGGATTGCCAGTCTTGGCATCGATTACGATACCGCACTCGATCCGATGAGTGATTTTCCCACCTATTGCCCGCGCACTTCGGCCAAGTTGTGGCGCGAGATGAGCGAGTATTTGAGCCGTGATAGCGAGACGTCGCAATGGCTGTCGGGCCTTTTGGCCTCTACGGCCCGATCGTTTATTCGTGACGGGATTGCCGACGAGCAGGTTTTGGTGCGCAACAAGGCAGGCTGGATCAGTGAGGATGACTGCTATTCGACATGCGATGCGGGCCCTATCGACATCGATAGCCGTACCTATGTCATGAGCATCATGACATCGATGCCGTGGAGCGACCGCTCGAGCGAGGTTACGGCTGCGATTGCAAAGGCTCTGTTTGATACCCGAGCTGCGCTGGTCTAACGTGTTCGTTTGACGAGGTCAAACAAAATGCTGGTACCATACCGTGGTTGAGAATTTCGAATAGGTTTGGGGAATGGCATGGCTACCATCGCGATTATCGGTGCGCTCGAAAAAGAGATCATGCAGATCAAGGAAGAGTTGAGCAACGTTTGCATGGTACAGGAGGCGGGCTTGAACGTTGTGACCGGCGGGCTCGACGGCCTGTCGATTGTCGCCACGACGGCGGGTATGGGCACGGTAAACGCTGCCGCCGCAACGCAGCATCTCATTAGCAAGTATGCTCCGCAGGCTGTTGTGTTTTCGGGTATCGCGGGCGGTTTGAACCCCAAGCTCCATATCGACGACGTGGTCATCGGCAAATACCTGCGCTATCTGGATACCGATACCGCGCTTATCGCTGAGTCTGCACCGGGGCTCGAGGAGTTTGGCTCGACGCCTGCGCTGGTCGATATTGCTGCCGATGTGCTTGCTGAGCGTGGGTTTGTCAACGCTTCGACAGATGCGGCCACCTCGAACGAGGGTGCAAAGCAGTTCCTGGTCGGCACGATTGCCACGGGCAACCGTTTTGTGACGGGTGCCGTCATGCGCAATGACGCTATCGAGGCGACGCATGCCGATTGCGTCGGCATGGAGGGCGCGGCAATTGCCCATATCGCAACCAAAAATGGTGTCGATTGCCTGGTGCTGCGCGCTATCAGCGATAATTGTGACGAGGCGTACGATGCGATTTGCGACCGCGAGTTCGACTTGTTCGAGTATGCCCGTACCGCGAGTGGCATTACGCTCGATATCGTTCGCCGTATCGCTGCTATCTATTAGCGCGCTCTTTTTGTAAGAACCTACGACCAAGGAGTGTCCATGGCCGATTCCATTAACTACCAGCTTGCCAAGTTCGTCGCTAGCTACGGCAAGGTTTCGCAGATCCCCGAGTCCACCTGCCCCGAGGTGAGCTTCGTCGGCCGCTCCAACGTGGGCAAGTCGTCGATCATGAACAAGCTTTTTGGCCGCAAGAACCTCGTCAAGGTTTCGAGCACACCGGGCAAGACGAGCAACATCAACTTCTTCGAGGCCGACGACGTGCACTTTGTCGACCTGCCGGGCTATGGTTTTGCCCGTCGTTCCAAGGCTGAGCGTGACCGCTGGGCAGAACTTATCGGAGACTTCTTCGACTCCGAGCGCAGCTTTAACTTGGTTGTGTCACTAGTGGACATTCGCCATGACCCCAGTAAGCTCGACCATGACATGATCGACTACCTGCAGGGCAACGAGTTCAACTTTATCGTCTGCCTCACCAAGGCCGACAAGCTCAGCCGTACCCAGCAGGCCCGCCAGGCAGCTGCCATCAAAAAGCAACTCAACGTCCCGGCCGAGAACGTAATCATCACAAGCTCCCAAACCGGCACCGGCATCGACGAACTCAAAAAGCGCATCGCCGAAGCCTGCCTCTAATAAGTGCCCTAATCTAGCAAGAGCCCCTATCAATAAAAAGCCATAATTTCAGCCCGGCGCCCCTTCAAAGCGTGGGTCCCTGTAGACATCCTCAGCAAGGTAGGCGCAGGGACGGTCGGGATATTCCCTCAAAATCATTCCGCAGCGCGAAGGCCCCTTGTCCGTCGCTCCGTAGGAGCAGGACAAGGGGCCTTCATGCGCGAGGACGATTTTGAGGGAATATCCCGACCGTCCCGGACAGGTATATGAGGAGGATGTCTACAGGTACTCGATTTGAGCGCCCTCGGTGTCGCACGTCAGAATATGCGTATCACACTTGGGGAACTGCTCGCGCAGCTTGACCTGCAGGAACTTTGCCACGATGGTGTCGTCGGTCACAGCCATGAGAGTCGAGCCCGAACCACTGATCCAGATGGTCTTGGCGCCGCCGTTAAGGCAGGTGTCGCGCACGGCGTTGTAGTCGGGAATCAGACGGCGACGATAGGGTTCCTGAATGCGGTCGTCATTGGCGGCGGCAATTAGGTCCAGGTCACCAGTCTCCAAGCCGCGCGTCATGCCGGCGATGCGGCCCATCTGCCACACGGCGGTGGAGAGCGGAATCTCCTGCGGCACAACCTTGCGCGCCTCGCTCGTATGTACCTCGTAGGGCGGAATCACGGTAATAAAACGCAAGCGATCGCTCACCTCGTAGCGCAGGCACTGGGGGAGCGAATCGGTCGGCGTAAAGGAGCAGACGGCACCGCCCAGGATAGCGGGGGCGACGTTATCGGGATGGCCCTCGACCTCGGTGGCAATTCGGACGAGCTCGGCACGGTCGACGGTGTGGCCTGTCAGCGCGGCGGCGGCCATAATGCCGGCGACGACACAGGTGGAGCTGGAGCCCAGGCCGCGGGCGACGGGCACGTCGGTTTGAATGTCGATGGCAACGGGAAAAGCCGGCTCGCCCCATGCGGCAAGCGCATCGACAAAGCTGACGTAGACCAGGTTGTTCTCGTTTTGGAACTCCTCGGGGCATCCGGTGATGGTGAGCTTGTCAGCGCGCTCGAAGGTGAAGTGCGAGTAGAGGCTGACGGCCATGCCGAGGGTGTCGTAGCCAATGCCCAAGTTGGCGCTCGTTGCTGGGACGGTGATCTTGATCATGTGGGTCCTCCTGGCGTGCCTGGCTGTTTAGTTCGCTGCTCGGACAGTCCTGCGCAAGACGGAAAGCACATTAAGTGCTTTCCTTTGCGTGCGGAACTCGCGA
>UQQL01000058.1 GCA_900543275.1 uncultured Collinsella sp. | reverse complement strand
GCAGCTCCCGCTCCGGCCGTCCCCGCGATCGCGTTTATCGGCTATCAAAACTCGGGCAAGACCACGCTCGTCGAGAAGGTCATTGCCGAGCTCACTCGTCGTGGCCTGCGCGTGGGTTCGCTCAAGCATCATGGGCATCATGGCTTCGATATCGATGTGCCCGCTAAGGACACCTGGCGCCATCACCAGGCCGGATCCAAGCACGTGGGCCTCATCTGCGCCACGCGCTGGGCGGAGTACGCCGACACGCGCGAGGAGGACGAGATGCCCGCACGCGAGCTGCTGTCGCGCTACAACGATGTCGACGTGGTGATCATCGAGGGCTACAAGACCGAGGGCTTCGACAACATCGTCGTCGCGCGATCGGGTGTCGACCGTCTGCGCGGCAAGAGCTCGCTCGACCTGGTCGATGGCCACACGCTGGCCCTTGCCTGCAACGAGGCCCTGGCGCGCCAGGCCTTCGACGCCGGCTTTGCGACCCGAGCCATCAACATCAACGACGCCCGAGCCATCTGCGACCTTATCCAAGATCATCTGGCCTAAAACCTGCCAAATAGGGACAGGTTTGTTTTGGCAGGTTTTATCTGGACAAACGTCATTTCCACCACAAAGGGGCCAGGCACCTTTGTGGTGGTTTTTGCCAAAGAGGCTTTGACTTAAACCTACCTCAAGGTGCAATAATCGCTGACAAACGATTGCGATTACGGAGGTCTCATGCCAAAACTGTACTTTATGCGTCACGGTCAAACACTCTTTAACCTGCTTCGCCGCAAGCAGGGTTGGTGCGACTCGCCGCTTACCGAGCTGGGAATCGAGCAGGCTAAAACTGTCGGCGTGACCCTGCGAGAGCGTGGCCTTGCATTCGACCATGCGTACAGTTCCACGTCCGAGCGTGCGTGCGACACGCTTGAGCTTGCGTTTCCTGATCAGCCTTACGAGCGCGTCAAGGGCCTTAAGGAGTGGAACTTTGGCAAGTTTGAGGGCGCGAGCGAGGATTTGAATCCGCGCCTGCCGTACGGCGATTTTTACAAGCAGTATGACGGCGAGGGCGAAGACGAGTTTCGCGAGCGCATCATGGCGACCATCACCGAGCTCATGCAGCGCCCTGGGCATGAGAGCGTGTTATGCGTGAGCCATGGCGCCGCAGCGGCTCAGGTTATGCGCGGCGTGGGCGTGGAGCCGCTCAAGATGAAGGACCGCATCGGCAACTGCTGCGTGCTCGAACTCGACTTTAATCCTGCCACCAGCACATTCACTCTCGCAGATTTGTACAACCCCTACGGCACCCCGCGCGAGTAGCATCGGGGCATCAGCCAAAACCACCGCAAAGGGGCCAGGCACCTTTGCGGTGGTTTTGCCGTTTACGGGCGATTTCCTACCGTTCGGCGGACTTTCGCGCCAATGGGGCTTACGCCGCATGCAAGTTTCATCCTACAATCGCCCACGTGCTCACAAGTTTGTTACTCCTCGGGAGGCATCACTTGCGCATAATAGAAGACGAGGAATATCGCCCCGTCGTCTAGCGCCGATGTCCGAGGAGTTTTTTCATGCTCATTTTAAAGAAGATCAACAATAACGTTGCTCTTGCCGCCAGCGATGACGGCCGAGAGGTTGTTGTCTTTGGCAAGGGCATCGGTTTCCACGAGATGCCCTACGAGCTTGCCGATGAGTCCCTCATCCAGCGCAAATTCTATAACGTTCCCGAGAGCCTGCAGGATATGGTCGGCACCCTTCCCGACGACGTCCTGCTCGCCGCGAGCGACATTGCCTGCTTCGCATCGCAGCAGCTTGGCTGCAAGCTATCCGGTGGCCTGCCCTTTATCCTGGCTGATCACCTGCAGTTTGCCGTCCAGCGCGACGACGACCAGCTCAGCGCTCCCAACCCGCTCGAGCACGAGGTAGCCTTCATCTACCCGCGCGAGCTCGAGATCGGCCAAGCCGCGCTCGCCATCGTGCAAAAGCGCACCGGCGCCAAGCTGGGTCAGAACGAGGCCACGAGCATCGCGCTCCACATCGTTAACGCCGAGGTCGACGGCATGGGCCGCGCCAAGGATATGGACTTCATCATGAAGAGCACCCGCGTGCTCGACGAGGTGACCCATTCCGTGGAAAAGCAGCTCGGCTGCTCGCTCGATACGGCGTCGTATAGCTACATTCGCTTTCTTGCGCACCTGCGCTTTTTGGTTCGCCGCCTCTGCAAGGGCAAGTGCACACAGACCGAGAACTCCTCACTGTTTATGCAGGCCGCCCGCGATTTTCCCGAGGCCTACCAGTGTGCATATGCCATCAACCGCGTGTTCGAGAAAGAGTTCAAGCAGAGCTGCTCGGATGAGGAACTCTTGTATCTGATGATGCATATCAATCGTCTGCGATCGGCTTCGCAGACCGAATGAGTAAAGCTGCCAGTCCGGCGGCAATCGCAACAATTCTTTTTGGTTTCTAACTGCGGGCAAGGTACCGGCTCGCGGTAGGGGATATTTTTGTCGAAATTTGGAAAAGAGAGGACAGATCATGGCAGGTAAATACGACGATCTTGCTTCCCAGATCGTAGAGCTGGTTGGCGGTAAGTCCAACGTCAAGTGCGTGGCGCACTGCATTACCCGCGTTCGTTTTAAGCTCAAGGACGAGTCGAAGGCCAACGACGAGGCAATCTCTCAGCTGCCCAACGTCATCAAGGTCATGCGCGCCAACGGCCAGTACCAGGTTGTTGTGGGCAACATCGTCGAGGACGTCTACGATGCCGTCCTCAAGGCCGGCGGTTTTAGCGACGGCGGCGCCGTCGACGCCGATGACGACGAGGCCGCTCCCAAGAGCGCTACCGATGTGATCATCGACCTCATCTCGGGCATCTTCGCCCCCATGCTCGGCACCTTCGCCGCTGCCGGTATCATGAAGGGCCTGCTGGCGCTCGCTACCTTCCTGGTCCCGAGCTTTGCCAACGACGGCGCCTACACGCTGCTCTACACCGTCGCCGACGGCATGTTCTACTTCCTTCCCGTGGTGCTTGGCTACACCGCCGCCAAGAAGTTCAAGATGAGCGAGTTCAACGGCATGGCCATTGCCTTTGCGCTTGTGTACCCCACCATGGTTGCCCTGACCTCGGGTGAGGTCGTCGGCTCCGTCGAGCTCGGCTTTGCCGGTACCTTCTCTTGGTACACCACGTTCCTGGGCCTGCCGCTCATCATGCCTGCCTCGGGTTACACCAGCTCCGTTATCCCCATCCTTCTCATGGTCTGGTTCGGCTCTACCCTCGAGCACTGGGTTAAGAAGTGGATGCCCGCTTCTATGAAGATGTTCTTCACCCCGCTGATCGTCGTCACCGTTACCGTCACCCTTGGCTATCTGGTCATTGGCCCCATCGCCACGCTCATCACCAACCTGCTTGGTGAGTTCTTCGCGCTGCTGTTTGGCCTGCCCATGATCGGCTCCCTCCTGGGCTGCACCCTCGTCGGTGCCTTCTGGATGTGCCTGGTCATCTTTGGCTTCCACTGGTCGCTCGTGCCCATCGCGCTGGTCAACCTGTCCACTCTGGGCCACGACTACATCCTGGGCTCCGTTATCGCCCACTCCTTCTCGCTGGGCGCCGTGCTCTTTGCCATGTATCTCAAGAACAAGGACGAGAAGTTCCGCGGTATTGCGCTGCCGGCCATGATCTCCGCCTTCTTCTTTGGTGTCACCGAGCCCGCTATCTACGGTGTCGCCCTGCCCGATAAGAAGGCCTTCATCAACGCCAGCATCGGTTCTGCCGTGGGCGGCCTCATCATCGGTATCTCCGGCGCTGTGGTGTACATGTCCGGTGGTCTGGGCGTTTTCAACTGGCTGTCCTTCATCGATCCCTCCGGTGTTAACGGCATCAACCACATGATCTGGGCTATCGTTGCCTCGCTCGTGGGTGCCGCCGTGGGCTTCGCGATTGAGTTTGTCACCTACAAGCCCGAGGCTGCCAAGTAGCCCAAACGACAAAGACTCGGTACCAAGCCGGCGGGGGAGCGCCCCGCCGGCTTTTTTCAAATGGACGAGGGGTCCCGCACAGGCGTCGATAGAGGCCTCGCCACGAAACTGGCCTATCTACTACCTTTTAACGGTAGGGGCCAACCATACGGCGGTTTACCAAAAATCGCCAAGCCGTCTACCTGCGGTTTTATTTTTGGCAATTGCGGCGTGGTCGGGGGTTCACGACTAAACGTAGTAGATGGGCCGGTTTCGTGGCGGCGGTTCCTGCGCGGGCCTCGCTCCGGACGCAAATTACCTTGTGGACGCCGCTTCGGCGTCCACGCAACATCCCAACACGTACGAAAGGAGCCAACATGGCTTTTCCCGATGGATTTCTGTGGGGCGGCGCCACTGCCGCCAATCAGTGCGAAGGCGGATACAACGAGGACGGCAAGGGCCTCGGTGTTCCCGACATCATGACCGGCGGTACGGTCTCCGAGCCGCGCCACATTACCGACGGCATTCTGCCCCAGTACCACTATCCCAGCCACGAGGCCGTGGACATGTATCATCACTACCTCGACGACATTAAGCTTTTTGGCGAGATGGGCTTTAAGTGCTACCGTATGTCCATCAACTGGAGCCGCATCTTCCCCAACGGCGACGAGGCCGAGCCCAACCAGGCCGGCATCGAGTTCTACCGCCGCGTGTTCCAGGCCTGTCAGGAGCAGGGCATCGAACCCATGGTCACCCTCAGCCACTACGAGCTGCCCTATGGCCTGTCCAAAAACTACGGCGGCTGGAAGAACCCCAAGCTCATCGATTTCTATCTCAACTACGCCCGTACCGTCATGACCGAGTACAAGGGCCTGGTGCGCTACTGGCTCACCTTTAACGAGATCAATTGCCTGCTCATGGGCGGCTTTGGCGGCGTGATGGGCGGCGGCATGGTGCCCGAGGCGACTGACACGCCCATGGCCTTTGGCAACTGCGACTGGGACGATCCACAGGCGCGCTTCGATGCCCTGCACCACCAGTTCCTGGCGAGCGCCAAGTGTGTCACCATGGGCCATCAGATCGATCCCCAGAACAAGATCGGCTGCATGATCGCCGGCAACGCCTGCTACCCGCACACGTGCAATCCGGCAGACGTTCTGGCCGCACAAAAGCAGCAGCGCGAGATGAACTTCTACTGCGGCGACGTGCAGGTGCGCGGTGCGTATCCCTCGTGGGCGCCCAGCGTGTGGCGCCGCGAAGGCGTGCACGTGGAGGTTTCGCCCGAGGACGCCGCCACGCTGGCCGCCGGCAAGGTCGACTTCTACAGCTTTAGCTACTACATGAGCGCCACCGCCACGGCCGACCCGGTGCTGCTGGAGCAAGGCAACATTTTTGGTGGCGCCGGCAACGAGTATCTCAAGAAGAGCGATTGGGGTTGGGCGATCGACCCCGAGGGCCTGCGCTACTACCTGGAGGAGGTCTACGACCGCTACCAGGTGCCGCTGATGATTGTCGAGAACGGCCTGGGCGCGGTGGACGAGGTCGAGGCGGACGGTTCGATTCACGACAGCTACCGCATCGATTACCTGCGCGAGCATATCAAGCAGATGGAGATTGCCATCGAGGACGGCGTGGACCTGATGGGCTACACCATGTGGGGCTGCATCGATTTGGTGAGCGCCTCGACCGGCGAGATGAAGAAGCGCTACGGCTTTATCTACGTCGACAAGGACAACGACGGCAACGGCACGCTCGCCCGCAGCCGCAAGGACAGCTTCTTCTGGTACAAGAAGGTCATCGAGTCCAACGGCGCCGACCTGGCCTAGCCAAGTCTCAACCAGCGTAAACGTCGCAACCACCACAAAGGGGCCAGGCACCTTTGTGGTGGTTTTTGCTTTGGTAGATGTGTGGGACATGCCTTACAATCTACCAAGTAGTTCATGACGGGCGAAAAACGGAGAGAAGGGTCCTGATGCGTCCTTAATGTTTCATGCGGATAGATTGATTTGACAGACGGTGGCGAATGCCCACCGCCCGTATTCGTATGAAACAAGGAGTCTCCATGCTCGCATCTCTTTTCTCAAAGCCTCAATCATCGCTGTCCGTGCAGGCCAAGCGGCTGGTGGCGATGCGCTTTCTCATCTACACCGGGTTTCAGACCAGTTATTTTATCGGCGTCATCGGAACGCTCACCTATGCAGACGATGCCTCAGTCGTGGCGACATCGCTGGCCGTTCTGTTTATGAACGTTTTCGTGATCCTGGGATCCTTTGCGGGTGGCGCTGCGCTCGACGCCTGGGGTCCGCGCCGCCATTTCTTGCTGAGCATCATCGGCGCTCTTGCAACTGGCACGGCAATCATCGCCTTTGGTAGCGCGACCGGCGTCGTCCTGCTCGGCGCGGTGTTTCTGGGCTTTGTGATGGGATTCGCCCAGCCCATCGCCACGTCCTATCCGGCCTACCTCACCGACGATCCTGTCGAGCTCAAAGACATCAACTCCGCCATCGCCATGTTTTCAAACGTGAGTATCATCGTTGGCCCCACGCTGGGTGGCTTTGTCGCGGCTGCTGCGTCGTCGCGCGCGGTGTTTGTTCTCATGATGCTCTTTACCGTGCTGGCGCTCATCGCCGGTTGGGGCTTTAGGCCGCAGACCAGCCATGTCGCCGGGGATGCGGATGCCGATTCGGCGGAGGAAGGGGAGCGTGCGGGACAAAGCTCCAACCCCAGCACATCCACCCGCGCCACCTTCGCAGCCAGCATCAAGACAGTCTTCACCAACAGTGTCCTCGCCCTGCTGTTCTGCATCATTTTTCTTTCGAACTTTGGCTACGGAGCCTTCGATCCGCTCGAGTCGTTTTTCTATCGCGATGTCCTACGCGTCGGCGTTGAGTGGATGGGCTGGCTCTCGTCGGCCTCGGGCGTGGGCGCGGTACTGGGTGCCGTGCTCGCGCTCCGCTTGCCGCCGCACTTGGTCAACCTAAAAACGCTGCTCGTGGCACTTATGTCCGTGGGCCTGGGAAGCCTGCTCTATGTGGGGACGCCGTACGTGGGTGTGGCCCTTGTCGGTCAGGTCGCCCTGGGCATAGCTTGGGGTGTCGTCAACCCGCTCCACAACACCATCGTGCAGACGACGGCGCCGCTCGAGCAGCTTGGTCGCGTCAATTCGGTCATGGGCTTTGGCAATATGTTCGCTGGCGTGGCCCCGCTGGCGATTGCTCCGTGGCTGGCGGCGACGTTTGGCGTGCAGCAGACACTCGTGGGGGCGGGCATGGTCGTGACGGCGGTTCCCGCGTCGTTGCTGCTGTTTGGACGCAACCACTTGGATCGTGCCGTAAAGCGGTAAAAACCATCACAACATTCGATGAAAATTGCGATTTTGCCGAAAAACATCGAATGTTGTGATGGTTTGTGCCCCGGATCCGGCCACCACAAAGGAGCCAGGCACCTTTGTGGTGGTTTTTGCTTTGACGGGCCGCGCCTGCGCCTTGGTATACCATGTACGCCGTTTGCGAATACACCCCACATCGCCGCACAACCCAGAAAGGCCCCCATGGACACCACCTTCAGCCATATCAAAGCCGTGTTCTGCGATATCGACGGTACGCTGCTCACGAGCCAGCACACGGTGTCCCCGCGCACCGTGGCGGCGATCCGCGCCCTGCGCGAGCGCGGCGTGCTGTTTGGCCTGTGCACCGGGCGCGACGCCCACGCGACCGAGGCCATGTACGAGCTCTGGGGCATCGAAGGCCTGGTGGACGTGCTTGTGGGCTGCGGTGGCGCTGAGGTCATCGACCGCGCGCACGACATCAACGAGCTGAGCTATCCGCTGCCGGGCGAGACCATCGCGCGCATCTGCAAGCACATGGCGGACCTTCCGGCAACGCCCGTCTGCCCCCGAGACGGCGTGTTCTACGTGCCCGAGAGCAACGCGTGCGTCGAGCACCTGTCGCGCGTCGACGGCGTGCCCTACCAGGTGGTCGATTTTGCCGAGTTCTTGCGCGAGCCGCAGCCCAAGGTGATGTTTACCATGGCGCCCGAGGTAATGCCGCGGGTGATTGAGCGGGCGTCGACGTTTGCCGATAACACCGTTAAGGCGGCGGCTCTGCAAACCACGCAGCGGCTCTACGAGTTCATGGATCCGCGCGTGTCCAAGACGCGCGGCCTTGTGCGCGTGGCGGAGCTCAACGACATAGAGCTCCAGAACATCTGCGTGTTTGGCGATGCCGATAACGACACCTGCATGGTGGCCGACGCCGGCGTGGGCGTGGCCATGGCAAACGGCAGCGATGCCACCCGCTCCGCCGCCGATTTTGTAACCGCGAGCAACGACAAAGACGGCATCGCGATCTTTATTGAGGAACATCTGCTGTAGCGCGGGGGAGAACTACCACAAAGGGGGCAGGCGCCTTTGCGGCGGCCTCAGGCGATTTGGGCGAATTGATCCTAAAATCTGCGCGCAAATTCAAATATGGTCGTCAGAACATTACGCTTCTAACCACCGATGGGTTAAAGATATTCTCATCAGTTTGGTAGGGTGTTTCTCCCGGTAAATGACCTGCCGCTCATGGTCAATTATCGACCGTTCACAGGATGTTTGCTCTTGAGCAAAATGTTGTGCAAATAAATCTAATGCCATTAAAAAATAATACGCAACTAAATTACCAGCAGAAACAAAAAATAGATAGCGAATAAACGAAGGTAAATCTGAGCAAATGTCAAGAGAATTGAGAACTCGCTACAAAAATGTCGGTTTTGTTGCTCAGATGTTTAAACAATCGTTATAATTGCATTACTAAACGAGCGCAATTACAGATTGCGCAGATACGTTTGATAGTGAAAGAGCAAGATCGCGGTCTCTTGGGGAGGAGACATCGATGAAAGCGAATTCGGACAAATCTAAGCAGAGTAATAAAGCGACGCGCCGTGTACTGGCAGGCGTTTTGTGCGGAGCCTCCGTGTTGAGCCTGGTATTGTCGCTCGTCATGCCCCCGATCTCGCAGGCCATTGCCAACGATGGTCAGACAGTTTCTGCCGAGGAAACTGTGATGGGGGGGGGTTCCTCAAGTGAGTCTACTGATGTAGACAACACCAACAACGGGGATACCGAAAACCAGAATAGTGACGATGCCGAAAACGGCGTGGGCGATGCCCAACCGGAGGAGCAGCCCAAGGACGAGTCGCAGGCAGAAGATAATGAAGCGGTCGACGATGGCACTGTCTCGGTAGCCGAAGAAGCTGCGGAGAACGAAGAAGCAGCCACGGCTATTGCTAATGGCGGTGAATTGCGAGATAAGCTTCAGGGCGTTGGGGAAAATCAAGCTGTTAGCTTTGAGCTTGCGGACGATATCGACTATCCCGGCGAAATCAAACTTGAGAAGAGCGGCAGCAATATAACGCTGGACTTAAGCGGCCATAAAATCACGCATTCGGGCGACAATTCAAATAAGCCGCTCTTCAACATCACCAATAACGCGGCGCTTACAGTTAAAGATTCTAGCCAAGGGTCTGATCAAAAGCAGACTTCGGATGGCGGCAATAATGGGCGAGTTGCCTCGATGGACTACGACACCAGCTCTGGCATTCCGACCAAACTCACGTATTACGTGACCGAATCGACGCCGAACGGTACGGGGACAACCGAGACTCTCTATAGGCACGAGGTCAGCATCAACGGTGCCATCGTGGGTACCGCTGCCGGCTCCACGATGAGGCTCATCAACGTTTATGCGGGCGGTACGTTTAATCTTGATAGCGGTGTAATTACCCAACAGTATAATTGCAATGTTGGCAACCTCATCTATGCCGAGAACGGCTCTACCGTCAACATGAGCGGTGGCTATGTGTGTGGCGCTTCTAGCTCGGGTGCGGGCGCGGGCATTAAGGTGTCCAACGATAAAGGTAAGGCCTCGACCCTAAAACTGACCGGTGGCGTAATTGCCGGCAACAGCGCTCCTAGTGGCGGCGGTGTGTATGCTGGAGGTTCCACGGTCACCATAACCGGTGGCGTAATCTCCGGCAACAGCACACTTCCTTCTGGCACTGGTTTCGGCGGCGGCATCATGGTCGAAGGCGGCAGCGTCACTGTTTCCGGTGGCTACATCACTAACAATAAATATGCCAATTTCTGTGGCCAAGATGGTTATGGCGATCATGGCGGCGCTGGACTTGCCGCTAGAAACGGTACTCATGTCACCATTTCGGGCGGCCAGATCACGGGCAACTATTCTGAGGAAGCAGGCGGCGGCGTTTACATTACCGATGTCGATCGACACGGGGCGAGTTCTCGCGAGACAATGGCATGGCTCAACATTACGGGGGGAACTATTGCCGCAAATGTGAGCAACCGTTCCGAGGGTGCTGGCATTCGCGTGGGCCAGATGGTTGATGCGATGATAGAAGGTGCGTCAAAATCTACTCCAGTCTATATCACTAATAACTCCTGCATGTCTCGCTTTGACTGGGGCGGAGGCGGTATCTTTGTCCAGGGCGATTCGGATACCGCATCTAATGCGGGCAGGCTATTTGTCTATAACTCCTATATAAGCAGCAATGAGGCCGGTGGCTACGGTGGCGGCGTTGCGGTTTGCCCGACGGGCAAGACCTTGGTGACGAACACCTACGGCACAGCGATTTTTGGCAATACGTCTGCCAAAGATCAGCATGAGGCAAAAGATGATTATGATTCTACGAATAATAGCGGCAATGAAGGCACCCCTCACCTATCCGCTGGTGGCTACGAAGGCCTTGTCCACAAAAAGAACCAGGATACTGACGCCTACAATGCCAAAGAGTTTCGCGAAAACGGCCACGCGGACTTCTTCCTTGCGGCGGAGGGTCATAAGACCCCGATCGCGGCGGTGATTGGCAAAATGCTTGGCGGCGGTGACGCCAAATACAAGGGAAGTAAAGAGCTTACGCAAGCCATTACTATCCCCGCTAACGGTGGCGTGCAGGTATATAAAAGCATCGGCCTGAGCTCGGGTGTTACAGCTCAAGACGAAGCCGCGATCAATGCGCAAAAAGTTGCGACAACGTTCATCACCGGCAACTATTCCTGGGACCATGGCGGCGGCATCATGTCGAACGGCGACCTGTACATGGGCGCGCCTGAGGACACGTATGTCTATCCGAGCCTCAAGCTCAAGGCGACCAAGGTACTACGTAATTCGCAGACAAATGTGAACGAGAAGCTCGAAGAGAATCAGTTTACCTTTAGGGTCTACCGCAAGGACTCAACCGACCCTTTAGCTAGCGCGACATTCAATCGTAACGTTTGCACCGAGGTTGGAACTGCAAAAAATGACGCAAGCGGTAACATCACGTTTGATCTTGATGAACAGTTCGCAACGAGTGGTACAGCTGACATAACTACTATCACATACTACTTGGTCGAAGATTCCGGCGCTGAACCGGGTATCACGTACGACTCCGCTGTGTATGAGATTGTGGTAAGCGCCAAGGATAACCCGACCGAGCTCATGACTGTTCCGAAAAAGGGCGACCCGAACCAGCAGGTAGCTCTCAAGATCCATAACTACACAATTGAAAACGTCAGTGTGACCAAGCACAAACTCGACAAGTCTTCTGGGGAGTGGGACAACGTAGGACCGTGGGGCGTAGTGCAGGATAGCAACGGCTATTATTCGATTGCCAACCCCGATGGATCAAAGACCTTCACCAACAAGTACACTCCGTACGAATCTACCGGCTCCTGGACGCCTGCGGCGACCAAGGTCGTTGAGGGTGGCGAGATGAAGGAGTTTACGCTCGAGTTTGCTGATAACAAGAACTTTGAGAATGCTAAGACGGTTAAGACCGACCCCGACGGCAAGATTACCACCACTGCCGACGGCGGCAAGTCCCAGACCCTGAGCTTCGACAAGATTAAGTACGAACTTAATGACCTCAACAAACTCGCGTCCGACTCCACTGGCCGCGGTGCAAACAAGACCTTTCCTTATTACGTTCGCGAGCGGCAGCCAACTAAGCCGTTTGCGAACTATAAGTACGACCAGTCGGTCTATGAGATTACGGTTAATGCAACTGACGATACTACAGGTCATATCAACGTCAATGCGACCTACAAGCAGATTCAGGATCGCAACGGCAATGAAGTGACCGACGGCTCGCCCCACGAACTCACCGACACTTCCACCCCCACCTTCACCAACACCTACTCCACCTCTTTGCCCCTTTCTGGTATGTCGGGCGTCACTCTGACGTACCTTGCCGGCGCGGCGGTGCTTTGCGCTGCTGCAGCCTGGATGCACATTCGTCGCAAGGCGAATGCGAAGGGAGGCGAGCGTCGTGAATAAGAAAGTTTGCTCCTTCCCCATCTTGTTTGCGCTGCTTGCCCTCCTGATCGGCATCTGCGCGGTTGTGTTCCCCGCATCCGCGCAGGCCGCGCCGACCTCGACCGGTTCCATCACGGTGAGCGGCACCGTGGCGCGCAGCTACGACGCCTACCAGATCTTTGGCGCCAACGTCGTCGATGACGACAGCGACGCCAAGATCGCCACCGACCTTGCCTGGGCAAGCGACGCCGTGCGCGACGCCGCGCTGCCTGTGCTGCACAGCGCCGGTATGCCCAATTCTCAGACCACCGCGCAGGAAGCTGCCGAGTGGCTCAACACCGATTCCCACCTTACGAGCGCGCTGAGCGCACAGCTCGCTCGTTCCCTCCAGAGCTCTGGCGCCGAGCCCGTGGCCCTTAACGCGGGCACGGCGGCCGAGCTGCCCTGCGGCTACTGGCTCATCGTCGCCGACG
>UQQL01000057.1 GCA_900543275.1 uncultured Collinsella sp. | reverse complement strand
ACGCGTCTCGTGGGCTCGGAGATGTGTATAAGAGACAGCGTTCAGGCCGTCGGCGCCCTTATGGCGGTGGCGGGGCTTTTGGCGCTCGCGTGGTACCGCCATGTTGCTCTGTCCCGCTTCGGCGGGGTGACGGGGGATTTGGCCGGATGGTTTCTGCAATGGGCCGAGCTCGCGATGCTTGCCATGCTGGTGGTGGGGGGCATGCTCCTATGATGCTCGTGGTAGGTGGCGCGCATTCGGGGAAGAGGACCTTCGTGCGCGAAAAGCTCGGGTTCGCGGCGGACGATTTCGTCGACGCGGCGCAGCTTGCGGAGGGCGGCGTGCCCGCGGCTTTTGCCGGCCGCGTCGCATACCATGCTGAGGAACTCGTACGCGCGCTCGACGCTGACCGGGCGCTCGAGCGGCTGATCGGCTTCGACGCAGTGATTCTGCCCTTGGTCGGCTCGGGGGTCGTCCCCATGCGTGCGGAAGACGCCCAATGGCGCGAGCGCGCGGGGCGCCTGGGATGCGCGCTCGCTGCGCGCGCTGACGTCGTCGTGCGCATGACGTGCGGGATTCCCCAGGTCATCAAAGGAAACCTTGCCGATGCGCCTCGAGGGACGCAGGGCGCGGGCGCGCCTTTGGAAGTCGTCTTCGTGCGCCATGGTGCCACGGCGGGCACGGAAGACCATCGCTACAGCGGGGCGGGCACCGACGAGCCCCTGTCGAGCGCGGGCGAGCGCGCTTTGCGCGACCTCGCGTGCGATCGTGACACGTTCCGTGTTATCACGAGCGGCATGGCCCGCGCCGACCAGACGGCGCGCATCCTCTTCCCGAACGCGGAGCTTATGGCGTGCCCCGGTCTGCGCGAGATGGATTTCGGCGACTTCGAGGGGCGAAGCGCCGCCGAGCTTAAAGAGGATGCGCGCTACCGCGCCTGGGTAGACTCCTGGTGCGAGACGCGCTGCCCGCATGGCGAGGGCAAGAGCGATTTCACCCGCCGCGTCGTCGCGGCGTTTCGGGAGGCATGCAAATCGGAGCGCGCCCAGGGGAGTGGACGCGCCGTCTTCGTCGTTCACGCGGGTACCGTGAAAGCGCTGCTCTCCGAGCTAGCTGTCCCGAAAATGGGATACTTCGACGTGCATACCGAGCCGGGCGGCGCATGGGCCGCCACCTGGGATGGGCGCTGCCTTCGCGACGTTCGCCCCGCTTCGGGGGGCGATGCCCGGTGATGACGATTCTTGCCGTCGCCGCCGGGTTCGCGGCCGACCTTGCCTTCGGCGACCCGCGCTGGCTTCCCCATCCCGTCGTCGCCATGGGGCGCGCGATCACGTGGGCCGAAGGCCGCCTGCGGCGCGCGTGCCCGCAAACGTCCGCGGGCACGCGCGCCGCAGGGCTTGTGCTCGCCGTGGCGCTTCCGCTTACGTGTGGGCTTTTGACCTGGGGAATCCTGCATGTTTGCGGCATGGTTCACTCCGGCTTGCGCTTCGTGGCCGAGGCATGGGCGAGCTATCAGATTCTCGCGGCATGCGAGCTGCGCCGCCAGAGCCTGGCCGTTGCCCGCGCGTTCTCGAAGGGCGGCCTTGTCGCGGCGCGCGAAGCCGTCGGGCTCATCGTGGGACGCGACACGTCTGTTCTCGACGAGCACGGCGTCGCGCGCGCCGCCGTGGAAACGGTGGCGGAGAACGCGAGCGACGGTGTCATCGCGCCGCTTTTCTACCTTATGATCGGGGGTGCGCCCTTGGGCATGGCGTACAAGGCGGTGAACACGCTCGACAGCATGGTGGGCTACAAAAACGAGCGCTACAACGACTTCGGCTGCGCCTCGGCGCGCCTCGACGATGCGGTGAACTGGATTCCCTCGCGCTTATCGGCCCTGCTCATGATCGCCGTGTGCCCGATCGTCGGGCTCGACGCGCGCGGGGCGGCGCGCATCTGGCGCCGCGACAGGCGTCGCCATGCGAGCCCGAACGCGGCGCAGACCGAGTCGGCGTGCGCGGGCGCGCTCGGGCTGCGCCTGGCAGGACCCGCGGTGTATTTCGGCAAGCTCGTTGAGAAACCGACGATAGGCGACGCGTCCCGTGAAATCGAGTGGGGCGACATCGCCCGGGCGACAAGGCTCATGCTCGCCGCGTCCGTATGCGCGCTCGTCGTCTTCGGCGCCGCGCGCGCGGCGGTCGTGCTCGCCGTGGGGGCGATGGCATGAGGAAAGACCACGCCGCGCCCCGGGCTGCCGGGGGAATCCTGCGCGCCCGTGCGCATGGGGGCAGCTGGCAATCGCTCGGCATCGCTTGCGAAGGGGGCGCCTCCGACCTCATTGACTTCTCGGTGAACGTGAATCCGGCAGGCCCCTCGCCGCGCGCCGTCGCCGCAGCTTGCAAGGCGCTTTCTCGAATCGACGCCTACCCCGATAGGGAAAGCCTCGCCCTCGTTCGCGCCCTAGCGCGTGCCCAGGGCATTCCCGAAGATACTATCGTCTGCGGCGCGGGCGCCTCCGACATCATCTGGCGGCTCGCCGCGGCGGTGCGCCCGAAACACCTCGTCGTGTGCGCGCCGACGTTCTCTGAATATTCGGAGGCGGCATCGTACTACGGCGCATGCGTGCAGGAGTTCCCGCTCTCCGAAGCGGACGACTTCGACGTGCCCGCCTCCTTCGCCCTCGCGATCGAGGGGCCGGGAGACGTGGCGTACCTCTGCAATCCGAACAACCCGACGGGGCGCCTCGTCGACCCCAGCGTGATCGAGGCCGCGGCTTGCCGCTGCGAGCAGGTGGGCGCGCTGCTCGTCGTGGACGAGTGCTTCCTCGGATTTGCGCCCGACGCCCGCGAAAGGAGCGTGGCCGCACGCGCCGCGTGTTCGCGCCATGTGGCCGTGCTCTCCGCGTTCACCAAGCTCTACGGAATGGCGGGGTTGCGGTTGGGATATCTGATCAGCGGAAACGCCCAACTCATCGAGGGGATTCGCCGGGCGGGGCAGGCGTGGCCCGTCTCCTCGGTCGCCGAGGCCGCGGGCATCGCCGCTCTGGAAGACATTGAATACGTCTCGCGCACGCGCGATGTATTGGCGGGCGAGCGAGCGTGGCTTTCCCACGAGCTCTCCTCGCTCGGGCTTTCCGTCGTGCCGTCGGATGCGAACTTCCTTTTAGTCCGCACGCCGGCGAAAGACATCCCCGAGCGCCTGTATAATCAGGGGGTTTTGGTCCGCACGTGCGACTCGTTTTCGGTACTGTCCCGTTTCTGGTGCCGCGTCGCGGTGCGCACGCGCAAGGAGAACGCCCGGCTTGCGATGGCGTTCGGCCGCGCACTTCGGGCGGAAGGTGCACCGGGCGAAGGCGAACCCGACGAACGGGGCGGCGCTATGGCGGGCGCGGATGGCCGAGGCTTGGCGAAGGAGGTCGATACCCGTGGGTAGGGCCAAGCCCATCATGATCCAGGGCACCATGTCGAACGCGGGGAAGAGCCTGCTTGCGGCGGGGCTGTGCCGCGTGCTTTCGCAGGACGGCCTTCGCGTGACTCCCTTCAAGAGCCAGAACATGGCACTCAACAGCGGTGTCACGGCCGACGGGCTCGAGATGGGGCGCGCCCAGATCATGCAGGCCGAGGCGTGCGGCATCGCGCCCGACGTGCGCATGAACCCCATCCTGCTCAAGCCTGAAAGCGGCCACCGAAGCCAGCTCATCGTGGCCGGCAAGGCGCAGGGAACCTTCGCTGCGAGGGACTACTTCGCGCGAAAGAAGGCGCTCATGCCGCAGATTTTGGAGGCGTTCGATTCGCTCGCGGAGGAAAACGACGTCATCGTCATCGAGGGCGCCGGCAGCCCCGCCGAAATCAACCTTGCCGAAAACGACATCGTCAACATGGGGCTCGCGCGCGCCGTGTCCTCCCCCGTGCTGCTCGCGGGCGACATCGACCCAGGCGGGGTGTTTGCCCAGCTCTACGGCACGGTCGCGCTCCTTGCGCCCGAGGACCGCGCGCTTTTGCGGGGGCTTGTGGTGAACAAGTTCCGCGGCGATGTGGAAATCCTGCGCCCGGGTTTGGCCCCGCTCGAGAAGATGTGCGGGGTTCCCGTCGTGGGGGTCGTGCCGTATCTTACGCTCGACCTGGACGACGAGGACTCGCTCGCGCCGCGCCTATCTGCCCGCGAGGCGCGCGGCGTCATCGACGTCGCCGTCGTGCGTCTTCCGCATCTGTCGAACTTCACCGACTTCGACCCGCTTTCGCGCGTGCCCGGCGTGGGCGTGCGCTACGTTTCCTCGACGACCGATCTGGGCCGACCCGACCTGGTGGTGCTTCCCGGCTCGAAGACTACGCTCGACGACGCGCGCTGGCTTGCGGCTAGCGGCATCGGGGCCTGTGTACGCGCGCTTTCGGGCGCGGGCACGCCGGTGCTCGGCATATGCGGAGGCTACCAGCTTTTGGGAGACGAGCTTTCCGACCCGCACGGCAGGGAAGGCGCTGGAACCGCGCGCGGGCTCGGGCTCATCCCTGCAAGTACGGTGTTCAAGGAGGAAAAGCGCCTCGCCCAGTCGGCACTGCGCATCACGGGCGCCCAAGGCGCGTTCTCGGTGTGGAACGGCATGACGGCGCGCGGGTACGAGATTCACGACGGCGAAACGACCGTCTCCTGCGCCTCTGCGGGCACGATTGGCGGCAAACCAGAAGGCGCGGCCTGCGGAAACGTGTTCGGAACCTATCTCCACGGCCTGTTCGACGAACCGGGGGTGGCGCTCGCCCTCGCGCGCTCGCTCGCGCGCATGCGCGGCCTGCCCGAGAGCGTCGTGGGTGCTGCGGGCGCGGCGTCCGCGGCCGATCACCGTGCGCGCGAGTTCGACCGCCTGGCCGACGTCGTGCGCGGGGCGCTCGACATGGAGTATGTCTACCGCATTATCGAGGAGGGCGTATGATCCACGTGTATCATGGCGACGGCAAAGGCAAGACCACGGCGGCGATGGGCCTCGCCCTTCGCATGCTCGCTGCAGGTCGCCGCGTCGTCGTCGTGCAGTTCCTGAAAGACGGCGAAAGCGGGGAGGTGCGCCTGCTCGCCGAGCATTTCGGCGTGCCCGTGTTCGCGGGGAAGGCGTCGGACAAGTTTACCTGGTCGATGACGTCGGAAGAACTTGCCGCGACGTGCGAGCTGCACGATGGGAACCTCGCTTCCGCGCTCGCCGAGCTCGAGGGCGCGCAAGAGGGACTGCTTGTGCTCGACGAGGCGCTCGACGCGCTTTCTAAGGGGCTTGTTGACGAGGCGCTCGTGGACCGCGCGCTCGATATGTCCGCGCGCGGCGTCGAAGTAGCGCTCACCGGGCGCGCGCCTTCCCGCAAGATCGTGGAGAAGGCCGACTACATAACCGAGATGCGGTGCGAGAAACATCCCTACGAGCAGGGGATATGTGCAAGGGAAGGAGTGGAGTACTAGATGGATTCCAAGGAGATGGCGCCCGGCGACATCGAGCGGCGCAGCTTCGAGATCATCACCGAAGAGCTCGGCGGCCGCACGTTCCCGCCGCTCGAAGAGCCCGTCGTGAAGCGCGTCATCCACACCACTGCCGACTTCTCGTACGCCGATTCTCTCGTGTTCACCCATGACGCCGCGCACTGTGCGCTCGACGCACTGCGCGCAGGGGCCACGGTGCTCACCGACACGAACATGGCGCTCGCAGGCATAAGCAAGCCCGCGCTCGAGAAGCTCGGCTGCAAGGCCGTGTGCTACATGGCCGACCCTGATGTCGCCGCGGCTGCGCGCGCCACCGGCACGACTCGCGCCGTTGCGAGCATGGACAAAGCTAGCGGCATCGAGGGTCCGCTCATCGTGGCCGTCGGCAACGCTCCCACAGCACTTCTGCGCCTCGCCGAGCTCATGGACGCGGGGAAGATCGCGCCCGCGCTCGTCGTTGGGGTGCCGGTCGGGTTTGTGAACGTGGTCGAGGCGAAAGAGGAGTTACTCGCGCGACGCGTGCCGGCCATCGTCGCGAGGGGTCGCAAGGGCGGCTCGAACGTGGCGGCCGCCATTATGAACGCGCTGCTCTACCAGATCACGCGCCCAGGCGGCCCGAAGTGACGGCGCCCGCATCCGCGCCGGCGCTGCGCTTCTTCGCCGGCACCACCGAGGGCCGCCTTCTGTGCGAATGGGCGAGCGGGGCGGGCATCCCCGCCCGTGCCTATGCGGCAACCGAGTACGGAGGCGAGCTTTTGGGCGAGCTTCCAGGCATCGAGGTGCATGCGGGCAGGCTCGACGAGGCTGACATGGAGCGCGAGCTTTCCGGCGCGCGCATCGTTGTCGACGCCACGCACCCCTTCGCTACGCTCGCAAGCGGCAACATCCGGGCCGCTTCGCTCGCCGTGGGTGCACGATGCCTGCGCCTTGCGCGCCCGGTCGAGGCGCTGCCCAAAGGCGTCGTGTCGGTCGCGTCGATCGCCTGCGCGGCGCGCTTTCTCTCCGAGAACCCGGGTCGCGCTCTTCTCACGACGGGGAGCAAGGAGCTTGCTCCCTACACGCGCGTCGCCGATTTCGCGGAGCGCTTCTTCGTGCGCGTGCTCCCGCTGCCCAGTGCTATAACGAAGTGCATCGACGCGGGGTTTTCGCCGTCGCACGTCATCGGCATGCAGGGGCCCTTCACCCGCGAGCTCAACGAGGCGATGCTTCGGCAGGTGGGCGCCCAGTGGCTTGTGACCAAGGACTCGGGAACCGTAGGCGGCACGGCCGAGAAGATCGCCTCCGCGCGCGGCGTGGGAGCGCGCTGCATCGTGGTCGCCCGTCCCGCCGAGGGAGGCGGGGCCCTTTCGCTTCGGGAAGTGGAAGACGCGCTCTTACGGGAGTTCGCGCGCTAGGCGCTCGCCGCGCCTGCGCGCCCTCTCGCCCGCGAGGAGGAGCGCCCCGAGCAAGCTCGACCCGTACAAGCCCGTCATCCATTGATAGCTCGAGGACGACGCCCAGAACTGGCGCAAACACCCTTCAATAAGTTGCGGTGAAATAGTGTCTGTTTTAGCTGCTAGATAGCATATTCAGTCCCTGATTCACCGCAACTTGTTGGTGGTGGCTTACTGGTAGCTGGTGGTGGCTTACTGGTAGCGTAGGCACTCCACCGGGTTGAGCTTTGCCGCGCGGCGAGCGGGGTAGAAGCCAAAGATTACGCCGATGCCGACGGAGACGCCGAAGGCCAGCAGCACCGTGGCGATTGAAAAGCTCGGTGTGATTTGCCCGCTGGCACCGAGCTCGCTGAGAACCCCTGATCCTGCAGCAAACATCGCAAGGCCCCAGGCCAGCAGATAGCCAATCAGGACACCCAGTAGGCCACCGGTGACGCACAGCGCCGAGGACTCGGCCAAAAACTGCGCGGTGATATCGCGACGACTGGCGCCCAAGGCACGGCGAATACCGATCTCGCGGATGCGCTCAGTCACGTTGGTAAGCATCATATTCATAATGCCGATTCCGCCGACAAGCAGTGAGATACTGGCGACAGCGCCCATGATGAGCGAGAAGGCGCCCATAAACGAGTTGAGCGCATCGATGGCGCTTTTCATGGAGGTCGCCGATACGCTGTCGTACTCATCATCCTCCGAGATGCCCTTCATCGCGCGCACCTTAGACTCGATGGTCTTGCAGAGCTCGTCCATGTCCGTGCCCTCGGCAGCAAGTGCCGTCACGCTGGGGAATGAAGGATTCTCGTCGCCAAACAGGCCGGAGATGGTTTCGCGTGGCATATACAACGTGAGCGAGCCCATGGAGTCGCTGCCGCCATCAATCACGCCTACAATCTGCACCTCGCCGTTGGACACCTTGATGGTTTTCCCCAGTGCGTCCTGTTCGTTGCCGTAAAGCTGATCGGCGCCGCCACGGCTGATGAGCGCCACGCGCGAGCCTGATTGAGACTCGGCCTGTGAATAGACACGTCCCGCAACGAGCTTGCTGGCACCCACGGCGTCGAGCATGTCGCTGTCGACACCCTGTGCCATGACGGTATAGCTTTTATCGCCGGTCTTATACTCGGTATACGCGCTGTCGACAATGCCGATCTGCTCTATCTGCGGCACCAGTTTTTGAAGCTTCTGGACGTCAGAATCAGTGAGTTCTTGGGACGAATAGATCTGCACCATGCGGGCTGCATTGAGCCCCAGGCTGTTGACCAGGCTGTTTTGGATGCCGCCGATGAGCGAAGTCATGGCGATGACCGATGCGATGCCAATGACGATGCCCAGGATGGTGAGCAGGCTGCGCCCCTTGTTGGCCTCGAGCGAGTGAAGTGCTTCCTGGATGAGATCGCGGGCGCTCATGCCACCACTCCTTTCGGCGGGTTGGCGGAGGCGGAAATCATGGGCAGGCTATCTACGGCGCTGCGCAGGGTCCGCGGTGTATGTGGAATATACGCGCCGTCGTGTATACGACCGTCGCGGATGGTCACGGCACGGTCGGCCTCGGCGGCGATGCCGGGGTCGTGCGTGATGAGTATGATGGTCTTGCCGCGCTCCTGGAGCTTATGGAAGGTTTCCATGACGAGCGCTCCAGTGGCGGAGTCCAGGTTTCCCGTCGGCTCGTCAGCCAAAATGATAGGCGGATCGTTGACGAGGGCACGTGCGATGGCGACACGCTGCATCTGGCCGCCCGAGAGCTCGGATATGCGGTGGTCCCAGTGGTCGACGGGCAGCGTGACGGCCTGCAGCGCGTGCACGGCGCGCATTTCGCGCTGGCTACAGGGTACGTTGGTGTAGGCCAGCGGCAGCATGACGTTTTCGATAACCGACAGGCGCGGCAGCAGGTTGAAGCTCTGAAAGACAAAGCCGATGCTCAGGGCGCGGACTTCGGTGAGCTCGTCATCATCGAGCTCGGCCACGTTGAGCCCTTGCAGGTAGTAGTCGCCCGCCGTCGGCTTATCCAGGCAACCTAGGATGTTCATGAGCGTTGATTTGCCCGAGCCCGAGGGGCCGGTAATGGCGACGAACTCGCCGGGATCTACCGCCAGGCTCACGTTGTGCAAGATGTGGGCGCAACCCGCTTCGCTCTCAAAGATGCGGTGCACGTTGCGGATGTCGATGACGGGACGCATTACATACCCTCGTCGGCAGACATGCTGCCCGAATCCGCGCTGTAGCCGCCGTCAGCCGTTGCGCCCGCTCCGGTGTCCATGACGAGGGTGTCGCCATCGCGCAGCTTGGTAACCGGCACGTTAGGGTTGATCTCGTTGCCCTGTTCATCGTGCTTGACCTGTGTCTTGCCGACCACGGCTTCGTCATCGTTTTGTGTCACGACGGTCACCTTCACGCGACGGGTTTGCTTGCCCTCGTCATCGGTTGCCACGTTGACGTAATAGTGTTCGCCGTCTTCGGTCATGAGCGCCATCGTCGGCACCATCACCACGTCGTCGAGCTGCTCGGTCACCACCGATACCTCGGCAGTCATGCCAGGCTTAAGGCGAGCGTCGGGCGCTTCGATGAGGATGTCGACGTTAAAGGTTGCGCTCCCGCCGCCACCGTTGGCGGTGTCGGAGTTTGCCACCGAGGCGATAGCCGTGACGGTGCCTTGGCTCACAATATCGGGAAACGCGGGATAGGTCACGTTGGCGCTCTGGCCCACGGCGATCTTGGCGATATCCTTTTCGCCCACCTGAACCGTTACCTTCATCTTGGAGAGGTCGGCGATCTGCATGCACTGCTTGCCGCCGCTCGTATCGCTTTCGCCCATGATCATGCCGCCTGTTACCGTAGCGCCCACCTTGGCGTTAAGCTCCACGATGCTGCCCGAGCTCGGCGCCGTAACCGTGCGCCCGGCGGCCTTGGCGTTCGCCTGATCGAGGTTTGCTTGGGCTGATGCGAGGCTGCGCTGTGCGGCCGATACGGTGTTCGTGTCGGCGTACCCAGCGGAGGCGCCTGCCGCTGCGGCGGAAGCTCCATCGACGTCCGTCGTTGGGGTGGCCTGCGCGGAAGCGAGGGCTTTCTGCGCGTTGGCGAGGTCTTCCTGAGCGGCTGCTACTGCACGCTGCGCCTCGGCAACGTTGCGATCGAGCTCGTCGTTTTTAATGGTCATGAGCACGTCGCCCTCGTTGACGGATTGGCCTGCCTGCACGTTGATCGAATCGACCGTGCCGTCGACAGAAGGGGAGACCACTGAGGACGAAATGGGTTTGAGCTGGCCTTTCGCCTCGACCGTTGTGGTAAACGTGCCCTCGGTCACCATGTCGGTCACAGGCCCGCTGGCGCCCTGCGGCTGCGCATTGATAACCAGGGTTGCGACAATGGCAATGAGTGCGATGGCACCCACGACGCCGGCGGCAATACCGCGTCGAATCAGCTTTTTGCGCCGACGCTCGGCACGCTTTGCCTTGAGCTTTGCATAGGCTTCTTCATCGGAGATATCGGTCGAATCGTCGAGACTCGTTTGGGGCTGCTTGGTGTCTGCAGCGCTGATAATCGGCAGGGTCTCGGTGGCATCTTGGGGCATGCGATCGGAATCGTCAGGACCCGGATTGATCGTGGGGACCTTGGACATAGCGTCTCCTTTATCGATATGGCTCCGATAAGTATATACGCCCGTCGCGATAGGCGGGCGTATAGAAGTTGCGGATGACGGTACTGTAAGTTTTGTCGCCGTGCTGTTTACTTGTTGTAGACGTTAGCTGCGTTACGAGTGCACGACCACGCAGAGGCCGACTTTGATGCGCTCGTGGAGCGACTTGGCATCGGCCAGACGCAGGTTGATACAACCGTGGCTACCGCACCACTTGTACGATTCGGCGTTATCGAAACTCGAATCGTTTTGCCAGGTGGCGTCGTGGAATCCGACCATATTGCCCTCGAACGGCATCCAGTAGCTTACCGGGCTCTCGTATTTGGGCTTGCCGGTCTCGGGGTCCTTGGCACCGATGAGTTTGCTGGCGCCATCGTTGCTGTTGATCTGCCATACGCCCTCGGGGGTGGCGTCTTCGCCCGGTTTGCCAGAAATAAAGTTGGCCTCCCACACGATGTTGCCGCTCTCGTCGTAGTAGCGCGCATGCTGCTCGGACAGGTCGACGTCGATATAGGCCTTCCAGTCGGGCTCGCCCTTGGCGGTAAATGTGTCGGCCTTCTGGGAGTACTTGATCTCGATTTCGCCGGTCTGCTTGTTGTTAATGGCGTCTTCGACCTGCTTGGCGAGCGAGCTGCTGTCGATGGACCAACCAAAGTCGCCGCCTTCGACGGCGCACTGCTTGCCATCGGCGCGCGTCCACCAGCGAGTGGAGCCCACGGTATTAAAGCCGTTGGCGAGCTCGGCTGCCCAGCTGCTGATCTGCGACGTATCGAGCGTGGGGTTGGCCGGATCGGCAAAGCTGATCCACTGCAACACGGAGCTGCCATCAACCTTGCCGGCATCCTCGCCGTTAAGCTTGAGGGTCACGTTGACGCCCAAGAAGTTATTGGCGGCATCGCATGCGGCCTGAATCTGATCATCGGTCAGCGTTCCATTGAGCGGCTCATAGGCATCGTTGCCGAGCTTGGAAAGATCTACGGTCTCGGCCAGCGAGGCAAGCTCGAGCTCGGCATACTTAATGACATGCTCGCGGTTGAGTTTTTCGTTGGAGCGCGCCTCCTCGACGGTAAACTTGCCGGCCTGCTCGTCATAGGAGCTATTGGCCTCGAACGTGCCCGAACGGCCCTCGTTAAACTCATCGATGGCGGTGCCCAGATCCTTCTCAAACTGCTTTTGGTCAAAGGTATCGGAGAGCATGGACAGGTCGACGTCTTGATCAAGATCGACTTCGTTGGAGCTAGCGGTTGTTTTGGTCTTGCCGCTTAAGGATTCTACAAGGCGAACCGGCCATATAATGGCTTCGTTGCGGCTGATAATCTCTTTTACGGCAGCTTCGCCGTCGACAATGGGCTCATCGGACTCGGGCTGATAGGTCCAGCTAAAGTCATCGCCCGTAACGGTGAGCTTATAGTGCTTCCACGCCGAGTTGACCTTGGTGGCGGCAGACGAAGCGTTTGAGAACGAGACGTCGACGCCGGCGATGGTGGTGTTGGGGTAGGCTACCTGCGAAAACGCTACGACGCCTACGATATAGACAATGACGATAAGACCCAGGACGACAAAGAGCGTCGTCTTTTTGCCCGACTTATTGTTCTCGGTGGGTTTGCGCGCGGGGCCGCGATCGCCTCGAGCGTGCGTGGGGGGCTGCTTGGGCGTATTGCCGTTTGCCTGGCGCTGCTGACGTTGCTGGCGCTGCTGGTTCGGGCGTTGCGAAGCGTTTGCCGCACCACGCTGCTGACCGCGGCTCGGCGCGATAGGACGCGGCGACTGAACGCCGCCGGTGTGCCTGCTCGGCTGCTGCGGATCGGGAATCAGTTGAGTTCGATCGTTTTGCGACATCGTATGCATATCCTTCGAATTTCGCCTTGCGGCTCATCGTGTTTTTACTGGGCTTGCATTATAGCGATTACCTAGTTGATTGTGGTACGGAAACGGTGGCATTCAAAAGAGGTGGGACATTTGTCCCACCTTCGAGTCGTTCTTTGTCGCTATCCGCACACACCGCATTTTGCACAGGCCGAAAGCGCGGCCGGAGCCTGCGCGATGCCGCCCTTGGCCGTCTCGCGCAGCGTGGCCGGCAACGCGTGGCCCACCGAGAGCATGACGTGTGCCATCTGGTCAAACGGCACCAGGCTCTTAATGCCGGCGAGGGCGAGTTGTGCGGAGCTAAAGGCGGCTGCCACGCCGATGGCGTTGCGGTTTTGGCAGGGCACCTCCACGAGGCCACCGACGGGGTCACAAACGAGGCCCAGCAGATTACTCAGCGCGATGGAACTGGCGTCGAGCGCCTGCTCGGGTGTGCCGCCGAGCATCTGCACTAGCGCGGCGGCGGCCATGGCGGCCGCACTTCCGACCTCGGCCTGACAGCCGCCCTCGGCGCCGGCAACGCAGGCGCTCGTGGTGAGGTTGAGGCCGATGGCGGCGGCGCAATAAAGGGCATCCATGACCTGCTCGTCGTCCAGCTGCAAATGGTCTGCTGTCTCTTATACACATCTCCGAGCCCACGAGACGCGTAGTAATCTCG
>UQQL01000056.1 GCA_900543275.1 uncultured Collinsella sp. | reverse complement strand
TACGAGATTACTACGCGTCTCGTGGGCTCGGAGATGTGTATAAGAGACAGGCGGCAGCTGGAGGCTGTCGACCGCGTGCTTGATGAGATCGGCGCCGGAGAGCGTTTAACGCTGACCGTATTCAATAAAATCGATCTTCTCGATAGCGTTGATCGATTGAGTTTCCGTCGTCGCTATCCAGAAGCCGTTCTGTTCTCGGCCCAAACGGGCGAGGGGCTCGACGATCTCGTCGACCGCATTGCTCGTGAGGCAGCTGCCACCGATGTGTTGCTCTCCGCTGATATTCCGTATCGCGAGGGCGCTCTCATCACGCTGGTGCATGAGCAGGGAACCCTTCTGCATGAGGAATATCTCGAGGACGGTGTTCGCATTGTGGCGAAGTTGCCGGCTCGTATTGCACCGCGGCTCGAGCGTTATCGCACCGAGTAGACGAGCTCCAAAATGCCCAGAATGATGGGCTGATGCAGCAGATAAAAGGGGAGTGCGTGACGTCCAAGGCTGGCGAGCGCCGGCAGGGGGTTGGCGTAGGCCCAGCTAGGGACGGTCTTATCGATTCCCCGCGCTATGTGTGCGGCGAAGTATCCTGCAAGATACATAAAGATAAACGGGATGATGGGGTAGTAATCACCTGAGACAAACCCAGGGCTCGGAAATCCCAGCCACGCCATGTAGGGGACTGGGTAGATCGTTTTGGGGATGCTCCAGGTGAGGGCGAACAACACAAGGCATAGGGGCATGCCCCATCTCGCCGTTATCTTCTTAAGGACGGGATCGGTCAACGCCACGATGCCGGTGCATGCGGCCATGCAGTAGATGATGCCAAAACTAACCGAATCGTCGAATGAGACAAGTGTTGTTGCCAACCAGACAACGAGTGCTGCTAAGGCGTATTTGGCGGCACGTTTGATATTGTTGCGCGAAAGAGTGCACATCCAACCCGCGATAAACAAAAATACCCAGCTGATGCTGGCGCGCCAGACGTCTTGAAAGACTGACTGGGTAAACCAAGGCATATCCCAGCCGTACAGGTAGGCGAGATCATAGCAAGCGTGAAAACCTGCCATAGAAATCATCGTAAACCCGCGGACGGTATCAAAGATGGTGATGCGTTTTTGCATTACGAGAACCGGCGCATCAATCCGACGACTTTGCCCAGGATAACGGGATTCGTTGCATAGATAGGTTCCATGGTGTCATTCTCAGGCTGCAGGCGTACACGTCCCTGCTCCTTGTAGAACGTCTTGACGGTCGCCGAACCATCAATCATGGCCACGACAATTTCGCCGTTCATGGCACTTTTTTGTTCACGGACGATGATGTAATCGCCATTGAAGATGCCGACATTGATCATTGAGCTCCCATGCACCTCAAGGATAAAGGAACCCTGATCAGTGGCGATTTCGGTCGGGATAGTAAACGTGTCTTCGATATTCTGCTCGGCCAGAATGGGAATCCCAGCCGCGACGCGACCAACGAGCGGCAGCGAGACCGTTCCGCGAGGTGCGGTGGGTTCGTCAGATTTAGAAATTGAGACAGAGGAACCGTCCTCGTTAAAGAGTTCCAGGGCGCGCGGTTTGGTGGCATCGCGCTTGAGTAGCCCGCGCGCCTCCAGGGCAGAGAGATGGGCGTGCACGGTGCTGGGGGAGGAAAGGCCCACGGCAGAAGCCATCTCGCGCACGCTGGGCGGATAACCCTTCTCCTGCTGATATTCCTTGATGAAGTCGTAAATTTGCTGCTGACGCTTGGTAATTTTGCGAGCCATCAGGGCATCCTCTCTACCCATGTCAAACAAATGTTCGAATTTTGCTTGACAGGAACAACTGTTCGAAGATAATAATAACCGAACATTCGTTCTCGCGCTAGACATTTTTGTCCGCGCGGCTTGATAAAACTGTTCTCAGCAAAACACGCGAGAGGAGAACATGATGCACGCAACGAATATGGTCCAGGGAAACCTCGCCCTTAAGCTCGAGACGCCTGCAGAACCCACTTTTACGGTTGTTCAGGGTGGCCGCTCCGGCTTTCAGCCTTTGACCGTAAAGCCTGCGCGCAATCAGCAGGCTGTAGTCGCGCCGGCCCGCGTTGCCCTGAAGGTTCCGACGATTGTCGCCGTCGCCGTTGCGCTTACGCTCTTCTTTGTCCTCGCTACGTCGGTCTTTAGCGCTCGTCATGCCGCGTATGCCGAGTCCGTTTCCAACGTTACATACGAGACCATTCGCGTTCAGCCTGGCGATTCTCTTTGGTCGCTTGCCGAGGAATATCCAATCGAAGGCCTTTCCACGCAAGAGACTTCCGACATGATCCGTAACGTCAATCATCTGGAGCATGGTTCGCTCACCGCCGGTGCGCATCTTAAGGTTCCTGCTCGTTCGTAATCATTATCGCGCTGCGCATGGTACCCTTGTTATCGTTTAAGAGGAGGTACCATGCGCTGTCCCAAATGCGGCAAGGCACATACCCGCGTCGTTGATTCCCGTATGCAGGAGTCAAATAACACCATTAAGCGCCGCCGCGAATGTTGCTCGTGTAACTATCGCTTTACAACGTTCGAGCGATGCGAAGACCCAATCGAGGTCATTAAGTCAGACGGAACCAAGCAGCGGTTCGATCGCAATAAGCTTCTCGTCGGCTTGATGCGCGCCACCATCAAGCGCGATATCGACACTAAGAAGCTCAATGAGATTATCGATGACATCGAGGTCGAGCTTCGCTCTCGCACGCTGACGGCCGTCACGTCCCATGAGTTGGGTGACATGGTGCTCAAGCGCTTGGCCAAGATCGACAAGGTTGCGTACATCCGTTTTGCCTCGGTCTACCGTGATTTCAAAGACGTCGATGAGTTTCTGCAAGAGCTCGACAAGCTAAGGTGATTCCATGTCCAACATTTCCGTCAACATAAAGCGTCTTGACCCCACCGTCGAGCTTCCCAAATACGCCCATCCCACCGATGCCGGCTTGGATCTACGCTCCAACGAGGACTGCGTCCTGAAGCCCTTCGAACGCCGTCTGGTCTCTACGGGGCTGGCCATCGCCCTGCCCGATGGCTACGCCGGCTTCGTCCAACCACGCAGCGGCTTGGCCATCAAGCAGGGCCTGTCTATAGTCAACACGCCGGGGCTCATCGACGCCCACTACCGAGGAGAACTCAAGGTTATCCTCATTAACCTAGACCCCACGAACAACATCCAAATCAACAAAGGCGACCGCATAGCCCAACTCGTCATCCAAGAAGTCCCCACGGTCAACCTCATAGAAGTAGAAGAACTAGACGAAACCGACCGAGGCAACGGAGGCTTCGGCTCCAGCGGCATCGCCTAGGGCGCTCGTATCCCTCCCGCCCGGGGCTTACCTATATCATTCCATGCTCAAACATTCTCGCGTCGCTTCGCTCGCTGCGAAACTGCGCGTGGAACGATATAGGTAAGCCCCGGGCGGGCGGCTACTCGCTTGAAATAATATTTACTTTTCTGGTAAGTCGATGCGATGAAGGGTCGCCTCCTTTGTCGCATCGACTTACTGTATTTATATTTTCTGGTTCCCCTTTGCAGATTCTACTGGAGGGGTATCTGGTATAGCTGCTAGTACGTAAACGCAGCTTACCTGCGGGAGGCCCCTATATATCGTTCCGCGCGCAGTTTCGCAGCGAAGCGAGAATGTTTGAGCACGGGATGATATATAGGGGTCTCCCGCAGGCAAGCGGAAATTAAGACGCTAGCGGATGTGCGCGGGTTTTCCGCCCCAGTAGAAGCGGCAGAAGGCTCGTTTGCGCTTTTGGGGTTTGCCTACGAGCTCCATGGTTGCGATGGCTATGTCTTCGGCTGCGTGGGGGCGGCGTAGTACTTCGCCGTTGATGAGTAGGGCTTTGAGTGATTCGGGATGGTCGTGCAAGTGACGTAGGGTAACGATGAGCTCTCGTGCGGTGGTGACATGCATGCTGGCGCCCATGCCGGTGAGCATGGTGGTGTTGGCCTTTTCCTGGCCATAGGACTTGCCCAGCAGAATCATCGGCAGATGTGCGCATAGGCACTCGGTGACCGTGAGTCCGCCCGATTTGAGGATTGCCAGGTCGCACCCGTGCATGAGGGCCGCCATGTCGTCGACATAGTCCAGCACCGTGACATTTTCGAGCTTCATGGCATCGAAGAGTGTCTTGAGGCGGGCGGCGTATTCCTTATCCTTGCCCGGCAAAAAGACAAAGTGCATGTCTTCGAAGCTGCGTAGGAAGGGGAGGGTGCGGTCCATCTCCGCGCGAAAGCGAACGTACGGTTGAGGCAAGCTGGCACCGGCCATTACCAGCACGACGGTCTTGTCGGTGGGGAGGTTGAACTTAGCTAGCTCTTCCTCGCGATCGTAATCCGTGTCGAATCCGGCGCGAATAGGAATGCCGGTAATGCGAATCTTTGTCTCGAGCACCTCGCGCGGACGCAGCGTTTCGGCCATAAATTCGTTGGCAACACAGAATAAATCGGTGTCCTTGTGGGGCCACCATCCCTCGACTTCGTAGTCGGTCGGTACGCAGATGACTGGATAATCGATACCCGTAATTACGCGGGCGCCCACGGCAACATTGGCCGCCGTGATGTGCGTTGCAACCACGGCTATGGGCCTGCGGCTACGAATATATTCGTTGAAGGCGGGGAACATAATTCGCGACCATGCCGTTCCGCCACCCCAGAGAAGATGTCCCGTAAGCGTATATCGCCAGGTCAGGTCGTAAATGGGGCGCGTGGCTCCCGTAAAAGAAGCCGCGGTCTTATTGCCGTCGAATTTAATACGTCCAAAATCAAGGATATCGAGCACTTCAATCTCAATATCCTCGGGGATGCCATTGGTGCCGCGGATGAGGTCGAATGCCTGCGCTATCGCATTTGCGGCGGCCTTGTGGCCCGAGCCAACGGAGGCGTGCACGATGGTCACGAGAGGTTTTTGCTGAGCCAGGAGCGTGGTTTGCTCCGATTGGGGAGTGCTGTGCGTGAGCAGGGGAGCGTCGTCACTCGTCTGCGCCTGGTCCATCGATAACTCCCCTTCAGCTTTGTAATACGGATTTATCATTGTAGTGCATGAGTGTCACGTTCACGTAAATTTGGGTACGAGCGCAAAGAACGACAACGTTTCGACGAAAGGACGCTTCATGACTACCGATAAGCCGATCGATGTTGCGATTATCGGTGGCGGCCCCGCGGGCTATGCTGCCGCCATTTATGCTGCGCGTGCCAACCTGACGACGACCGTGATTGAGCAGGGCATGTCGGGAGGGCAGATCGCCACAACCAATGAGGTCGAGAACTATCCGGGTTTCCCGCTCCTGAGTGGCGCCGAACTCGGCGAGCGTTTTCAGCAGCATGCAGAGGGCCTGGGAGCACAGGTTACATGGAGCATGGTTACGGGTATCGATTACGATGCCGATGCAGCGTTGTTTACGGTGCATCACGATATGGGCGATACGCTGGCCTCGAGCGTTATCGCTTGCATGGGTGCCACGCCGCGTCCGGCAGGTTTCGCAGGCGAGGATACGTATCGCGGTCGTGGCGTTTCATATTGCGCAACATGTGACGGCATGTTTTTCCGCGGCAAGCAGGTTTTTGTAATCGGTGGTGGCAATTCGGCATGCGAAGAGGCGCTGTTCCTGTCCGACATTGCCAGCAGCGTGACCATCGTGCTGCGTCGCGATCAGTTCCGTGCACCCGAGGGCGTTGTGAGTAAGGTGCTTGTTAAGGACAATATTTCAGTTAGGTACCAAACTAGTATTGTTGAGCTTTCTGGTGAAGCGATGCCCACGACAATCACGTTCAAGGACAATGCGACTGGTGAAATGCACACTGAGTCTTTTGAACCAGGCTCATTTGGCATTTTTGTCTTTACGGGGACGCAACCTCATACCGAACTTGTCGAGCATCTAGTCGATCTGGCTCCCGACGGCGGTATTGTTACCGATGATTCGATGGCCACCCGTACGCCCGGCTTATTCGCAGCTGGCGATATCCGTTCCAAGCGTTTACGCCAGGTTGTGACTGCCGTTTCTGACGGAGCCATAGCGGCAACCGGCGCATACGCTTTTCTACGCGGATAAGTACGATAATATATCTTATGTAAGGTTGCTATATTCAAACAAAGTGGTTGGACGATGCATCAATGTGTTGTCCAACCACTTTTACTTGCCGGCTATGTGGTATGCAAAACTAGATAACCTAGAATACAATATAGAAAATGAACGGAGGACCTTTATGAACCACGTTAAACACGTTATTCCGATGTCCGATTCGTCGGTCAGTATTAAGCCTGAGGATATTCAGCCCACTGTGCTGCCCGATGCATTTATTCAGTCCGAAATCGTGTGCAAACTCAATACGTTGAGTCTGTCGCGCTATGACCAGTTGCCCAATGTGACGCTCTACCGCGACCAGGTCATTGAGTATGTTGCGCTGTGGATGGAGCCGCTGTCCATTTGCGTTGAGCACCCTGTCATTACGCCATCGATGATCAATAACTACGTTAAGGTCGGCCTGGTGCCTGCTCCGGTCAAAAAGCAATATGGCCGCGAGCAGATTGCCCGCCTGATCGCTATCTGCCTCTTTAAACAGGTGCTACCTATTGCTGCGGTGCAGGCACTCTTCAACATTCAGCGTTTGAGCTACGATGCCCCGACTGCCTTCGATTATGTGGTCGATCAGCTCGAGGCATCGATTCGTTCGGCGTTTTCCGTTGAGCAGACGCCGGTTCCCGATACGGCGCATCAGGTAACGCGTGAGTCGCTGCTTGTGCGCAGTGCAGTTTCATCCTTCGTTTCGAAGGCGTACCTGATGAGCTATCTAAAGTTTAATGGGTTTAATAGCTAGCCGACGTGTAAAACGGGCGGGGCAAAGAGCCATCTGTCGCTTTGTCCCGCCCATATTTTTGCTTGGTTGGACTTTACTTGCCCGAAGCTACGCCCATGCCGTAGCCGATGATGAGGCCGTGCATCTCGGCGTAATAGGAATCCAGGCCGTTGCAGGGCATGATGATGGTCTTGGAGCCGGGCCAATGCTCGACTATGCGGTCAGTAAGCGCCTGGGCTCCAGCTTCGTTCTCAACGTGATCGATGATGACCTCGCCGCCCGTAAAACCCTCGGCTTCCATGGTGTCGATGATCTTGTTGAGCATCTTCTTTTCGCCACGCGTGTGCCCGACGAGTTCGATTTTACCGGCCTCGCTCGCCGTGCCCAAAATGCGGATATTGAGCTTGTTGGCAATGACGCCGGCTGCCTTAGGGATACGTCCGGCTTTGGCGAGGTTTTCGTAATTGCACAAACTGAAGAGGATTTTGCTGTTCTGTTCAAGGCTATCGAAGTATGCGCAAGCATCCTCGAATGAGACATCCGGGTTGCTTACAAGATAGCGGTCGAACAGCAAGAAAATGAGATCCATTTTGCCGCCAGCTGCGCGTGAATTGACTAGATGAATCTGTCGGTCGGGCTCCTCGGCAAGAACCATATCGCGAGCCGTGGCTGCCGCGTTGTAGCTGCCCGACACGCCCTCAGAAATCGGCATGCAGATGGTCTTGTCGGCCAATTTGAAGAGCTCGGCCCACTCCCCTACGCTGGGACAAGCGCTCGAAGAAGCGTTCGTCTCCGCCTGAACAGCGCAGTTGAGCTCATGTACATCAAGCGAAAGGTCATCGACGAATTCACGCTCCCCCACTCGAATTTTGAGGGGCGCAAATGCAAAGGTGGTATGGGGCGCGGTCGGTTGCCAATCGCGGAGGTTACAGCTTGAATCTGAGATAAGTGCCCAGCTCATAGAGGGTCCTTTCTAATTGTTCCTCAACAATTATAGCCTTCTTGCAAACCGAATGTACGGCTATCTAGTTTTGAATACTAGATAGCCGTACAAGATTAGAGACAAAAGAATAGACCTCGCGACTTTAAGCCACGAGGTCCACATTCACACGCTGTGTAAGATGACTTAGTAGCGCACGAAGATATAGTTGTTGTTCATGCCGGCGGCAACGGAGCTGATGATGACGCCCGTTTTGTAGTCGGAAGCATGGATCATCTGACCATTACCGATATAAATGCCGGTATGGTAGGAGTTAACCACAACATCGCCGGGTTGCGGATCGGACACACGGGTCCAACCCATGAAGTCGACCGTGGTGCCCAGACGGCAGTAGCGTCCCGTGAGGCAATAGCTTACAAAACCGGAGCAGTCAAAGCTGTTCGGTCCAATGCCGCCCCAAGAATACGCATAGCCGAGCTTGCTGTAGGCGCGCGAAACAACGGAGCCACCATCAACAGACTGACTCGGTGCCGAAGGCGTGGGAGCCGGAGCGGGCGTGGGGGCAGGCTGCGGTGCGGGAGCCGGCGTGTTGCCGCCCTGGTTGTTGTTATTGTTGGTCTGGCCGCCATTGTTGGTGTTCTCGGTCGTACCGGCGGTGTCGTTGCTCACCGTGGCCTTTTCGGCGGTGCTAGCATTAATGCCAGCCTGCAGCGCAGCGTTGGCCTCGGCCTCGGCAGCGAGCTCGGCCTGCAGCTGCGAATCCAGGGAGTTCACGACACTCTGAGCCTCAGCCTGCTGGGCATTGAGCTCGTCGACCTTCTTTTGCGTCGCGGCGACGTTCTTCTCCTGCTCGGCCTGCTTATCGGTGAGCTGCTGCTTAAGCTCCTTGACCTCTTGAATGGTCTGAGCTTGCTTATCGGAAACTTTGCCGTAGTAGAACAGACGGTTGAGCATATCGCTCAGATCATCGACACCCGTCAAAACCTGAAGCAGGCTCAGACCGCCGGTTTTGTACTCGCCGGCGACATAGGTCGAGAGCTTGGCCTGACCATCGGCGATCTCCTGCTGCTTTTGCGTGATCTCGCCGGCAGTCTGATCGAGCGCCTGCGTCTGCGTGGCAAGCTCATCGTAAATCTGCTGGGTTTGGGTGCCGATCTGCTCGAGTTTCGTACGAGCAGCGGCAAGGTCGGATGCGGTATCGGCGTAGGCAGGAGCCGCGAGGCCCAAGCCCAAAACACAAGCGAGGGTTGCCGTAGCAGCGCAGCGTGCCATATTTTTGTGCGTGTTTGCTGTGCGCATGTAGCTTCCTTTCCAGTAACTAAGGGTAACGGCTAGCCTACCGTCACCAGGCTAAAGAGCTCCACATCGTCATCAGACGGCGTGAGCTTCTCGCGCGGGTTGAGAAACGCAAGCTCAAGTATACAACCGTAACCGATAAGCTTTGCGCCCATATCTCGCACCAGTTTACCTGTTGCCTCGACGGTTCCGCCCGTCGCGACCAAGTCGTCCAGAATCAACACGGTATCTTTAGAGCTGATAGCGTCGGCATGGATCTCAATTGAATCGGTGCCGTACTCGAGCTCGTAGCTCTGGCTTACGGTCTCGCGCGGCAGCTTGCCCGGTTTACGTGCGGGAACAAAGCCGGCGCCAAGGGCTACAGCCACCGGTACGCCAACCATAAAGCCGCGAGCCTCGGGACCCACGACCTTGGTGATTCCCATGCCGGCAAAGTGCTCGGCGAGGGCATCGGTCATGGCTTTGAGCGCCTCGGGATTGCCAAAGAGCGGCGTGATGTCTTTAAAGATGACTCCGGGCTCGGGATAGTCGGGGATGTCGACGATTTGAGATTCGAAGTCGTACATTGCATGACCTTTCAATGGGTTGCCGGATAAGCGGCAGCGGTTATTTGCCCTCCGTGGCGGTGCCGGAGTGCGAAGGGGCGACGACCTTGAGCGGCTTTACGAGAGAATCCTCGTGCGAAGCCGGCGTGGCTATCTCTTCGTTTTTGGCTTTGGTGGACTCGGAGCGAGTGATTTCCTCATCGAGTGCATCGATGTCGGCGTCCTCGACCACGGCATTGAGCGACTCAAAAACGCGGTTCTTGAGCAACGCAGTGTGCACACCCTCGGTCAGGTCATGAAGCTTCTTAAACGCACGCTCGAGCTTGGCGTCGCGCTCGTCATCGGAGGTATCCATTCCGAGCATGCTCACGAGCACCTGCTCAAACATCGAGGACTCGCGGTTGGCGGAAGACACGTACTGACGCAGGTTGCGGGGCTCGATATGGAAGCGTGACAGCTCGGAGCAGTAGCGGATGATTGGAAAATCGCGACCATCGACGAGCTCACGATTCTGCGGACTCTTGATGATGCGAATGAGGTCGTTCTCGGCGAGCGAGCGGATAAACGAAATCTCGACGCCCAGCATATCGGGAATGGTCTCAATGGGATGCAGCTTTTGCTTAGTCTCCTTGGGCTCCGTCTTGAGCGGAACATCGGACAGCAAGCCCACCTCGTAAGCGAGCGTTGACAGGTCCGTGGCGTTTTCCAAGCGCTGCTTAATCACGTTGAGAGGCATGTAGCGGGTCTTCTGCAAATGCAGGATGACCTCCAGGCGATCAACGTCCTCCTTAGAGTACTGACGGTATCCCTTAGGCGTACGATGAGGGGTAATGAGCCCCTCATCTTCTAGAAATCTAATTTTTGAGTTCGAAAGATCGGGGTATGCGCCTCGAAGAAGGTTGACGACTTGGCCGATACTCAGATAGTTGCGTTCGGCCATGCCCTACTCACCGGTTTCGATGCGCTCCGGCGTGCTCTCGTGGTAGATGAGCGTAAACGTACCGATCTGGACGGAAGAACCATCGTGCAGCGGGGCCGCGTTGACAATGGCGCCGTCGACCCAGGTGCCATTGAGCGAGCCCAGGTCCTCAATGCGAGCGCCGAGGCCCTCGCGAATAATGCGCGCGTGGCTACGCGAAACGGTCATGTCATTGAGGAAGATGCCGTTTGCAGGATCGCGGCCGATGGTGGTCACGTCGTCCTCGAGCTCAAAGGCGGCACCAGTCTGCGGACCCTTGACGATGGACAGAACGGGGGCGGTGATGCGCACGTTGGCCATGAGGTCGGGTACGGTGACGTCGCTTGAAGGCACGCGGAATACGCAGGTAGCGTCAGCAGTCTTATCATTCTGAGGCATATTATTAACCATGTTGTCCATGACAACCCCTAACTTATCGCGGACGTGCCGCAAATAATGAACCGTACGTAATCATACCCCAACGAATCAGTCTTCGATTTCAGGGTTCAGAAAGTCGATGTCCTCGTCCTCGGGATGCGCGAGAGCCTGTTTAATGGCCACTCCGCCCTTAATGGAATAGATGACAGCCGTGAGCATGGAGAAGATCACGCCGCCGTACACAAAGAAGATGCCGAGGGGCACCGAGCTTCCGTTGAGGCCCGGGAAGGCCGTAAGGGTTGAAGGTAAAAGATGCAGGCCGTCAATAACGGGGAACCCGAGCAGCATGAGCGAGAAGCCGGTCATGAGCAGTGCAGTGGCAATCTTTCCGGGAAAGACGACATCGATGGGGCGACGGTGATAATGACGAACGATAAGCGTGCCGATGCCCAGATAGATGTCGCGGCCAATAATGAGCACGCAGACCCAGATTGGCAGCTCTCCGCGAACCACCAGCCCAAGTACGCCGGTGAACAGCAGCGCTCGGTCGCAGATGGGATCCATGACCTTGCCGAGCCACGAGACCGTCTTGGTCATGCGGGCGATCTGACCGTCCATCCAGTCGGTAGAGGCGGCAACGGCGTAGATAACGATGGCGATGACGCGGTTGTTATCCGTCACAAACAGGTACAGAAATACCAGGGTGAGGATCAGGCGCGTAAAGGTGATGAAATTGGAGATCGTAAAGATCTTATTCGACGGGTAATCGGAAGTGCCGATAAGCTCCTTTTTGATCTTCTTTTTGATGCCCACAGGACTCCCCCGCTGGTTAACGACAAAACTTTCGATACTATACCCGTTCCGGCGATGTCTATCCAGCGTAAGCATAGAGAGTCCAGACATATGGAGGATGCTACTGGGTTGTGCGGGATTCTGCATTTGTGTACATCAGCCTCCAAATATGACATTTTTCGGCATCTTTGATGGCTGATGTACACGTTTTGATTCGGTGATTACATCGATCGGGAAAGTTGTTGCCTTAAGCGAATTAATCATGATGTGCGGGTCGAGAAGGGCTGGCGCCAAAAGAGCCCAACGGCCGTTACAGCTTCGTTAGAAACGCGCCCCACCATGGATGGTGAACCCGAAAGGTAAGGCGCGCGGGCACGGCGACTCGGCCCGCGCGCCCGGAAGAGAAAGGACGAACCCATGGGTTACATGCTCGAGACGCGCGGGCTCACCAAGCGCTTCGGCCGCGGCGACCAGGCGCAGGATGCCGTGGCCGACGTGAGCCTTCATATCCGCGAGGGCGAGGTGTACGGGCTGCTCGGCCCCAACGGCGCCGGCAAGTCGACAACGCTCAAGATGATCTGCGGGATGCTGCGGCCGACGGCCGGGGAGATCCTCTTTGCCGGGCACGCCTGGCGCCGCGAGGACCTCTACGCAATCGGCAGCCTCATCGAGGAGGCGCCGCTCTACCCCAACCTCACCGCGCGCGAGAACCTGCGCGTGCGCACCACGCTGCTGGGCCTTCCCGAGAGCCGCGTAGATGAGGTGCTCGCCGCCGTGGGCCTCGCGGACACCGGCAAGAAGCGCGCCGGGCGCTTCTCGATGGGCATGCGGCAGCGCCTGGGGCTCGCGCTGGCGCTGATCGCCCGGCCACGCCTGCTCGTGCTCGACGAGCCCACCAACGGCCTCGACCCCATCGGCATCGAGGAGCTGCGCGACCAGATCCGCGGCTTCGCGGCGGCGGGCACGACGGTGATCGTCTCGAGCCACATCCTCTCCGAGGTGCAGCAGATGGCGGACACCATCGGCATCATCTACGGGGGGCGCCTCGCCTACGAGGATGTGCTTCGGCCCGGGCAGGACCTCGAGGAACTCTTCATGAGCGTCTGCCGGGAGGGGCGTCGAGCGCGCGGGGAGGTGGCGGCATGACGGACGAGAAAGGCGGCCTGCTCGCGGGCCTGCGCGCCGAGGCCCTGAAGTCGCGCCACGCGGCACCGGTTCGCCTGGCCGTGCTCATGGCACTGCCGATGCCGCTGCTCGGCGCGATGCCCTACTGGGGCGTGCAGATCTTCAGCGCGTGGAACTACTGGTACGCGCTCTTCCTGCCCGTGACTCTCTCGCTCGTGGTGGCGTGCGTCGCGCAGACGGACGCGCGCACGCGGATGCGGGGGCTTCTGGGCCTGGGCTTCCCGCTCGAGCGCGCCTGGTGGGCCAAGGCGCTCTGGTGCCTCGCGCTCTGCACACTCTCGAACCTCGTGGTCTTCGGCATCTACCTCGCGGGATCGGCGTTCTCCTCGCAGGGCCCCACGGTCGCGGGCACGCTCACGATGTTCCTCTGCGCGCTCGTCAACACGGTGACCGCGGCGTGGATGATCCCCGCAGGGCTCTTCCTCACGGCGCGGCTCGGCATGCTCGCGGGCATCTTCTGCCCGCTCGCCGCGCAGCTCGTGGGCGGGTTCGCCTGGTCGCTGATGCCGCTGCCGCAGCTCTTTCCGCCGTCGGCGAGCATGGTCATCCCCACGACTGTCTCTTATACACATCTGACGCTGCC
>UQQL01000055.1 GCA_900543275.1 uncultured Collinsella sp. | reverse complement strand
CCCTTGTGGTTATCGAATCCATCCATCTCGGTCAGCAGCTGGTTGAGCGTCTGCTCGCGCTCGTCGTTGCCACTAAAGCCGCCGCCATCGCGCTTCTTGCCGATGGTATCGATCTCGTCGATAAAGACGATGCACGGGGCCTTTTCCTTGGCCTGCTTAAACAGGTCGCGAACCTTAGCGGCGCCGCGGCCGACAAACATCTCAACAAACTCAGAACCAGAAATACTAAAGAACGGCACGCCCGCCTCGCCGGCCACAGCCTTGGCGAGCAGGGTTTTACCGGTACCCGGAGGGCCGACAAGGAGAGCGCCGCGTGGCAGTTTGGCGCCGATCTCCTCGTAGCGCTGCGGCTTCTCCAGAAAGTCGACGACCTCCTTGAGGGACTCCTTAGCCTCTTCCTGGCCGGCGACATCCTTAAAGGTCACGCCCACGTCCTTGGAGGCGATCACGCGCGCGCCGGACTTGCCCAGTCCGCCGCCGCCAAAACCACCGCCGCCAAAGTTCATCGACGGACCGTCATCACCCATGGCCTTCTTCATGCGGCGGTTGAGCCACCAGCCAATCAGGAAGAAAATCACCATGGGAAGAATGAGGGTGAGCAGGTAGTAGGTCATCAGGCCCGAGTTCTTATCGGGAACGACCGACTCAAGCGAAGCACCGGACTCAAGCACGCGATCGGTAAAGCCCGCGTCATTCGGCACACCGGTCGTCTTGTAGGCGATATTCTCGTCCTCGCCCTTCTTGGTGTAATAAATCGTGTAATCGTCCGTGTTGTACTCGACCTTGTCGACGCTCTTCTTATCGAGCGCTTTGACAAACGTCGAGTAATCGGTCTTCGTAATCTGCTGCGTGTGACCGATGTTGGGGAACAGAACGGTCGAGAGCACGAGGTAGACGACGAAGGCGATGAGCACGTAGAGGATCATATTCCGTCTACGTTTATTGTCATCCATCTCCATCTGCTTGAACTCCATCTACTGGGGTTGATAATTTTTTCTAGAATACCCAACCCGGACGGCGATAAACCGACGCCGGGCACGAAAGGACAGAGAAGGCATCACTGGGAGTCGGCAAGGTTCAAATCTATACGGGCGACGGCAAGGGCAAGACGACGGCTGCGCTGGGGCTTGCGCTGCGCGCCACGGGCTATGGACTTAACGTACTCATGCTTCAGTTTGCCAAGAAGCTGCACTGCGCCGAGCATGATGCGGCGCCCCGTTTAGGTCTGCGCATCGTACAAGCCGACCGCGACACGCCCGAAGCCTGTGCCGCACAGATCATGGAGCTGGCGCGCGAGCAGATTAGCCAGGTCGACGTGCTGATCTTGGATGAGCTGGGAGAAGCCATGCGCCGAGGCTTTGTGACGCGCGAAGATGTCGAAGCGTTGATCGCAATGAAACCGACCACCACAGAGCTCGTGCTCACCGGCCGCGGCTTGCTGCCACTGGCCGATCTCGCGGACCTAGTAACCGAAATGCGCCCCGTCAAACACTACTTCGACGAAGGCCTCCTAGCCCGCCAAGGCATCGAATACTAAATGATCCGAAGGGGACGGAGGAAAACGGATCATTTTGCCTTATCGCCAGGTCAATGATCCGTTTTCCTCCGTCCCCTTCGGATCATTAGGCGGTGGCGCGGCCGAGCCAGTTGCCGCTGTGGTGGTAGATGGTAAACATCGTGGCCGTGATTAGCCAAGTTACGGGGTAAACCAGCAGCAGGTGCTCAAGCGACGGATCGAACGGCATAATCGCAAACACCCAGATCACCCTGAGCACGACGGTGCCAAAAATCGTGAGCATCATAGGCTGGAAGCTCACGCCAGCGCCGCGGATGGAGCCGGACGCGTTTTCGATAATCGAGAAGATCGCGTAGAACGGCGCGATGAAATGAAGAATCGTCGTGGTGTAGGCCGAAATTGCGGCATCGTCGATAAACAGACGCGAAAGCGGGCCTGAGAATACCAGCAGCACGGCAGACAGGCCACCAATGAGCATAAACGACAGCACAAGCGACGTATGGTAGCCCTTGCGCATGCGCTCGTAGTTGCGCGCGCCAAAGTTCTGTGCCGAGAACGTGGTGATCGAAACGCCAAGCGCCTCGGTAACCATCCAGACAATGCCATCCAAACGGCCCGAAAGACCCCACGCCGTGGTGACATCGGCACCAAACGAGTTGACCGACACCTGAATCAAAACGTTGGAAATCGAATACGCAGCAGACTGAAAGCCAAGCGGCAGACCACACGAGATCATGCTCTTACAAATGCCAGGATCAATGCAGAGTTTGGACAGTGAAAGCCGCCACGCACCCGGAGCGTGCATCATACGAATCACGATCATCGTGGCGTTGGAGCAAATGGTCAGCGCCACCGCGATGCCGCAGCCCAGAGCCTCCATATGAAGCACGGCAACGAAGATGACATCCAGCACCGCATTAACAAGGCAGCCGGAAGCAATGATCACAGCAGGACCGCGTGTGTCGCCCACGGCGCGCAGCAGCGCCGTTCCCATATTGAGCAGCAGCGCCGCAACCATGGCGGCAAAATAGCAACGAGCATAGGCCACGCCCTCGGCCAATAGTTCATGCGGCGTGTTCATAAGTACCAGCATGGGCTCAACGAACACTATGCCAAGAATCGAGAAAACGATACCGCCCACCAGCGCGAGCGTCATGGCCGTATGGACCGAACGACTCAATCGCTCATCATCGTGCTGACCAAAAAACTGACCGGTAATGACCGCGCAGCCAGCGCCAACGCCAACGCAAAAGCCAATGCAGAGCTCGGTGAGCACCATCGTGGCTTGAATGCCACCCAGCGCGAGCTTGCCGCCAAACTGGCCGACGATATACGTACCAATAAGCGTGTAAGCCTGCTGAAAAAACGAGCTAAAGAAGATAGGGACGCACAGCGACAGCAGCTGTTGCCAAATGACACCCTGCGTTACATCGATAGCCGTAGATTTCTTAGCCACACGCCCTCCCCACCAGCGTACGTCAAACAACAAAACGGCAATTTAAGACCAAAGCCAATACCAGCTTAGCACCGACCGACGTCGGCCGAAACGCCCCGAACCAGAGCCCGGTGCTAACTATCTGCCTAGTGATACAGCCCCGGCTGGTAGTGGTACTCGTTGCTCACATGCGGGCACAGCTGCCAAAAGGCAACAGCGCTTGCCGCGGCCACGTTGAGTGAATCGACCCCATGCGCCATCGGAATACGCACGGCGCGGTCGCAGCCTGCAATGGTCTTGGCGCCCAAGCCAGCACCCTCGGTGCCCATAAAGATTGCCAGGCGGTCAATCTCCTGGAGCGCGGGATCGTCCAGCGACACCGAATCATCCGTCAACGCCATAGCGGCACACGAAAAGCCGGCATCGTGTAGCGCCGCCAGCCCATCATGCGGCCATACGCGCGCTTCGCTGCCAATGCGTGTCCAGGGCACCTGGAACACCGTGCCCATGCTCACGCGGGCCGAACGACGATACAGCGGATCACAACACGTAGGACTGACCAAAATGCCGTCGACGTTGAGCGCGGCCGCCGAGCGGAATATTGCGCCCACATTGGTATGGTCGACAATGCCCTCGAGCACGCACACGCGCACCGGGCGCTCCCCCGCCGCCTCGACGACGCCGCCCAAGAACTCATCAACCGGAATCTGTCGCGGGCGACGAAATGCCGCGAGCGCACCGCGCGTCACATTGAAGCCCGTCAGCTGCTCCATGAGCTCCATGGAGGCAACGAACACAGGAACCGGACCCGCGCCCTCGCGCACAACCAGGCGCTCAAACAGCGGCATCATCTGGTCGAGCCAGCGCTCACCCAACAGAAAACTCACCGGCCCGTATCCGGCGCGAACCGCGCGCTCGATAACCTTAGCGCTCTCGGCGATAAAGATGCCCTTTTGCGGCTCCAGCACGCAGCGCAGCTCGCGCTCGGTCAGTCGCACGTAGGCATCGAGCCGCTCGTCCTCGAGCGAATCGATTCGCAGCACCTCAACGGCATCAGTCATAGCAGCCCGAACCCTTCCAATAGCAGCATCTATATACAACGAGGCGACGCCAGGCGTCGCCCCTCAATCATTCCAACCCGATAATACCGTGGCAAAAGGTGATTTAAGCACTAACGCGACGATACGTCACGAACTCATAATCGAGGCCTTCGTCACCCTCGCCCGAGGCAATCGTGGCAACCCCGCCACGCCGCGCAATCTCCCACGCGGGATCGGCGTCCAAGTCGGGAAAGTACGTGTCCACGGGATGGACGCAGTGGTTATGCGTGACCTCGGCCTCCACGCAGCACGGCAAAAACTGACGATACACCTCGCCACCGCCGATCACCCACGCAACGGGCTCATCGGCAACCACGGCGAGCGCTTCGTCGACGCTATGCGCCACGTCGACACCCTCGGCAGCAAAGCTCTCGTCGCGGGTGAGCACGATATTGCGGCGATTCTTGAGCGGACGCCCGCCGGGAAAACTCAGCAGCGTCTTGCGTCCCATAATGACCGGGCAACCTTTGGTACACGCCACAAAATGACGCATGTCGGCGCGATTGGACACGACCATGTCGCCCTCGCACCCAATACCCCAATCATCGCACACGGCGACAATGGCAGAAAGCTTACACGTCATGAGCACCACCTACACCGCAATGGGAATGTTCTTGACCTGCGGGCCGTGCTCATAGCCCTCGACGATGAGGTCATCGGTCGTAAACGCGTAGAAATCGTGCACGTCGGGGTTAAGCGTCACCTTAGGCGCCGCAAACTGCGGACGCTCGATAAGCTCGCGGACAATATCGACATGGCGGTCGTAAATATGGGCGTCAGCAATCACGTGCAGCAGCTCGCCAGCGATCATGTCGACCGACTGCGCGACCATCATCAGCAAAATGGCGTACTGGCACACATTCCAGTTGTTCGCGGCCAAAATATCCTGGCTGCGCTGGTTGAGAATCATGTTGAGTGTCGGCTTATCGTCCTGCGGGCGCTGCGTCACGTTATACGTCACGCCGTAGGCGCACGGATACAGGTGCATCTCGGACAAGTCGCTAAACACATAGGTGTTCGTCATGATGCGGCGGCTGTACGGAGTGTTCTTAAGGTCGTACAGTACGCGATCCATCTGGTCAAAGTCGCCCTCGGCATAATGGCTCTTCTGCCCAATCTGATACCCGTAGGCCTTGCCGATGGAGCCGGTCTCATCGGCCCACTCATCCCAAATATGGCTGTTGAGGTCATGGACGTTATTGGACTTCTTTTGATAGATCCACAGGATCTCGTCCATCGCAGACTTAAGCGCCGTGCGGCGCAGGGTAAGCGCGGGAAACTCCTCGCGCAGGTCGTAGCGAGCCGTAACGCCAAAGTTTTTAATGGTATAGGCAGGGGTGCCGTCCTCCCACACCGGACGGACCTTTTGGCCCTCGGTGGTGGTGCCATGGTCCAGAATATCGCGGCACATGGTTACAAACTGTTGATCAGCCTTGCTCATTGACCCTCCTGTCAGTCGCCTACAAGCGAGATTCATTGTAGCCCAGGCGCACGCGGCCCCACAGCCCAAACATAAGCCCTTGTTTTCTGACATATGCCAGAAATCTCTTGCGTAAATCTGCACGTTCGTTATTCTATTGTTGACATATGTCAGATAAGGAGCACGTATGGCAGGAAGACGCGAGAAATTGCGCCGTGTTGGGATCATCCCCGAATATCGCGGCTTTACCCCCGACGGCCTTGCCAGTGGAGACGCCATCGACATGACGGTCGACGAACTCGAGGTGCTGCGCCTGTGCGACCTGGAAGGCCTTAACCAAGAGGCAGTCGCACAGCAGATGGGCATCGCGCGCGCCACGGTGGCGGCTATTTGCAGCCGCGCACATCGCAAGGTGGCAAACGCTCTGGTCAACGGGCGGGCGCTCGTCATCGAGGGCGGCAATATCGCGTACTCCCCCATCACCGCAACGACGGCCGCATGGCCAGCAAAGGAGGTCGACACCATGAGGGTGGCAACCACGTACGACAACGGCAACATCTTTATGCACTTTGGCCGCAGCGAGCAGTTCAAGATCTACGACATTCAGGATGGCAAGGTACTCAACGAGCAGGTCGTGGGCACCGACGGCACCGGCCACGGTGCCCTTGCGGGCCTGCTCGCCAACGGTGGCGTGGACACGCTCATCTGCGGCGGCATCGGCGGTGGCGCCATCAACGCGCTTGCCCAAGCCGGCATCACGGTGTACGCAGGAGCTCAGGGCAGCTGCGACGCTTGTGTCGAGGCCCTTATCGCCGGAACGCTCGCACAGAACGGCGAGGCCACGTGCGGCTGCCACGGCCATGACCACGCCCACGAACATGGCGAGTCCTGCAGCTGCCACGGCCATCACGAGCACGAGGGCCACGAGGGCTGCGGCTGCCACTAACGGCACGGCACCGCGAGCTCGGGGCGCGACGCTGAACGCAGCCCAACTATCAAAGCCAACAACAGAGGCCACCCGGTAGCTTCCGAGTGGCCTTTGCCATATCAAGCTGGAATTACAGCCCTATTTCTTATTGCGCATCTGCGCTTCCATCTGGCGCAGCAGGTCCATATCGGACTTAGGACCACCCGTTCCCAGGCCGCCCATGCCGCCCAAGCCCATGGCATCCAGACCGGGAATATTGGGCATGCGCATCTTCTTGCCCTTCTTGCCCTTTTTGCCCTTCTTGCCGCCGGCCTGTGCCTGATTGGCCATCGTGCGCATGCGGCCCATCATCTTGTTCATCTCGCCCCACTGCTTCATAAGGCTATTGACCTCGGTGGGGGTCACACCGGCGCCCTTGGCGATACGCGCGCGACGCTGGCCGTTGATGATGGAGGGACGCAGACGCTCCTCCTTGGTCATCGACATGATGATGGCCTCGTTCTTGTCGAAGATGCCCTCGTCCAGGTTACCGCCCATCTGGTTGAGCGCGCGCTGGCCACCGGGGAGCATGCCCAGGATACCCTTCATGCCGCCCATCTTTTTGACGGCTTTCATCTGGTCGAGCATGTCGTTCATGGTAAAGCCCTCGCGCAGCATGCGCTCGGCAGCCTCGAGCTGTTCGGCATCGGCGGCCTCCTGGGCCTTCTCGATGATGCCGACAACGTCGCCCATGCCCAAGATTCGCTTGGCCATGCGATCGGGATAGAACGGCTCAAGCGAATCGGGTTTCTCGCCCATGCTCACAAACTTGATGGGCTTGCCGGTCACCTGACGCACCGAAAGCGCGCCACCGCCACGGGCGTCACCGTCGAGCTTGGAGATAATCACACCATCAAAGTCGGTGCGCTCGGCAAACGTCGAGACCACGTTGACGATATCCTGGCCGGTCATGGCGTCGACGACCATCAGCACCTGGTCGGGCTTGACGGCCTTCTTGATGTCGACGGCCTCCTGCATCATCTGCTCGTCGATCTGAAGACGTCCGGCGGTATCGACGATGACCACGTCACGCAGGTGGTCGACGGCCTCCTGGATGGCGCCCTTGGCGATGTCGACCGGGTGCTCGCCGTCACCGCGGAAGACCGGCACGCCGATCTCGCCGCCGAGCGTGGCAAGCTGGTCGGCAGCAGCGGGACGGTAGACGTCGCACGCGGCGAGCAGCGGCGAGCGGCCCTGCTTCTTGAGCAGGTAGGCAAGCTTTACGGCAGCCGTGGTCTTACCGGAGCCCTGCAGGCCCACGAGCATGATGACATTAGGAATGCGGTTACTAAAAACGAGCTTGCTCTCGGTGGAGCCGAGCATCTCGGTGAGCTCGTCGAGCACGATCTTGACGACGTTTTGCGCCGGCGACAGCGACTCCATGACCTCGGCGGTCATGCAGCGCTCCTTAGTCTTAGCAACGAACTCCTTGACGACCTTAAAGTTAACGTCGGCCTCGAGCAGCGCCATGCGAATGTCGCGCATGGCCGAGGTGATATCGGCCTCGGTCAGCTTACCCTTGCCGCGCAGGCGGTCAAATGTGTCGTTGAGGCGATCGCTCAGGGAATCAAACACTGGTTACTCCTTAGTTGGACTCGCCCACCAGGGCGCGGCAGAAATCTTTGGCGTTAAACTCCTGCAGGTCATCGACCTGCTCGCCCACGCCGATGCGCAGGATCGGGAGCTTGAGCTTCTCGGCCACGGCCATGGCGATACCGCCCTTAGCCGTGCCGTCGAGCTTGGTCATGATAATACCGTCCAGGCCCAGCGCCTCGTTAAACTCGAGCGCCTGGTTCAGACCGTTCTGACCAGTGGCGGCATCGATCACAAGCACGACCGAAACCGGCATGGGGCCGGCGGCCATATTGGCGGCGCGCTTACGCGTCACGTTGACCACCTTGGCGAGCTCGCGCATGAGCTCGGGGCTCGTATGCAGACGACCGGCGGTGTCGATAAGCACCAGGTCGCTGCCGCGCCTGTCGGCCTCGTCGAGCACGTCGTAACAAACGCTCGCCGGGTCGGAGCCGCGGTCGCGCTTGATGACGGGAACACCGGCGCGCTGACCCCACACATCGAGCTGCTCGATGGCGGCGGCGCGGAAGGTATCGGCCGAACCGATCACGACATTCTTGCCGCGGGAAGCCATGGCGCTCGCAATCTTGCCGACCGTCGTGGTCTTGCCGGCACCGTTGATGCCCACAAACAGCACGCAGCTCGGCGTATCGGAGAACGGATCGCGCTCGATGGGCACAAAGTGCTGCTCAAGCTGCTCGGCCAGAGCGCGACGAAGCTGCGGTGCGGTCTTGAGGTTCTTCTTGGCTGCGGCATCGCGCAGGTCATCGGAGACCTGAATAGCGACCTCGGCACCCATGTCACCCATAACGAGGGTGTCCTCAAGGTCCTCCCAAAAGTCCTCGTCGACCTCGCCGCCAAAGTAGAAGACCTCGTTGAGGGCCTCGCGGCTGCGCTCAAGTCCGCGCGAGAGAGCGTCAAAGAATCCCATTATGCATTCACGACCTTTCCGGTTTCGCGATCGAGTTTTTGCGAGACGACGCGGCTGACGCCGTCGGCTTGCATCGAGACGCCATAGAGAACGTCAGCGTCCTCCATAGTACGGCGCTGATGCGAAATGACCAAGAGCTGTGTATCGGAACGCAGCACATCGAGGGCTCCGATGAGCTTGGACAGGTTGGCGTCATCAAGCGCCGCCTCGACCTCGTCCAGCACATAGAACGGCACCGTGCGCGTGCGGTACACGGCAAAGAGCAGGGCGAGCGCCGTCAGACTCTTCTCGCCACCCGACATGAGCATCATCTTGGTAATGCGCTTGCCGCGCGGCTGCGCCACAACCTCAATGCCCGTCTCGGCAGGATGCTCGGGATCGGTCATCTCAAGATGAGCCTGGCCACCCGGGAACAGCATGGCGAAGATCTCGCGGAAGTTCGCGTCGACCTTCTCAAACGTCACCAGAAACGCCTTGCGCATCTTGCGATCAATGGCCACCGTGATCTTGGTGAGCGCCTTGCGCGCGCTCTCCAGATCAGCCAGCTGCTCCTCGATGTAGTCGGCGCGGCGCTTGAGCTGCTCGTACTCCTCCATGGCAACCTGGTTCACGGGGCCCAGATTGTTGATCTGGCGCACAAGCTGGTTGAGCTCGCGCTCGGCGGCATCGCGATCGGTGGGCGCCGGCAGCATGAGCGCTTCCTCGAGCACCGTGGTACCGTCGGCGGTAATGGCCTTGATGGCCGCCTCTACCTGCACCTCGAGCTTGCCGCGCGCAACCTTGAACTCATTTTGCATCGCCGTGGCGGCATCAACCCGCTCCTTGGCACGGGAGACCCCGGCCTTGGCATCCTCGATGGTCTTCTTGAGCGAAGCGGAGTCCGCCTCTTCCAGAGAGGCCTGGTCACGCAGGCGCGCTGCCCAATCCGATGCGCGTTCCAACAGGGCAGAATAGCGTTCGTGCATGGGGTCGACGCGCAGGCGCAGCAGCTCGAGCGAGCGCGAAGCCTGGCGTGTTCCGCGGATACGACGGTCGATGCCCTCAAGACGATGCTCAAGGTCGGGCACGCGGCCCTTCAGCGAACGCAGGCGCTCGCTCGTCTGGGCCAGGCGCACCTTGGCATCGGCGAGCTTACCGGCGGCCTCGGAATCGTCACGGCGAACGCGATCGAGCTCATCGTTGGCCTCGGCAATCTGGAGACCCAGGTCGCTTGCCTGTGCACGCGCCTCGTCACGCGAACGGGTGAGCTCGTCAACGCGCGGGCGCGCAGCGCGAACGGCCTCGGAGGCCTGCTCGCGGCGCTTGGAGATGCGCACGCGCTCGACCTCGGCATTGTTGACGCTTTGCTCCAAGCGGCCGATCTCGGAGAGCAGCGAGCGGCGCTCGCCCTCAAAACGGGCGATCTCACCGGCGGCATCGCCCTCGGCGGCACGTGCCTCCTCGACGGCGGCGTTGGCCTCAACGACTTGGTCCGAAGCATGCTCAAAGATGGCAGCCAGATCGGGTTCCAGGCCCTCGAGCTCACGGATGCGGCGCTTGCGCTCCAAGGCACCCGAAGCCTCGCCGGCATCGAGCCCCACGCGCACCAGACCACCACAGCTCACGCGGGCGCCATCGGGAGTCACGTAGGTCACACCGTCAACGACAGGGGCAGCCAACGCGGCAGCCAAGTCATCGACCACGTAATAGCCGCCGAGAAGGGCCTCGACAACCGGGCCATAACCGGAGCGCACGGACAGACGATCGACCAGACGCGTACCGGCAGCGCCCTCGGCGGCAGCAGAGCCACTCACGCCGCGCGCCATCAGCAGCGCCTCGCCCGAAGCCTTCTTTTGGTCCAAAGCCGCACGACCGGCGCGCTCAAGCGTAGCGGCATCATCAAACAAAAGAGCATCGATATCGCCGGCAAGTAGTTGCTCAACCAGGCCCTCAAGCTCACGAGGGGCGTCGAGCACGTCGCCCAGACGGCCTGAGACATCGTCGCCCAGCGCGCCCACCAGACGGCTCACCAGCGGCGAGCTGTCTGCCATGCGGGCATCGAGCTTCTTTTGGCTGGCAAGCTCCGAGCGCACCTCGGACAGCTTGTTGCGCGCCTCGCTCTCGCGGGCACGCAGGTCCTTAAGGGCTGCACGGGCGACCTCGGTAGCCTCGCGAGCATCAATCTGGGCTTGACGGGCCTGATCAAGTGCACTGTCGAGCTCCTCGGCGCGGTCGCGACGGCTCTCGAGTGAGGCCGTGACTTCCTCGAGCTGCTCGTCAATCTGCTCCAGGCGCGAGGCGTACATGTTGTCCTCGACCTCGGCGTTGCTCAGCGAGTCCTTCACCTTGGCGAGTTCGAGCGCCGCGTTATCGGCCACACGCTGCACATCGCGTTGCTCACGCGTAAGCTGCGAAATCTGATTGTCGAGCGCCACGCGCCGCTCGTGGAGCTCAGCGGCGGCAGGACCAGCGGCGTCAACGTCCTCCTGGGCCTGCATGTGCGCGCCGGTCACTTCCTCAAGCTGCGCACGTGCATCCTCGAGCTCCTCGACCACGCGACGACGCTGATGCTCGGAGCTCGAGATCTGGCCGCGCATGTCGGACAGGCGCGACACCATATTGTGGCCCTTTTCCTCGAGCAGGCGCATATCGGAGTTAATGCGACCGACCACGTCTTGCATATGGCGGCGCTGCTCGCCCAGATCGCCCACAAACAGGCCCTTTTCCTCGAGCATGACCTGGAACTTCTCGAGCTCGCGTTCCTTTTCGCCCAAGCGGTACTGCGCAAGCTCAAGCTCGGCAGCACCCTCCTTGGAGCGGCTCTCCAAGTCGTTCCACTGCGACTGCAGCGAACGAAGCTCGTCGACGGCCAGCATCTGCGTAAGCTCGTTCGCGCGCGAGGACAGCTCTTTGTACTTGCGCGCGCGATCGACCTGACGCTCCAGCGGCCGCAGCTGACGGGCGATCTCCTTATTGATGTCGCGGGCACGGGTCAAGTGCTCGTCCATCGAATTAATCTTTTTGAGCGCACGCTCCTTGCGGCGCTTGTGCTTGGAGATGCCGGCGGCCTCCTCGATGAGGGCACGGCGCTCCTCGGGGCGGCTCTGCAAAATGGCGTCGAGCTTGCCCTGGCTGATGATGGAATGCGTATCCTTGCCCAAGCCCGAATCGTGCAGGATGTCCTGAATGTCCATCAGGCGGCACGGACTCGAGTTGATGAGGTACTCGCTTTCGCCCGAGCGATACATACGACGGGTGATGGCGACCTCGTCAAAGTCGACGGGCAGCATATGGTCCGAGTTATCGAGCACCAGCGTGACCTCGGCGACACCCACCGGCTTGCGCGCTGACGAGCCCGAGAAGATGACATCCTCCATGGCCTGGCCGCGCAGCTGCTTGGCGCTCTGCTCGCCCAGGACCCACAGAATCGAGTCAGAGATGTTCGATTTTCCCGAGCCGTTGGGACCGACGATGACGGTCAGGCCCGGCTCAAACGTCATATGGGCGCGGTCGGCAAACGACTTGAACCCTTTGAGCGTGAGGGACTTGAGATACACGGTTCCTCGCTTAAACAGGCTTCTTGTTGAGAATCACGCCGTTGGTGGTGTAGCCCATGCGGTCAAGTGCCTCGAGTGCAGCGGCTCCCTCGGCTTCCTTCTTTGAGGAGCCGGAGCCGCGACCCTGGCGAATACCATCGATCAACACCACGGCGGTAAAGGTGGGCGCATGCGCCGGGCCCTCGGAGCCAACAAGCTTATACGCGGGAGGCTCATGGCCGTCTGCCTGCACGCACTCCTGCAAGAACGACTTGGGGTTCGCAGGATGCTCGGCACGCTCAGAGGCCAAATGGGGCTTAAGCGTACGGTGGATAAACTCCGCCGCCGCATCCCAGCCAGCATCCAGATACAGCGCGCCCACGAGCGACTCATAGACGTTCTCGAGCGCCGAGTGCAGGCCACGCGCGCCGGTACCGGTCTCGGAGGCACCAAAGATGATGATGTCGTCGATACCCAGCTCGTGCGACACCTCGGACAGCGTAGCGCCCGAGACAAGCGACACCTTCAGGCGCGTGAGCTTGCCCTCGTCAAACTCCGGATAGGACTCAAACAGGGAGCGTGCGACCACAGCGCCCAAAATGGAATCGCCCAAGAATTCAAGGCGCTCATAGCTGGCAGAAACCGGCTGGCCCTCGACTGCCGAGGGATGCGTAAGCGCCGCGCGCAGCAGCACCTTATTATTGAACTCGTGGCCCAGGATTTCCTGGGCACGCGTAAGTCGTTCAGACAAAGCCAAGACCTAGGCCTCCCTGGCGTTTTCGATCGCGTCGACGGCGTCGGCGACAGAGTTGAGCGAGAGCAGAGTCTCGTCATCGATCTCGAGGTTGAACTCGTCCTCGATAGCCGTAACCAGCTGCAGGCGCTCGAGCGAGTTGGCATCGAGATCGTCAAAGGTGGTCTCATCGCTAATTTCGGCAACATCGACGCCCAGAACGTCAGCAGCGACCTCGGCGATCTTGTCGAAGATTTCGGAGCGGTCCATAGCGCTTCCTCTCATAGTGAATGAATACCAAAAGAATGGTACCGCCCGGGCGGTACCAAGACACGGTTCTGATTCTACCCCACGAAGCAGGCCGCGAGGCACATAACAGCGCTCTAACTCGCTCTTACAAAACGATGCCGTCCATGGCTGTCTCTTATACACATCTCCGAGCCCACGAGACGCG
>UQQL01000054.1 GCA_900543275.1 uncultured Collinsella sp. | reverse complement strand
GCCCTCAAGCTGAACAGTGTCCAAACCAACGTGGATGAGCACGTCCAAGCCATCGACCGTGTTAAGCGCAACAGCGTGTCCCGTGGGAAAAATGGCCTCGACCTTGGCATCAGCCGGTGCAATCACACGCGTGCCGGTAGGCTGAATCGCCACGCCCTGGCCCAAAAGGCCGGTGGCAAATGTCTGGTCGTTTACCTCGGAAAGCGGAATGACGTCGCCCGAGATGGGAGCATCCAGCGTAAGGACTCGACCACGCATACCAAAAGACCTTAGGACTTTAGTGAACATGCTCCCCCTCGGACATACCAATCGACCAAAATAGCCTTAACAGTTTACCACTTGGCACTCGTTTTTGACCATTAGGGAAGTTCGCGCTTGACAACCTCGACGATGTCGTCGACAACGCGCTGGGTCAGCTCGTGCGTCTCGGCCTCGGCCATAACGCGGACCAGCGGCTCGGTACCGCTCGGGCGCACCAGAATGCGGCCGCGGCCGTCAAGCTCCTTCTCGGCAGCAGCGACGGCATCCCAGATGGGCTGGCAATCATCCAGACCAGCCTTGTTGTCGGAATGCACGTTGACGAGTACCTGCGGGTACTTCTTCATGATGCCGGCAAGATCGGTGAGGGTACGACCGGTGCGCTTGAGCACGGCCAGCAGCTGCAGAGCCGTCACCAGACCGTCACCGGTGGTGTTGTGCTCCAGGAAGATGATGTGGCCGGACTGCTCGCCGCCGATGACGGCGCCGTCCGCGAGCATACGCTCAAGAACATAACGGTCGCCCACAGCGGTCTGAACCATCTCGAAGCCCTGCTCCTTCATAGCGATGGAGAAGCCAAGGTTGCACATGACGGTCGAGACGATCTCGGAGTTGGCGAGTTTGCCGCGAGCGGCAAGGTCAGAACCGCAGATAGCCAGGATGTAGTCACCGTCGATCTCATTGCCCTCGCTGTCCACGAACAGCACGCGATCGGCGTCGCCGTCGTGGGCCAGGCCGATGTCAGCATGGGTGCGCAGCACGAGCTCGCGCAGGGGCTCAAGGTGAGTGGAGCCGCACTCGACATTGATGTCGGTGCCGCAGTAATCGGTGTTGATGGCATGGACCGTGGCACCCAGGCGCTGCAGCGCGGCGGGCGTGGTCTGGCAAGAAGCACCATGGCCGCAGTCGACGGCAACGACTAGGCCATCGAGCCTCAGGCCATCAAGCGTATCGATGGCGTGGTCGACATATGCCTTGCGGGCGTCTTTCATCTTGATGATGTGGCCCACGCCGGCACCGGTCGGCAGCGTATCGGCAGCCATGGCTTCCTCGGACATGACCCAGGCGCTGATCTCTTCCTCGACAGCATCGGGAAGCTTCATACCCTTGCGGCTAAAGAACTTGATGCCGTTGAACTCCGGCGGATTGTGCGAAGCGGAGATGACGATGCCGCCGTCGAGCTCGTTCTGAACGGTGAGCAGCGCCACGGCGGGCGTGGGGATGACGCCGCAGCAATGCGGACGGCCGCCCTCGGCCATGATGCCGGCGGTCAGAGCGCTCTCGAGCATGGTGCCCGAAAGACGCGTGTCGCGGCCGACACAGATATCCGGACCAAGGAACTTGGTCGCCGCGCGGCCCAAGCGAAACGCGAGGTCGCACGAGAGGTCGGCATTGGCGACGCCACGGACGCCGTCGGTACCGAAGATGTTCTGGGGCATAGGATCGCTCCTTCCCTAGCAGGCGATATGCAACCGCCCACCCTAGTCGAAAAAGAAAAGCGGGACCCGCCGAGGAATCGGCAGGCCCCGCTTGTACATTGTATCTCGAAAGGAGATAAAACCTTAGCGCTTGGAGAACTGGGGAGCGCGGCGGGCCTTCTTGAGGCCGTACTTCTTGCGCTCGACCACGCGAGCATCGCGCGTAAGGAAACCGGCCTTCTTGAGGTCAGCACGGTAGTCGCCAGCGTTCAGAAGAGCGCGAGCGATGCCCAGGCGCAGAGCGCCGGACTGACCGGAGATGCCGCCGCCATCGCACAGAGCGATAACGTCGAATTGACCGGCGGTGTCGGTCACCTTGAAGGGAGCAAGGGCGTTCTCAACGAGCTGATGACGGCCGAAATACTGCTCGGCGTCACGCTTGTTGATGGTCACCTTGCCGGTGCCGGGGACGAGACGGACGCGGGCGACGGCGTTCTTACGACGGCCGGTACCCTGGTAGACAACGGTGTTCTCAGCCATCTTTAAGCCTCCAGCTCAATCTTCGTGGGGTTCTGGGCAGCATGCGGATGCTCGGCACCAGCGTAGACCTTAAGCTTGGTCATCTGGGCACGGCCGAGGGTGGTCTTGGGCAGCATACCGCGAACGGCGCGCTCGATGACCTTCTCCGGGTGCTTCTCCATAGCCTGGCGGAAGCTCTCAGCCTTGAGGCCGCCGTTGTAGCCGCTGTGGCGATAATAGGTCTTCGTGTCGGCCTTGTTACCGGTAAGCTGGACCTTATCGGCGTTGATGACGACAACGAAGTCGCCGCAGTCGCTGTTGGGCGTGAACTGGGGCTTGTTCTTACCGCGCAGGATCATTGCGATCTGGGTGGCAAGACGGCCCAGGACAGCACCATCGGCGTCGACGAGAACCCAGTTGCGCTGGACCTCGCCCTGCTTGGCGTAGTGAGTCGATTTCGAAATCACTTAGACTCCTCCATGTACAGTACGTGTTGTTACAGAGATTCACGGGGCTCTGCAAGTAACCCGTCCATATTACCCCGCTCGCCGTACGAGTCAACAGGTATTTTGGCTCCGACCAGAGTTTCTGCACATGTCATCCACGAGCCGTGATGTTGCAGCGCTAGCGCTCGACAAATGCCTCGATATCTCCCAGCAAGCGCTTTGCCTCCTGGCGGCCCTGGATATACAGGTCGAGAAGCTTGGCCGGATCATGCTCGACATGGCCGACCTCGACCGGCTTTTGCGGAGCGATGACCAGCGCGCGGCCCTCGCGCTCATACTTCCACAGGTGCATGCGCTGGAGGTTATAGCGGTCGTGGCGCGTCTCGATAGCCTCGAGCAGATAGGGATAGTCGGCATAGCGCGCACGCGCCGCCGGCAAAAACTCGTAGGGCTTTTTCTCATACGAGCGGTCCTGGGTGACGATGACAACCGCGCGCTCGAAGCCGGCCTCCTCCAGCACATGCTCGATAGGAACCGAATCGGCTACGCCGCCGTCGACGTATTTGTGCCCGTCAATCTCGACCGGCGGCGTCACCAGCGGCAGCGACGTCGAGGCGCGCACGGCGTCGAGGTCGAGCACGGCGCTTTTGACCGGCAGGTAGGCAGCGGTTCCAAAGAGCATGTCCGTCGCGACGGCGTACATCTCGATGGGGCTCGCGTCGAACGTCTCGTTATCAAAAGGATCCAGGCGGTCCTGGACGTCGTTGAAGATAAAGTCGTAACCCACGATGGAACCCGTGGACGCAAACGACGCGGCGCCCATGTAGCGGCTGTCGTTGCAGAAGGTCAAATTGACTCGGTTGGTGCGACCGATCTGGTGCGACTTGTAGTTGACGCCATTGAGCGCACCGGCCGAGACGCCGTACACTGCCGGAATTTCGACACCGGCCTCCATGAGAACGTCGAGCACGCCGGCGGTAAACTGCCCACGAAAACTGCCACCCTCCAAGACGAGCGCGACCTTGCCGGCGTTCTTTGCCTTATCTTCTGCAGTCATATTGACCTCCTGCGATTGCGTTTTGGCCTTCTTCTACCCAGTTTTGGAATGGAGGGCGCGCAGGTTTTTCGAGGCGGCAGGTGAAGCGGAAAGTGTGTCCCGGTCTGAGCGCGGATTCCGGGATGAACTTTCCGCTTGAGGCGTCTTCCGGAAAATGAATCCCATTCCGAGCGTCGATTCCGGGATGCAGTTTCCGCTTGAAACGTCATCCGGAAACCGCATCCCAGTCTGAGCCGGAATTCTGGGATGGATTTTCCGCCTGGGGCGACGTTGATGCGGGGCATGGCAGGCTGCAGTCCGATCGGCATCGCATCTGCATAGGGTTGAAGCTTTGCGCGGAGAATCCGCGTATTTGCTTCGCAAATCCGCACCGGCTTCGGCCGCCTGCCGGCGTCCTCGCCCGCTCGCTACAAACGCTTCGCGTTTGCTTAACGCTCGCGCCCTGCATAGAGTTCGATTCTCCGCGGTACGGACAGATAATAAAAAGACAGGTAGATACGAATATCTACCTGCCTGTTACTTATGGTGGAGGCGCGGAGAATCGAACTCCGGTCCACGAAAGCCCCCTGATTGGCATCTCCAAGCTCAGTCGCTGGTTTAGTCTCGGACGCTTTGCGCGCAGCGACACGCTCGCGGCGTCCTAACCGGTTCGGTCTTAGCCTGCGCCATACCGATTACGTGCGCAGGAGCATTCCCCTAAGATGACGTCGCGCCGGTGTCGGGGAAATCACCGGGTTGACGCGCCGCTATAAACTAAGCAGCGAGAGCCATAGGCTCAAAAGAAGAGTTGTTGTCAATTCAATTTGACGGTACCCCTGTTTAACGAGGCGAGGAGACCTCGGCTTGCTTCCTCTCTCAGAGCTATCGTGTCGAAACCAGTCGCCCCCGAATGTTGGGAAAGTCTGGATGGTATCGGGCCTGCAAACACCCGATAACCGTCGACTTTTCAAAGAACACGCGAGGTGAGCCCCGCTCGTGGATAGCTATCTTACCACGTTCTAAAGGCAGACAGCTGCTCTATGCACGAGCTGTGAAGACCCTAATGTGCACCATACTTCGCACTTTTGCCACCGAACGCGTCACGTATATTTTCGCCAAGCAAAATTGACCCGTCGAAAGGACCGTTATGGATACCAAGCAGCAACTCGTCAATGCCCTCGCAGGCCTGGGCTCAACCATTACCGAAGCTATGGATGTCATCGAGGGCTTTGTCCCCTGCGGACATCCCGCCCTCACGGTATCGAACGCACTCGTCGCGCTGGACGTTGACGATGATGCAACTCTCGCCCAGCAGCTTGAGACCGTCGAGGGCTTTATCGACCACGTGAGTGAGAACCGCGGCGTGGCCGCCTACCACGGTATCGAGGTCGAGCTCGCGGGTCCCAAGGCCGATCTGTTCGCAGCAATCCGCGAGGCAGGCGCCCTTATGCAGACCGCAGGCGTCAAGAACACACAGGTCAACGAGTGGGTCTACCGCAGTCTGGCAGCACTCGACAGCTCCAACGAAAAGGCAGCCGAGCAGCTCGCAGAAAGTCCCACCATCAAGGCCGAGCTTTTGTAAATAGCAGACGCGGGCCCCTTGGCGCATCGTCGTCCAAGGGGCCCGCGAACAGCTCACGTCAACCGATAGCCGTGCCGCCGCGTTTGGCCAAAGCAAGAATCGGCATCATTTGACGAGGTGTCTTTGCTGCAAGATCGGCATGTTCGAGCAGTTTTCGATCGTTGGTCACCAAGTAATCAACCTGGGCGCGTTTGCATGCGGCGAGTACCAAGTTGTCCTCGTAATCGCGATGGAGCGCTAAGTATTTGTCGGCCAGCCAAAGGTCCGACGCATCTGCACCCACGGCCGTGGCGTTTTCGGTCATGTTCCGAACAAACGCCAGCGCCGCATCGCCAATCGCGCGGGCAGAAGCCTCGCCGAGCGCTCCCCCGCTGGCAAGAACGCTGCGCTTCAGTTCGTGCTGTACAACATACAGTACGTCCTTGGCGATATGCACCGGAAAGAACAGCAATGCCCCCGCCTCCGTCGCCTGCCCAATAAACGCACGCGCGGCAATCGACTCGGCATGGTCGGCGCAAAACGAATCAACCCATACGTTGGCGTCCACCATGATCTTGAGAGGCGCCCCACTCACAGGATCATCCCCTTTTGGCGATAATGCTCATCCATGGCGTCGGAATAGATTGCGTCCCAATCGCGGGCATCGGATACGGACGAGGTAGCGATGCCCAGGTCCGCGTAAAGCTGGTCCGCTGCCGCCCATGATGCGGCGAACGGAGTATCGGGCGCGACGGACTGCCGCCGGCCATCAACGGCAGACAGCACTTCCTCACACTGTCCACCACCCTGCGCGACCTTGGCCACGACATTTTTGATGAGCTCGGGCAGTGACCTGCCCGAAAGCTGCAGCGCTTCCTCGGCGTGCTCTTTAACCGAGCGATCTACGCGAACGTTCACCTGCGCCATGCCGCTAACAGCACCCACGTTGACCCGCTCCCTTCAATTGCTAGCCCTGCTAGCACCACTATATAAAGAAGCTAGCACATGGTCAAATGCAAAAGGCCTGCGCCCGGACGACACCGATACCGTCTGGGCGCAGGCCAGATAACGTGGGTGAACACGTCTGTTAACGCAGGTACGCCTTTGCGTTGCCCAGGCTGTAGGCAATCGTCGAGCCGTTGTGCAGCAGTGACGACGCCTGCGGGGTAATCGCGCCGGTAATGCCCAGTGCCAAGAGCGCTGAGTTGGTGAGCATCACCTTAGAATAGGAGCTCGTCAGTCGGTCAATGAGGCCCTGGCTCATGCGGCGCAAACGCACGATCGCGGCAAGATCCGTATCGGTCAGGATGATATCGGCGACCTCCTTGGCAATGTCGCTTCCGCCACCCATCGCCAAGCCCACGTCGGCCAAACCGAGCGCCGGCGAATCGTTGACGCCGTCGCCCACCATGGCAACATGGCGCCCCTCGCTCTTAATGCGCTCCACATAGGCGTACTTGTCCTCGGGCAGCAGTTCGGCCTTAAACTCGTCGACACCCGCCTCGCGCGCAATGCGCTCGGCCGTGCGCTCCGAATCGCCCGTGAGCATAACGACATGCTTGACGCCCAGCGCATGCAGGTCGGCAATGGCCTCGCGGACCCCGGGCTTGAGCGGGTCCTCGATACCGAGCACGCCGACGACCTTTCCATCGACCGCCAGATACAGCGGCGACAGGCCCTGCATCTGGGACTCGATTTGCTCCTTAATGTCGGCCTCGAGCTGCGCGCTCTCGTCCTCAAACACAAAGTGTGCCGAGCCGATAATCGCGCGACGCCCTTCGATGGACGAAGCGATGCCGTGCGCCACAATATACTCGACCGCAGCGTGACGCTCGCGGTGCTCGAGCCCGCGCTCGCGGGCGGCGTTGACCACGGCACGCGCCACCGGATGCGGAAAATGCTCCTCCAAGCAAGCGGAAAGGCGCAGGACCTCGTCCTCGCTCCAGCCGTCGGTCGTGAGCACGCAAGCTAGGCGCGGCTGGGCCTCGGTCAGCGTACCGGTCTTGTCAAAGACAATGGTATCGGCCTTGGCAAACGACTCAAAGTACTTAGCGCCCTTGACCATAACGCCCATCTTGGCAGCATCGCTCATGGCAGTCATGACGGCAACGGAACCCGTGAGCTTGAGTGCGCACGAGTAGTCGACCATCAGTGCCGCGGAGGTCTTGATGAGACTGCGCGTGGTGAGCGCAACCAGGCCCGCGAGCAGGAAGTTCCACGGGACGATCTTGTTGGCAAGGTCCTCCATATGCGACTGGCCCTCGGACTTGAGCGAGTCGGCCGTCTGCACGAGCGAGACGATTGAGCGCAGTTTGGTTTGCGCCGTATTGGCGCGCACGCGCACCAAGATGCCGCCGTCTTCCACGACGGTACCGGCGAACACGTCGTCGCCCACGCTGCGCTCGACGGCCAGCGGCTCGCCGGTCAGGGTCGCCTGGTTGACCATAGCGCTCCCCTGCTCGACAACACCGTCGATGCAGATGGACATGCCGGTGCGCACGGCGACCAAGTCGCCGGGCTCGAGCTCGGTGGCGGCAACGCTTACCTCGGTGTCGCCGACGACCTTTTGCGCCTTGTCGGGCACATCGAGCAGCGAGTTGATGAGCTCGTTTTCGCTCATGGCGCGGGTGTAGTCCTCGAGCAGCTCGCCCACGTTGAGCAGGAACATCGTCTGGCCCGCGGTGTCGACATCACGCTTGACAAACGAAATGCCGATGGCCGAAGCGTCGAGCACGGGAACGGTCAGGCGCGGCTGCGCGAGCTCATGAAGGGCAGCGCGCAAAAATGCCATGTAACCGGCCACGACAAACACCGCACGCAGAGGCGTCGGCAAGAACCAGCGACGTGCGTAATGGGCACCGATAAGTGTGGCAAGATCCATAACGAGCTTGTGCTTGCGCGGCTCAAGCTGCATCACGTAACCCGTCTTTGCGTCGGCAATGGCCTGAGCGTCGAGCGCACCGACGGCGGCCAGCACGGCATCGCGACACGGCTCGTCATATTCGAGCGCTAACTGGCCAATACGGCCATAGACGCGTACCTTGTGCACGCCGTCGATATCGCCGCTGAGCTTAAGAAGTGCATCGAGATCGCTCTCTGGCACAGGACCCGCCAATTGAAGACGGGTCCTGCCGGGGATCTCGCTGATAATCGAGAATCTCATAGTTTGTGCCTGGGAGCGTTACTCTGCTGCCTCGTCAGCAGCGGCCTCGCTCTGGGTGATGTAGGCCGCCTCGGCAACCATGTCGTCGACATTAGCCTTGGCCTGCTCGACCATGTCCTGGTAGCCGTTCTTGATGCGCATGCCGCACGCGATACCCTGCACGCAGGCGTTCTTTACCGGAGCGCTGGTGAGCAGCTTGATGCCAGCCGTACCAAGCAGAAAACCGCCACCAACAAGCAGGGTGTTGAACGTGGACTTCTTCATGATGTCTCTCCCTTTTGCCGCATTGGACGCGGCATGGTGCCTCAGCACCCGAGTAAACAAGTTTGCTCGAGCACGCTTTTGAAATATCTCAATTTTATCTAACTATCTAGGTCAGCCATGGCTAACCTTTTGAAAATTAACGATGCGGAGTAACCGATTGTCAATGTGACAAAGGGACTGTCCCTTTGCCCCTTCTTACAACTGCCAGGTAGCTGCTTCCTTTTGCAGCGCCACCATGCGGGCGAATTCTCCACCTGCCGCCTTGAGCTGCGCCGGAGTGCCCTGCTCGGCAACCACACCATCCTTGAGTACAACGATTTTGTCGGCATTTTCCACCGTACGCATACGGTGGGCAATAACGATAACCGTCTTACCTGCAAGCAGACGGGAGAGCGCCTGCTGAACCACGGTCTCGTTCTCCACATCCAAGCTCGCCGTCGCCTCGTCCAACAGCACGATAGGCGCGTCTTTGAGCAGCGCACGGGCGATAGAGATGCGCTGGCGCTCACCGCCGGACAGCTTGGAGCCGTTCTCGCCGATCATGGTGTCATAGCCCTGCGGCATGCGGCTCACAAACTCGTCGCAGTTGGCGGCACGCGCGGCAGCAAGCACTTCCTCATCGGTGGCATCGCGACGACCAAGACGGATGTTTCCCATCACCGTGTCGTCAAAGAGCAGCACGTCTTGGAACACAATGGCGTAGTCGCGCAGCAACACCTCGGGATCCACGCTCGCAACATCCACGCCGCCCACGGTGACCGTGCCTTCGATGGCGTCCCAAAAGCGCGCGGCCAGGCGGCTCACCGTAGACTTACCGGAGCCCGAAGGACCGACCAGTGCCGTGACCTCGCCTTCCTTGGCGGTAAAGCTCACATCGGTAAGAACTTTCTCGCCGGCGCGGCCGTCCTCGCCCGCACCATAGCCAAATGCCACGTGATTGAACACCACATCGTGGCCTACGGGCTCAAACTGCTCGCTGCCCCGCGCCACGGGCTCTTCCATGATGGAACGCATGCGCTTGGCCGACGACTCGGCGGCAAACAGCTCGGACATCAGCATCAGCGCCTGATCAAAGGGCGCATAGATGCGGCTCACCATAAGCAGGAAGGCAAACATCATCAAAAAGTCGACCTGGCCGGAGGCGACCATCGCAGCGCCCGTGACCAACGTGGTGGCAATCCCCAGGCGCAGGATGGCAAAGGCGGAGTTGACCAAAAGCCCATTGGCGAGCTCGCCTCTGGTGGTCTCGCGCTCCTCGGCATCGATCACGGCGTTGAGCCCCTCAAGATAATGAGCCTCCTGGTTGGTGGCGCGGATCTCGCGCACGCAGTCGAGCGTCTCCTGGATCGCCTCGGTAACCTTGACCTTCTCGGCACGCACATGATCGAACACCGGGATCATGGGGCCGCGCGTCAGATACAGCACAGCAAAGGCCACGGGAACGCTCCAAAACGCCGCAATCGCCAGCTGCCAGCAAAAGAACAGCGACGCCACGAACACAATGACGCTTGCGATGATGGCACCCCAAAGCTCTCCCAGCACGTGGCTGTAGGCGTGCTCCATGGCCTGGACGTCACCCATGATGGTCTCGGTTAAATCGGCCAGATCACGACGACCAAAAAACGACAGCGGCAGTTTGCGCAAGCGCTCGGCAATCTCCATACGCTGCTTGCCGCACTCCTCGTAAAAGATGCAGTAGGTGTAGTAATACTGCTGCCAGTTAGAGGCAAAGAGCAACACGAAAAAGACCAGGAGGCCGCCCACAATCGGCAGGACATCCGGCAGGTCGGCACCGGTGGCGAGATGTTCGACAAAACCGGCCATGACCAGGAACAATAAGCCCATGCCGGCCATGGTAATGAGATTGGTGAGCGCGGTCCAGAAAATGCCGCGTTTTACGCCGGCGACGCCTTTATCGGATAGGAAGTACTTCTTTTGGAATGAGGCGAACATTTAGGCCTCGCCTCCCTTCGTGACGGCGGCATCCGCGGCAGCAGTGATCTTCCAGCTCGCGGCCTGTTCGTATTCGGCCCACATCTTGGCGTATAGACCGTTTTGGGACAGCAGCTCGGCATGGGTGCCAGTCTCCTGCACGCTACCTTGGTTGAGCACCACGATCTTGTCGGCCCCCACCACGGTCGAAAGTCGGTGCGCAATCATAATGACCGTGCGACCCGCTGCCAGCTTGCTAAAGGCGCGCTGGATGAGCGCCTCGTTCTCGGGATCGGCAAACGCCGTGGCCTCATCGAGCACCACGATAGGCGCGTCTTTAAGGATCGCGCGGGCGAGTGCCACGCGCTGCACCTCGCCGCCCGAAAGATATGCCCCTCCAGCACCGAGCATGGTGTTAATACCCTGCGGGAGCTTGGCCACGATATCGTCGCACTGGGCCGCGGAGAGGGCCGCGCGCACTTCGTCGTCAGTGGCCCCAGGCTTGGAGGCGCGCACGTTATCGGCAAGTGTTTGCCGGAACAGCTGGTTGGTCTGGAACACGAAGGCGACCTGGTCCATGAGCTCGTGCGGGTCCATGTCGCGAACGTCCACACCGCCTACGAGCACTCGACCCGAGGAAACATCCCAAAAACGCGGGATCAGGCTGGCGCAGGTTGACTTACCGCCGCCCGAGGGACCCACCAACGCGAGGGTGTTACCTGCGGAAACGCTAAAGCTCACATGGTTGACGGTAGGTGCCTCGGCACCCTCGTACGTAAAGCTCACGTCCTCAAATCGCACGTCGCTGCCAGCGGGGTGCTTGGGTTGAGCGGGCACGGAGAGCTGCTTGGAATCCATAACGCTCCGGATGCGCGCCAGCGAATCGGCACTCATCTGAGAGGCCTCGCCCACAAACATGAGCTTGGTCATGGCCGTCGGCACCACGGACGAAAAGATCGCGTAAAACGTGAAGTTGACCATAAAGTGCGCGAAGTCCGTCTCGCCCGGCGCCAACAGCAACGCCACGGGCAAAAGAAATGCCACGAGGCCATTGAGCGCGGTAAGGTTGAGCACCTGCGGGCCTCGGCAGAACGTGCCCGCATAGCTTTGCGCCATGTCGGCGTATTCGGCGATCGCATCGTGAAACGCCTTAAAGGAGTAGACCGTCTGCTGGAACACCTTGACCACGGGGATGCCGCGCACGTATTCGGTGCCGGTCTTGTTCATCTTGACCAGCGCGCCCATGTAGGCCTTCATAAACTCGGCGCCCTTGCCGCTCATCATGGTGGCCATGGCGCAAAACGAAACGACGACCGAGATTAAGCATGCCGCGCCCAAACGCCAATCGAGGGCAAATAGCAGCACAAGCAGGCCCGCGACCATGGCAGTGGCGCCGGCGATATCGGGCAGCATGTGCGCGAGCAGCGTTTCGGTGGAGGCGGCGCATCCGTCTACGATACGGCGCAGCTCACCGGTGGCGTGCGCGTCAAAGTAGCCGAGCGGCAGCTTAAGCAGATGCTCGCTCGTAGCCTTGCGGATATTGGATGCGCAGCGAAACGCGGACAGGTGCGTGCACATGAGTCCCACGAAATAGACCACGATGCTTGCCAGGGCAAACCCCACGGCCCACCAGCCATACGTCGCGATGCCGCAGGCTTCGCTCCAGTTAGGCGCCACGGCGATCAGATCGCGCGCGACAAGCCAAATGCACACGTACGGGCCAAAGCTCAGCAGCTGCGAGAGCGCCGAGAGGGCCATGCCCAAATATGTTAGGAATTTGCGGTCGCCGGCATATGCAAGTAGCTCGCCGATACCGCCGCCTTCCCTTTTTGATCCCTTTGCCATGAGATTCCTTTCTAACGGCTTGAGAGTTAACCGTTAGAAACTTATCATTGGCGTGTTAGCCGAGGCACACAATCGAGCCAGGCGTGGACGTTTCCGCAAAGGAAGGGGACGCTTTTGAAAATGCGGCGGGCAGCAACCGATATAACCGAGCTCTACGCTCCGCAATTTGAGCAGTTTGGTCTGCAGCTTTCCGGCAAGGGCGCCGTCTTTACCGGCGAGGTGGCAAACGATCGGGCACACGGACGCGCATGGATCATGCCCCTTTCCCCCACCTGCATCGTCATGGAGCATTTCATTACCCCGATGCACGATATGTACCTGGCCGAATACACACCCGAACCGTACGCGTGCGTGAGCGAGGTCAGCGCGCCCACGCTCATGTGCATGCCCGAAGCCGGCATAACGCCTGCGAACCTCAAGCCGCTGCATGGACCGTGGCCAAACAATGCTGTGTGCAGCTTTATCCAAGATAACTGTGGCGAGGAGTTAAGCCCACTGTTTGCAGGGCAGCTCTATCACTCGCGCTCGGTGCTCTTTTTGCCTGGATTTTTTGACGAACTGGAGCACCGCTATCCCACCGAGTTCGCGGGAATCTTCGAGGCGTTTGCCGAGCCATGGCACGAGGAGGCGACGTCTGCCATCTGCCACACGCTGCGTCGGATTAACGAGGAACGCGCCCGCACCGTAGGCGGACACGTCTATATGCAAGGCATCGTGGAGACCATGGTCGCGGAGCTCGCCTGTTCGCGCGCGGCCCACAAGCAGGCGCAGCAGGCGGCAGACACACGCGCCAGCGTGACCATTGCCGAGGAAGCGACGGCGATGATTGAGTGCGCACTCGACAAAGGCAGGCGTGTGGGTGTCAACGAAGTGGCCGAGAGGCTCTACACAAGCCGCTCCAAGCTATGCGCCACCTTTAAGGCCCAAACTGGCGAGTCCCTGGGCGCCTACATTCGCAGACGCCGTATGGAACGAGCACAGGACCTTTTGGCCGATAGCGCGCTCACGATAGCGCAGGTGGCAGAGCGTCTAGGCTACCCTCAGCAGGCCGCCTTCGCCCAAGCCTTCAAGCAACACACCGGCACCACCCCCACCGCCTGGCGTTCCCAACATATATAAAGAATGAAGGCGCCAACGGCGCCCTCATTCACCAAATTCCATTCAGCCTACCTGACCCGAACGGCCGAGTCGTAGCAGAACCCGGGAGCCCCGGCAGGGCGGGTGCTTCCTCAAAATGAGTTCCCTCCAAAACAATGGGCGCGCCGTTGGCGCGCCCATTCACTCTATTTCATTCAGCCCGCCTGACCCGAACGGCCGAGTCGTCACGGAACCCGGGAGCCCCGGCAGGGCGGGTGCTTGCTCAAAATGAGTTCCGCACGCAAAGAAGGCCACTTAATGTGGCCTTCGTCTTGCGCAGGACTGTTCGAAATTTTGAGGAAGCACCCGCCCTGCCGGGGCTCCCGGGTTCTCGTTTACGAGAGCGACGTTCTCAGCAACTCGTTGAAGAGCTTCGGGTTGCCCTTGCCGCGGCTCGCCTTCATGCACTGGCCCACCAAAAAGCCGATGACCTTCTGGTTGCCGTCACGATACTGCTGCGCCTGATCGGCACAGTTTGCCAGCACCTCGTCCACGATCGGCTGCAGCGCGCCGGCATCGCTCACCTGACGCACGCCGCGCTCGTCGACGATCTTATTGGGGTCGTCGCCGGTCTGGGCCATGGCCTCAAAGACCTCGTGCGCCTGGTTGGAGCTGATGGCATCGGTCGCCAGCAGCTTGGCGAGTGCTGCCACCTGAGCCGGCGCGATACCGGACTCGGCGAGCGACACGCCCGCGCCCTTAAGGTAAGCAATCATCTCGTTCACCAGCAAGTTTGCAACCGTCTGGGCCTCCTTGCCAGCCATACCGCTGTCTCTTATACACATCTGACGCTGCCG
>UQQL01000053.1 GCA_900543275.1 uncultured Collinsella sp. | reverse complement strand
AGCGTCAGATGTGTATAAGAGACAGCATAGAGCTGGCCGTCGTCGCCGACGATGACGTTGGAGGGGTTGAAGTCGCCGTGGCAGACCTTGAACTCCTTGGTCATGCCGTCCAGACGCTCCTGAAGGTTGTAGCGCGTGGTGGCATTGAGCTGATCAAGGCTGTCGATCATGCGGGCGAACTTGTCGCGCTGACGGTTGAGCAACGGGGAGGTGTAGCCGTGGATCTCGATCTGGAGGTCGACGAACATCTCGAGATACTCACCAAAGCGCTGGGGCTCGGCAGTCATCTTCTCGGCAAGGGTGGTGCCCGGAACCTTCTCGGTCACGAGCGCCCAGCCGTTGGCGTTCTCGAGCTGGGAAACCTCGAGAGCCTTGGGGCTGCGGATGCCGCACTCATTGATGCGGGCTAGATTCAAAGCCTCGTTGAACACGTCGGAGACAGGCTTGGTCTCGTTAAAGACCTTGACAATCTTGTCGCCCAGGTCGTAAACGACCTTGTTGCCACGGCGGACGAGCTCGGTCTTGGAATCGGGTAGCAGCATGGTTGCATCCTTTCAACGATGCGATAGAAGCGACGGCGGGGGTGTGTGAAACACCCGTGCACCCCCGCCGTTAAAAACCGTGCTAAAACTAGCAGACGGCGTAGTCCTGAGGCTCGCGGCCGTAGTAGGCGTCCAGGTAGAGCTCCTTGATCTCGCTCATGAGCGGGTAGCGCGGGTTAGCGCCGGTGCACTGGTCGTTGAATGCCTGCTCGGTCATCTCGTCGAGGGTGTCGAGGAAGTACTGCTCGTCAACACCGTAGTCGGCGATGGTCTTCTTGACGCCGATGAAGTCCTTGAGCTCCTCGAGCTTCGTGATGAAGTTCTCGAAGACCTCCTTGTCGTCCTTGCCCTCGATGCCGCAGTACTTGGCCATCTCGGCGTAGTTGTGCAGCGCGTTGGGGTAAGGATACTGGGAGAAGGTACCCATCTTGACGGGAGCCTCGGCGGCGTTGTAGCGCATAACGCGGGTCAGGATGACGGCGTTGGCGAGGCCGTGAGGCAGGTGATGGAAGGCGCCGAGCTTGTGAGCCATGGAGTGGTTGAGGCCCAGGAAGGCGTTGGCGAAGGCCATACCGGCCATGCAAGAGGCGTTGTGCATCTCCTCGCGGGCATGCGGGTCCTTGGCGCCGTTCGTGAAGCTGGAGGGCAGGTTCTCGAAGACGAGCTTAGCAGCGCGCTCGGAGAGGCCCTTGGTGTAGTCGGAAGCCATGATGGAGACGTAGGACTCGATGGCGTGGGTCATGACGTCGATGCCGGAGGCAGCGGTCAGGCCGCGCGGGGCGGTCATGCAGTTGTCGGCGTCGACGATAGCCATGTTGGGGAGCAGCGCGTAGTCGGCGAGCGGCCACTTGATGCCGGTCTCCTTGTCGGTGATGATGGCGAACGGCGTGCACTCGGAGCCGGTACCCGAGGAGGTCGGGACGGCGACGAAGTAGGCCTTCTTGCCCATCTCGGGGAAGGTGAAGATACGCTTGCGGATGTCCATGAAGTCCATGGCCATGTCCTCAAACTTGCACTCGGGGTGCTCGTACATCATCCACATGATCTTGCCGGCGTCCATAGCGGAGCCACCGCCGACGGCGATGATGACGTCCGGCTCAAAGAGAGCCATCTGCTTGGCGCCGCGACGTGCGCACTGCAGCGACGGATCGGGCTCGACGTCGTAGAAGCAGTCGTGGGCGATGCCCATCTCGTCGAGCTTGGCCTCGATGGCGCGGGTGTTGCCATTCTTGAAGAGGAACTGGTCGGTGACGATGAAGGCGCGCTTCTTGCCCATGACGGTACCGAGCTCGTCGAGAGCGACGGGCGTGGAACCCTTCTTGAAGTAGACCTTCTCGGGAGCGCGGAACCACAGCATGTTCTCACGGCGCTCGGCCACAGTCTTAACGTTGATCAAGTGCTTCACCCCAACGTTCTCGGAGACGGAGTTGCCGCCCCAGGAGCCGCAGCCCAGGGTCAGAGACGGCTTCATGCCAAAGTTGTACAGATCACCGATGCCGCCGTGCGAAGACGGGGTGTTGATGACGATACGGCAGGCCTTCATGACGTGCTCGAACAGGCTGATCTTCTCGGCCTGGGCGGGGTGCACGTACAGAGAGGCGGTGTGGCCCGGGCCACCGGCGAGCACCAGGTGCTCGGCCTTGTCGACGGCCTCCTGGAAGTCCTTGGCGTGATACATGGCCAGGACCGGGGAGAGCTTCTCGTGGGAGAACTCCTCCTTGGCGGGGTCGGTGGAGGTGACCTCGGCGATCAGGATCTTGGTCTTGGCAGGAACCTCGATGCCGGCGAGCTCGGCGATCTTGGCGGCAGCCATGCCGGGAATGCGGTGATCGAGAGCGCCGTTCTTGAACATGGCGGCACGCAGGGCCTCCATCTCGGCACCCTGCTTGACGAAGTAGCAGCCGCGCTTCTGGAACTCGGCTTTGACCTGGTCATAGATGGTGTCGATGACGGTCACGGACTGCTCGGAAGCGCAGATCATGCCGTTGTCGAAGGTCTTGGAGTGGATGATGGAGTTGACGGCGAGCAGCACGTCGGCGGTGTCGTCGATGATGACCGGGGTGTTACCGGCGCCAACGCCCAGGGCGGGCTTGCCCGAGGAGTAGGCGGCCTTGACCATGCCCGGGCCACCGGTGGCGAGGATGATGTCGACGTCGCGCATGACCATGTTGGTCAGCTCGATGGAGGGGACATCGACCCAGCCGATGATGCCCTCGGGGGCGCCGGCCTTGACGGCGGCGTCAAGCACGAGCTTGGCGGCGGCGATGGTGCACTTGGCGGCTGCCGGGTGCGGGGAGATGATGATGCCGTTGCGGGTCTTCAGGCTGATCAGCGTCTTGAAGATCGCGGTGGAGGTGGGGTTGGTCGTCGGGATGACGGCGCCCACGATGCCGATGGGCTCGGCGATCTTGGTGATGCCGTAAGCCTCGTCGCGCTCCAGAACGCCACAGGTCTTGGTGTTCTTGTAAGCGTTGTAGATGTACTCTGCGGCGTAGTGGTTCTTGATGACCTTGTCCTCAAGAACGCCGCGGCCGGTCTCCTCGATGGCCATCTTCGCCAACGGGATACGAGCCTTGTTGGCGGCCATGGCGGCCTCATAGAAGATCTTGTCGACCTGCTCCTGCGTGTACGTAGCAAAAAGCGCCTGGGCCTCTCGCATCTGAGCGAGCTTAGCCTCAAGCGCCTCTACGTTGTCCACAATTGCGGGAGTAGTGTTTTCCGGTGACTTTTTCACCATTTGTGTCTCCTTGCGATCGGAGATTTACCCTACGACTTGCATGATAGCAAGAAATTATTCGGCGAACGGTCAGATTCCTCTAAAAGGCACACTAAAACGCTTCAATAAACTGAAGCGTTTTAACTATAACTATCTGCCTATTGCATTGCCCCGCTCATTGGGGACAGACTTACATGAGTGCTTTCACTCATTTGTGACAGACATGGATTTGTCATTTTGCCGTTCTGGGCCTGTTTTTGGCGCAGATTGGATATAAATAGGTCACAGGCTCAGCATTTCGCGTTCCTTCTCTCCTTTTAGGTGTTGCCTGTACGGCTTTGAAAGGAGAGACCATGCCCCGATGCGCCCGCGAAATATCGCTCACCGGCTATTACCACGTCTTTGACCGCGGCAACTCCAAACAGATCATTTTTGAAGATGATTCCGACCGCTATCGTTTCTTATCGGACATCTCAGACAGGTTTGCGTGCCATGACGTGGCGGTGTTGGCCTGGTGCCTTATGGATAATCACTTCCATTTGATGGTTGATGACCCATATGACAACCTTTCAAAGGCAATGCAGTGCGCGCTGACGGCCTATGCCAAGTATTTCAATGGAAAAACGGGAAGAACGGGTCACCTGTTTGATAATCGCTATTCGCGGATCGCGGTCGAGTCGGACACGCAGGCGGTGCAGTTGCTCGATTATATCCATCTCAATCCTGTGAAAGGTGTGCTCGACTCGCTCGATGCCTACCGCTGGTCAAGCTACAAGGCATACCAGCTGGGATACGATCCCTTTGATATCTGTGACGCGGCTCCTATGCTCGATATTGTCGGAGGCTCTCGTTGCTATTGCGAGCATCTCGAGGAAGTTGCCGGGCGCATCTGGTCAGTGGAGATTCTTCCGCGCCGACGGATCCCCGATGAGGACGCCCTTTCCGTTGCGCGCGAAGTTTTGCCGAGCATGGATCCTGCGCTGCTCAAGGCCCTGCCACGCTCCGAACGTGATGCCTGTCTGCTGAGGCTCAGGCGGGCACATCTCACGGTCAAGCAAATTGCCCGTATCACCGGTATCGGCGCTACAAGCGTGACCAAGGCCACTGTAGGCTGGAAGGATGCAGCGTGAGATAGGGGCCGGAGCCGATCGGGACGCCGCATGCGTGCGTCATGTCTGTCCCCAATGCGTGAAAACACTCATCTAAGTGTGTCCCCAATGAGTGGGGCTATGATTCCTTTGACATCTGCAAACACTCATGTAAGTCTGTCCCCAATGAGTGCAAAAAGGCGCCCTCCGTGGGGGAGGACGCCTTTGGTAAGTTCTATATGAACGCGAGGTCTTTGACCCGGAGAGTCCGAGGTACTTGTTGGTAAGACCTTATTTAGGAGCGCGCAACCTTGCCGGACTTGAGGCAGGTGGAGCAAACGTTCATCTTGCGACGGTGACCATCGACGACGACGTAAACGCGCTGGATGTTGGGGCGGAACTTACGGTTGGTGACGCGGTGAGAGTGGCTGATGGAGCGACCGGCAACGGGGTGCTTACCGCAAACTTCGCAAACTTTGGACATAACTGACCCTCCTTGGGCGACAAACGAACATGTCGCGTTAACAAACAAGCCTGAACTATAGCACAGAAGCAGCTCCCTGTGCGTAATCTACACAGAGATATTCCTCTTTTGGCGATAGTGCTCACGCCACGGCCCTGGACGTAGATCCGATTTGCGTGCAGCAGAGGGGATTATGCCAGCTCGTGCGTGCGTTTTCAAGCTCGTCCCACAAATATATATAGGTTTATGGAGCATTGGGCTCCGTTTACGGATTGTTCTGTATTTATGCTCGCAATTAAGCTCGAGGTTGGCTACACTATCCCTTGACCATTAAAGGGGTACGAGATACCCACATGGAATTACATAGCTGCCAAAGAGCAGCCTTTCCTGTGGGTGTCTGGTCCGCTTAAGCGGTCGGGCATCTATTTTTTTGACTGTGTCAGCAGTCAAGACATGTGAGGAAGGAGATCGATGGGCACGACTTCCCCCAAGGCGGTCATCATGGACGAGACCGCCGTCAATCGAGCGATGACCCGCATTGCGCACGAGATTCTCGAGCGCAACGAGGGCTGTGAAGACCTCGCTCTGGTCGGCATCGTCACGCGCGGCGACCTTCTGGCAAAGAAGCTCGCCGAGGAGATCAAGGAGATCGAGGGCGTCGACGTTCCGCTCGGTAGCCTCGACATCAGCTTCTACCGCGATGACTACGCTACCAATTTCGCTCCCGCGATCCACGCTACCAACATTCCCTTCAGCGTCGACGGCAAGCGCGTCGTGCTGGTGGACGACATCCTGTATACGGGCCGTACTATCCGCGCCGCTCTGGATGCTGTCATGGACCTGGGCCGTCCGAGCCGCATCGAGCTGGCAGTTCTCGTTGACCGCGGTCACCGTGAGCTCCCCATCTCGCCGGACTTTGTCGGCAAGAACGTTCCCTCGTCGCATGAGGAGAACGTGCACCTATATATGAAGGAAGTCGACGGCCACACCGCCGTCGAGATTAACGACGTCGCGCCGGGTTCCCACGTGGGCTCCGCGCCGCTGGGAGGTGAGTAGTACCGTGGCGTTCAACCATAAGCACCTGATCGACATTACCGAGTACTCCGAAGAGGACATCAAGCTCATCCTCGAGACCGCCAAGGCGTTCTCTGAGGTCAACGAGCGTGCGATCAAGAAGGTCCCCACGCTCAAGGGCAAGACCATCGTCAACATGTTCAACGAGCCCTCGACGCGCACCCGCAGCTCCTTCGAGCTCGCCGAGAAGCGCCTTTCGGCCGACAGCCTCAACTTTGGCGGCTCCTCGACCTCCACGGTCAAGGGCGAGAGCCTCGTCGACACCGTCGAGACCCTCAACGCCTACAAGATTGATTGCATCGTCGTTCGCGATAAGCACGCCGGTGCTCCCTACATCGTCACGCAGAACTCGCCCGCGAGCGTCATCTGCGCCGGCGACGGCAAGCACAACCACCCCACGCAGGCCCTGCTCGACCTGTACACCATCTGGGAGCACAAGGGTGACTTCCACGGTCTGAAGGTCGCCGTCGTCGGCGATATCGCGCACTCCCGCGTGTGCGGCTCGCTGATCCCCGCACTTAAGATCATGGGCTGCGAGACCTACGCCGTCGCCCCCGGCACGCTGCTGCCGCCGGCGCCCGAGGTCCTGGGCTGCGACCACGTGACGAGCGACCTCGATTCCGTCCTGCCCGAGCTGGACGTCGTCTACATGTTGCGCGTGCAGCAGGAGCGCCTCGAGGGCGCACCGTTCCCCACGATTCGTGAGTACCACAAGCTCTTCGGTCTGACCAAGGACCGCGAGAAGCTCATGAAGCCCGATGCGATTATCTGCCACCCGGGCCCCATCAACCGCGGCGTTGAGTTCGACTCCTATATGGCCGACCACCCGCAACGCTCCGTCATCCTGGAGCAGGTCTACGCCGGTATCTGCGTGCGTATGGCTATCCTGTATCTGCTGCTTGGAGGTGCCGATAATGGCCTTGCTTCTTAAGAATGCCCACGTCGTCGATCCGTCCGTCGAGCTTGACGGTGTCGTCGACGTCCTGATCGACGGTGACAAGATCGCCGAGGTCGGCGAGAACCTCGCCGCCGAGGGAGCCGAGGTCCGCGACCTTTCCGGCAAGTATCTCGTCCCCGGCCTGGTGGATATGCACGTGCATCTGCGCGAGCCTGGCTACGAGGTCAAAGAGGACATCGAGAGCGGCACCCGCGCTGCTGCCAAGGGCGGCTTCACCGGCGTGTGCGCCATGCCCAACACCGATCCCGTCACCGATAACGGCACCGTCGTGGAGTTCGTCAAGTCCCGCGCTGCCGAGGTCGGCCACTGCCGCGTCTATCCGTCGGGCGCCATGACCCGCGGTCTTAAGGGCGAGGCCATGTCCGAGATGGGCGATATGGTCGCCCACGGCGCCGTCGCCTTCACCGACGATGGTCGCGGCGTGCAGGGCGCAGGCATGCTCCGTCGCTGCATGGACTACGGCAAGATGTTCGGCAAGGTCTTTATGAGCCACTGCCAGGACGAGGATCTGGTCGGCCACGGCCAGATCAACGAGGGCAAGGTCTCGACCCGTCTGGCCCTCGAGGGTTGGCCGGCCGCCGGCGAGGAGCTTCAGATTGCCCGCGACATCGAGATTGCCAAGCTGACCGGTGCCAAGCTGCACATCCAGCACATCTCCACCGCTCATGGCCTGGAGCTCGTGCGTGCCGGTAAGGCTGCCGGTGTCCAGGTGACCTGCGAGGCCACCCCGCACCACATGTTCCTGACCGAGAACGACCTGGACGAGACCTACAACACCTCGCTCAAGGTCAATCCGCCGCTGCGCACCGACGAGGATGCCGAGGCCATCCGTCAGGGTGTCATCGACGGTACCGTCGACGCTATCGTTACCGACCACGCTCCCCACACCCCGTGGGAGAAGGCCCGCGAGTTCGAGCTCGCGCCCTTTGGAATGATTGGCCTCGAGACTTCGCTGTCGCTCGTGCTCACTGAGCTGGTCAACACGGGCAAGATGAGCGTGAGCCGCATGGTCGAGCTCATGGCCATCAAGCCGCGTGAGATTCTGGGCCTCGATCAGGTTCAGGTCAAGGCGGGCTCTGTCGCCGACCTGACCGTGTTCGACCCCTCCGCAACCTGGACGGTTGGCGAGGACGGTTACGAGTCGCGCGCCGAGAACTCCGGTTTTGCCGGCCGCACGCTCACCGGTCGTGCCACCGATGTATTTGTCGGTGGCAAGCAGACGCTCGCCGACGGCTGCATCTGCTAGCATAGCCTTATCGCTTTTGTGCGCGGCGCCCTTGCGGTGCCGCGCTTTCTGTTCGTTTAGACCATGCAACCGCATGGGGGATTGGAGCGTCTATGCCCACACCTTCCACTGCACGCATGCACGACTTCGAGGTCGTCTCGAACCGGGAGATCGCCGACGGCATCTTCTCGCTCGTAATCTCGGCCCCCAAGCTTGCAAGTGCGCTCAAGCCCGGTCAGTTTGTGAACATCGCCGTCCCCGGCGATGCGTCTTCTCTGCTTCGTGTGCCCTTGAGTTTCTACCGCGCCGACGCCGAGGCCGGCACCGTCGAGCTGTGGTACGCCGTCGTGGGCGACGATACCCGCCGTTTGTCCCAGATGGGCCCTGGCTCCACCTCTAACCTGTTGGGCCCCGGTGGCCGTGGCTGGATGGTACCCGAGGGCACCAGGAAGGCACTGCTCGTCGCCGGTGGCATCGGCGTTCCGCCTGTGCTGTGTCTTGCCGGCATGCTTGCCGAGCAGGGTGTTGATGTGGACGTGTGCCTGGGCTTTGGCACCGCTTCCAAGGCCGTGGGTGTCGATGAGTTCCGTGCGCTGGGCGCCACGGTTAGCGTGTGCACCGACGACGGTTCGCTCGGCACGCACGGTTTTTGCACCGATCCGGCAGCCGAGCTGCTTGGAGAGGGCGGCTACGACTACGTCGCCAGCTGCGGCCCCGCCGTCATGATGAAGAAGGTCGCCGCCGCTGCCGCCGAGGCCGGTGTGTACTGCGAGGTGTCGCTCGAGCGCATGATGAGCTGTGGCTTTGGCGCCTGCAACACCTGCAATGTCGAGACGGTCGACGGTATGAAGGGTGCTTGTATGTGCGGCCCCGTGTTCGATGCTTCCAAGGTGGTGGTCTTCTAGTGGGTACCGTGAACATGGCCGTCGATTTCGGCGGCGTCAAGATGCAGAACCCCATTAACACCGCAGCCGGTACCTTTGGCTACGGTTGGCAGTTCCAGAACTTCTTTGATGTTTCCCAGCTGGGCGCCATCACCACCAAGGGTTGCGCTGCCGAGCCCTGGCCCGGCAATCCCGCGCCCCGCATGGCCGAGATTCCCGGCGGTATGATCAACTCCGTGGGTCTTCAGAACCCCGGCGTGGCCGCCTTTGCCCGCGAGTCCGGTCCGTGGCTCGAACAGCTGTCCAAGGACGGCTGCCAGGTCATCTGTCAGGTTGCCGGTCACTCCGTTGACGAGTTTGTCCGCGCGCTCGAGATGTATGTCGAGCTGTGCCCCTGGGCTGCCGGCTACGAGATCAACGTGAGCTGCCCTAATATCGCCGCCGGCGGTGCCGCCATGGGCTCCACGCCCGAGGGCGCCTCTTCCGTTATGGCTGCTTGCCGCAAGGTGACCGATAAGCCGCTGTTCGTGAAGATGGCGCCGGTCAACGTCGCCGAGATCGCCAAGGCCCTCGAGGCTGCCGGCGCCGACGGCCTTTCGGTCATCAACTCCATCCAGGGCATGGCCATCGACGTCCATACCCGCAAGTCCCGCGTGGCCAAGCCCAAGGGCGGCCTTTCGGGCCCGCTGTGCCACCACATCGCCGTGCGCATGGTCTGGGAGGTTGCCCAGGCCGTCGATATCCCCATCAACGGTGTCGGCGGTGTCATGACTGGCGAGGATGCGGCTGAGTTTATCCTGGCCGGCGCCACCTGCGTGTCGGTCGGCATGGCCAACTTCGTCGATCCGTGCGCTTCGCTTAAGATCGCGCATGAGCTCGAGGCCTGGGCCGAGTCCCAGGGCGTAAAGGACATCAACGAGCTGGTGGGTGCTTTCGAATGCTAGAGAATGATGCCCGCGACCGTGTTATCGTCGCCCTCGACTGCGACCGTGAGCGCGCGCTCGAGCTCGCCCACGAGCTTTCGGGCCATGCCGCCTGGCTCAAGGTCGGCATGACGCTCTATTACGCTGAGGGTCCCCAGATCGTCAAGACCTTTAAGGACCGTGGCTTTAAGGTCTTCCTCGACCTTAAGTTCCATGACATTCCGCATCAGGTGCGCGGCGCTGCCCGCTCGGCCTCGCTTGCCGGTGCCGACCTGCTTTCGGTCCACGGCCTGGGCTCGGGTGCTATGCTCGCTGCCTGCCGCGAGGGTGCCGAGGAGGCGCGTGAGGACCGCGCCAAGCTCGTCGCCATCACCGTGCTCACGAGCATGAATCAGGATGCCTTGAGCGAGATCGGCGTCGAGTCTCCCGTGGCCGAGGAGGCCGCCCGCTTGGCAAAGCTTGCTCAGGCCAACGGCATCGATGGCATCGTGTGCTCACCGATGGAGGCTCACGACATGCGCGAGCTGCTGGGTCCTGATGCCCTGATCGTGACTCCGGGTGTGCGTCCGGTGGGTGCCGCCCTTGGTGACCAGTCCCGCGTGGCGACGCCTTCCCAGGCTATCGAGCGTGGCGCAAGCCACATTGTGGTGGGCCGTCCCATCACCGGTGCCGACGATCCGGTTGCCGCCTTTGACGCCATCGTCGCCGAGCTGGTCGAAAACGTCGCGTAAAAGATTCCCCTAAGTCACCACTTTTGGGTCTCATTAGCACAAAATAGCCCCTGTGCCTGCGTCAACTTTCCCATCCTTTGTGTGGAATCGCAGGTCAGGGGCTTAACTTTGGGCGCAGTATATTGCACTTTTTGCGGGTATCGTCTAACCTATGGAGCCGCGATTAGGCATTTTGTACGTTCTACGTGCTAAAATGCCAATTATTGAATCAGATATAACCCAACTATTTGGAGGTACGAATGGCACTCCCTCAGCTTACCGACGAGCAGCGCAAGCAGGCTCTTGAGAAGGCTGCTGCCGCACGTCACGCCCGCGCTGAGCTTCGCGAGCAGATCAAGAAGGGCGAGAAGTCCCTCGAGTCCGTGCTCAACTCCGATGACCCCATCGCTTCCCGCATGAAGGTTTCCACCCTCATCGAGTCTCTCCCCGGTTATGGCAAGGCCAAGGCCGCCAAGATCATGGAGGAGCTCGGTATCTCCGCTACTCGTCGCGTCCAGGGCCTCGGCGTCCGTCAGCGCGAGCAGCTCCTCGAGCAGCTGACCAAATAAGTGAGCGCTCAGGATTCCAAGCTCTTTGTGATTTCTGGACCGTCAGGCGCAGGCAAGGGTACGCTCGTCACTCGTGTGCGCGAGCGCCGCTCGAACCTGGGTCTGACGGTTTCGGCTACCACGCGAGCACCACGCAAAGGTGAGGTCGACGGCGTCAACTACTTTTTTCTGACGCGCGAGGAGTTCGACCGCCGCGTGGCAAACGGTGAGTTTGTTGAGTGGGCTGAGGTCCACGGTAACTGCTACGGCACGTTGGTGAGCGAGGTCACATCCAAGCTCGCCTCGGGCGCGTCTCTGATTTTGGAGATCGATGTCCAGGGCGCCCTGCAGGTGAAGGAGCGTTTCCCCGAGGCCGTGCTGATCTTTATCAAGCCGCCTTCGCTTGAGGTGCTCCGCGAGCGTCTAGTCGGTCGCGGTACCGAGACGCCCGAGACGATTGAGCTGCGTATGGCAAACGCCGCCGATGAGCTTGCCCTTGCCGACCGCTACGACGACGTCGTGGTGAATGACGATCTCGACCGCGCGACCGATGAGCTCGTTCGCGTTCTCGATATGCATGAAAGGATCTGAGGTCCGTGTCCGTTGTAAAGCCTTGCATTGACGATCTTCTGGAGAAGACCGATCACAACCGCTTCCTGCTCGCTTCGCTTGCCTCCAAGCGCGCCTGCGACATCAATAGCATGCTGCGTGGCCAGCACAACCGCGTGCTTGCCGTCCAGGATGTCGATGACATCACCATCGGGCTTTCCGGTGCCGATACCATCTCGATGGCTATGGACGAGATTGTCGACGGCGACATCTCTTACGACGAGGCCCGTTACGAGAAGGCGCTCGGTCACAAGGTTGCTGAAGCCTAAATGGCAGCTCGCGTCTGCCTGGTCCACTATCACGAGGTTGGACTGAAGGGCAAGAACCGCGCACATTTTGAGCATATCCTCATGGATAACATTAAGGCGGCCTTGGCCGCCTTTTCCGTGAACGCCGTGTCTCGAATTTCCGGTTATATCCTCGTGACCTTTAACGAGCATCAGGCCGACGAGGCGGCGCGTGTCATCCGCACCGTCCCCGGCGTTGCCCGTGTGTCCCTGGCGTATCACACCAACCGCGACCCGCAGGAGTGCTGCGCCGCCGCCGTGAAGGCGCTGCGCGAGTTTGGTTCCTTCGATTCGTTTAAGGTGCACGCCAAGCGCTCCAATACCGACTATGAGCTCACCTCGATCGATATCAATCGACAGGTTGGCGAGGTGCTGTGTGAGGCGTTTCCCGATAAAAAGGTCCAGATGCACGACCCCGACGCGATGGTGCACGTTCTGGTGGTTCAGGGTAGCGTATATGTGTACGCGCGCTCCGAGCGCGGCGTGGGCGGTCTGCCGGTGGGTTCTGCCGGCAAGGTCGTGACGCTGCTGTCGTCGGGTATCGATTCTCCGGTGGCGACCTGGATGCTCGCGCGTCGCGGCGCGGTGTGCGTGCCGGTACATTTCTCCGGTCGTCCGCAGACGCCTGATACGAGCGAGTATTTGGTGCAGGACATCATTCGTGCGCTTGCGCCGGGTGTCCAGATCGGTCGTCTGTACGTGGTTCCGTTTGGTGACTGCCAGCGTGAGATTTCGGTTACCTGTCCCAGCAACCTGCGTGTGATCATGTATCGCCGCATTATGTATTCGGTTGCCGAGCGCATTGCACACATCGAGGGTGCGAAGGCCATCGTTACGGGCGAATCGCTTGGACAGGTTGCCTCCCAAACGCTTGAGAACATCATGGCCGTTAACGAGGCCGTGAAGATTCCTGTGTTCCGTCCGCTCATCGGTTCGGACAAGCAGGAGATCATCGCACGCGCCGAGGAGATCGGTACATTCGATATCTCGACTGAGGCCGCTCCCGACTGCTGCACGCTGTTTATGCCGCGCCGTCCCGAGACGCACGCTAAACTCGATGCCGTGCATGAGGCCTGGGAGTTGTTCGATCATGAGGAGATGATCGAGCGTCTGCTCAAGCAGACCGAGTACATCGACTTCGAGAGCAATACGTATAAGGCCCCCAAGACCTTAAAACGTAAACATTCACAGCTCGCTCCACGTGAGATTTACCAAGATCACGAATAATTTCGTGCATAGGCCGACGGTGTTTTTGCATCGTCGGTCTTTTTCTAACTGGGCATTTGGTGCAAACGGTTCATTTGCCGACGTGTGCCTGAATAAATGGACAATTTCCCGCAAGGTTTTGGTCAGCTTTTGGTTTGACTGCGATAGCCGATGTGGAAGTGCGGAGGTCGCGGCGCTCTTTTCCTGACACGATGGTGTTGGGAGGTGTTTGCTATGGCGCAGCGCGAGCAACACGAACGAGTCAAAAAGATGGACCGCTGGGCGGGCAAACTGCTCGGTCATAAGGCAGTGGTTATGGCGATACTGATCGTCATTGCGACGGCGAGTGGACTGGCAATGGCGAACCTTGGCGGCGGTGTCGGCGGTGTGTCGTTTGGGCGCACTGACGGTTCGGGCACGTTAGTGGAGCCGGGATCCGGCGATGCTTCGAGCGGAAAGACACCTGAAGGCTCTTCGACTAAGGCTTCTGCCACGGCAGAGGTCTATGTCGATGTTGATGGCGCCGTTGTGTCGCCCGGTGTATATCGTCTCAAGGACGGCGCGCGGGTGGCCCAGGCGATTGATGCCGCCGGCGGGCTGGCGCCCGAAGCGGACGTTACGGGGCTCAATCGGGCATCCAAGGTCACTGACGGACAAAAAATACACGTTCCAACGGTAGGGGAGCAGCAGGCGTCCATTGCGGAAACCGGTGTTGATGGTGGGGCTTCCACAGCATCGGGCGTGAGTGGCGCCACAGGCCTAGTAAACATCAATACGGCAAGCGCGGAAGAGCTGCAGACGCTCTCAGGCATCGGTCCCTCAATGGCACAGTCGATTATCGATGAGCGGACAAAGAACGGTGCTTTTGCCTCGGTTGACGACCTGATGCGGGTTTCGGGAATCGGCGAGAAGAAGCTTGCCAAAATCAAAGATTGCATCTGCGCATGAGTGCGACCGAGCGCGAGCATGTGATGCCTCCGCGGCCCCTGATGCCGTGGACGATGGCCCTGTGTGCCGGCATGTGCATGAGCTGCGCCTTGGTGCTCAACGTGGCCGCCGATGTGCTGCTGAGGGAGCGGGCGCCGGCGGTCGGGCCGCTATGGGCCATTCCCTTTGCGGCAGCGGTATTCGTTGTGCTGGCTCAATCTTGTGCGCGGCTTGCCCCTTTGAAGCGGTGGCTGTATGCC
>UQQL01000052.1 GCA_900543275.1 uncultured Collinsella sp. | reverse complement strand
AACCCGCGACCCCAACCTTGGCAAGGTTGTGCTCTACCAACTGAGCCATGTCCGCTTGCGGGTTATTAATTTACGCGAGTTGTCCAAAAGACGCAAGTACTTTTTTCAAAAAACTTGTTCGCCACATGCTCTTGGCAGATATACATGCCAAAACGATTTACTAGGCGCACGATTCCAATGTTCCGCTAAACAGCTTTACCATCCGAACGCGCGTACCGGCACCATCAGTACGACGGGCAACCTCCACGTTGTCGACTAGCATGCGCATGAGCTTGATCCCACGCCCGCGCTCCTCAGTCGTAACCGGTTCACTCGACCCGTCAATCGAATAGCCCGCCCCACGGTCGACAACCTCAATCACGACACGATCGCCATAGGCCTGAACCGTCAGGATGCATCCGATACCGCCCGCATGGTCATACGCGTTGCCCAGCGCCTCGCCCGATGCCAACGCGACGTCATAGCGCTCATCCCGCCTCAGGGGAAGCGGTTCGAGTAGCTCGGCAATACGATGACGATAGTATGGAAGGTTCTCGATACCCTGGCGCACCTCGACACTCTTGCTCCAGCGAGGCAATTCCCCCACCGGAATGGCAGGAATCGACTCCCGAGCGAAGCCCGCAACATGGAGGATGTCGACAAGTCGGGCAATCTCCAAAAAGCGGATGACCTCATCGGAGGCGTTAACGAGCGAAAGCAGGCCCTCTCGCCTCATGAGTTCTCTGGCACGTGTAAGCAAAAACGCCAAACCCGTCGAGTCGATAAAGCCCACGGCCTGGCAATTGATGACAACGCGACGAACGCCCCGGTCGATCAAATTGTCCAACCGTCGGCGCAGCACGGGCACCGAGGCGATGTCGACATCACCCGGTGGCGTCAAAACCGCTATGTCATTCCACTCATTCATACGACCATGGTTCCCCAAAAAAGCCCACTCGATGCATTCGTTTCCCCAACCGTCCGGATTCAACCCGCCCAGCGTCGTCTATGAACGACCCCGTAAAAACTCAAGGGACACCAATGCAATGTCATCGTCCAGCGCCGAATCGGTAAATCGGTCAAGCTCGCCCAAGACCTTGCCGCAAATGCCCGATACGCCCTCACCCGAGACAGAGAGCAGAAGGTCGCGAAGGCGCTGTTCGCCAAAGAAAGCACCCGAGCGATCACGTGCTTCAATCGTTCCGTCGGTATACATAAATAGCATGTCACCAGGAGCGAACGTAAAGGCGCCCGTCTCGTAGACCATGCTCTCAAAGGCACCGATCACGCCCGATTGGCACCCAAGGAGCTCCACTTCTCCCCCTCGGGTTTCTCCGCCGCCAAGCGGCGTCGACGACGGCCTGATGACCATGGTGGGAGGATGGCCAGCCGAGCAATAGGTCGCGCGCCCCGCCTTAAGATCGATTTTGGCAATAAAGGCCGTTACGAACGTCTCGACCCTCGAAAAGCCCATGAGCATGCTATTGAGCGAGCGGGCCATGCGGGCAGGCCCCGCACCCTCCCAGGCATAGGCCGTCAGCGCCGTCTTGACGAGTGCAGACATGGATGCCGCCTCGATGCCCTTGCCGGACACATCGCCCAGGATCATGACGGCGCAGTCGTCGGGAAGACGGATGAGCGTATAGAAGTCACCACCGACCAATGCAGAGTTCGTGGCTGACAGGTATACCGAATCGGTCGCGATGCCCGGAACGTCACCAAGCGAATTTCTCATGCCAATCTGAAGCGTCTGAGCAATATGACGTTCTTCGCGCTTTTGAGACTCGCCCTCATAAATCAACTCAAAGTCATGCGCCAAATGCACCATGTAGTCGTATTCGAGGTCATCAATGGGCTCCTGGCTGCCATCGCGGAGCAGCAAAACACGCCTCGTCGGCCCCTCGGCGATATCAGCGGGAACAATTGCATCGTTGCTTCGCTTGCCATCCGATTCCGAGTGGTAGCGCCCTGCTTCGATGCCGGAGTCGACATAAAGTCCCTGACACGGTAGGCCGTGGGCCCTCAACCATGCACCCATAGACGTGGATTCGTCCACACGTGTAAGGCGCACGTGTCTGAGATCGTCGGCACTCGTCCCGCCCAGCACCGATGTCTCGAACCCATCAGAAGATGTCCCCAGGCGCGCCGCCGGCGTCGTGACGGAAAAGAAGAGTGACTCTGGATCGCCCGGCAACGCCACACGGCTACCGCCCTCAAAATCGATAACATAGGCTTCGAGGCCCGCATCGTACTCAACGGGGCAAAAATGGCAATTGAGCACGGCACAGATTTCGGACGAGACGGCGTGCGAAGCAGCGACCGGATCATCAAGATAGGTAAAAAGCTCATCGCGCAGCACGTTGAGCGAACGACCAAGTTCTGCCGTGCGGCGCGAACGTAAGCTCGACGCCATGCCGACCATCTGAATAGACAGGTAATCGCAGATGACCTCGAGCACGTTAAGGTCATAGGCAAGTGGCGCCTGTGGACGTTTCCAACCGACCTCCAACACACCGAGCACCTGCGTGCCGTAAAACACGGGAAGACAGATCTCGCTGCGATACGGGGGCATATCCTGCACGCGCAGCAAGTGCTTGGAACGATTGTCCAAATCCATGAACATACCCGAAGCAACCCGGTCGCCCTCAAGGTCCTGCCGAATCGACAGGCGGCAGGCACGCGACTCGCGAAGAACATACGTCGGAATGCCAGCGCCATACGGCAAAAACTCGGGCAGGTAGCTGTCATGCAGCTCCCTGGAAACACCGCGAAGTTTAAAGCCGCCGCTCTCAGAAAAATAGATAGCGGCACCCGAAGCATCGAGCGTTCCTACAAGCTGGTTCAAAACGGTATCGAGCAAGCTGGGGAGCTCATCGGAGCCCACGGTACTCATAATGACCGAAAGGGTGCCCGAGAGGCGCTTATTCGCCACCCTAAGCTCCGATAGCGCACGTTTGAGCTGACGATCGTGGGAATACTGCTCTTCGATACTGTGAAGCGCCACCAGGACACGTGGTGCGCGGCGCCCAAAGATGCGTGGAGGCGTTACGGAGCCCGCACGAACCAAGACGGGAATAAAAGAGCCGTCACTCAGCTTGAGCATCAGTTCGTTCTCGGAGCCATCAGTTTCAAATGGCAGACGATGTTCCGTCGCACGTTCAAAAGCGGACGAATACAGGACGTCTTTAACATCTCCACCGATGACGTCGGCGCGTTCCTCGCACATCAAACCAAGTAAGCGATTATTCACATGCAGAATGGTTCCGTCGAGCTCGCAGATGATGACAGCATCGCTCGTGATCTCGACTAGTTGGGCAACGTCTGCCCACTCGTTGCGTTCAAGCGTTTCCATCGTGGACCCCACCGTCTATCGGTAACAAAAAAGCCTCCGAAGAGGCTTCTCAAATGCGATGGTGTCGGAGGCGGGACTTGAACCCGCATGACCAAAAAGCGGTCACTAGCACCTCAAGCTAGCGCGTCTGCCAATTCCGCCACTCCGACATGCTATGTTGTTGATTCGCGCTTCGTTTTGTTGGACCCGCGCGTTCAACGAGGAAGATAATAACCTATGATTCGAGAACTGTGCAAGCACTTTTTTCAAAAAAGTTTACGAATTTGTAATTGCGCAGGTAGATCCGCATGTCCGGCCCCGAATCGGTGCTGCCTCCCGGCGCGTCCTCGGGCATGAGCGATATTTTGCTGCGCACTTCGTGCTGCAAAATATCGCTCCCCCTGCGGAATGCGCCGGGAGGCAGCACCGATTCGGGGCCTACCAACACATACTCCAAGCACAGTTCTCAAACATGTTCTGGGGCTGATGCAAATTTGGTGGCTCGGCAAAGCCGAGCCCTTATATGGGGAGGTCGGAGCCAAAGCTCCGGCCTCGCTCAATTTCTAATTAGATTAAGTGAGCGATCAAGGAATCGCGCTCCCCTCTGCAACGGCAACGTAGGGCCCGTGCTGGACTTAGTTTTCAGAACATTCCGCAGACCAGGAAACCCCCTTATCCACAGCTCCGAAGGAGCAGGATAAGGGGGTTTCCATGGTCGAGGACGTTCTGAAAACTAAGTCCAGCACGGGCCCGGACAAACAGCCGACTACAGGTCGATGTGCGATTCCTTGATCGGGAACGGCTCCGCGAAGTGGCAGGCGCAGCAGTGGCCCGGGGCAACTTCCTTAAACTCAGGAAGCTTCTCGGAGCAGATGCCCTGCGCGATCGGGCAGCGCGTGTGGAAACGGCAACCGGTCGGCGGATCCAGCGGCGACGGCGGATCGCCAGCGAGGATGATGCGCTTGCGGGTCTTCTGGATATCAGGATCGGGAACCGGCACGGCAGACAGCAGCGACTGCGTGTACGGATGGTGAGGCTCGCTATAGAGCGTTTTCCAGTCCGAAACCTCGACCATCTTGCCCAGGTACATAACGGCAACGCGATCGGAGATGTGCTGCACGACGGAAAGGTCGTGGGCAATAAACAGATACGCCGTACCGAACTTGTCCTGCAGTTCCTTGAGCAGGTTCAGAACCTGGGCCTGAATGGAAACATCCAGAGCGGAAACGGGCTCGTCGCAGATGATCAGCTTGGGCTTCAGAGCGAACGCGCGGGCGATGCCGACACGCTGACGCTGACCGCCCGAGAACTCGTGCGGATAGCGGTTGATGTGCTCGGGGTTCAGGCCGACGACGTCCAGCAGCTCGCGGACGCGCTCAATGCGCTCCTCCTTGGTACCCACGCCATGAATGGTCATGGGCTCGGAGACGATCTCGCCTATGGTCATACGAGGATTGAGCGAAGCATAGGGGTCCTGGAAGATGAACTGCATCTCGCGACGCATGTCCTTGATCTCATGCTTGCTCATCTCGGCAACATCTTTGCCCTGGAAGAACACTTTGCCGGCCGTCGGCTTGGTCAGGCGCATGATGGTGCGGCCCGTGGTGGACTTACCGCAACCAGACTCGCCGACCAGGCCAAAGGTCTCGCCCGGATAAATCTCGAACGAAATGTCATTCACAGCAGAGACGACACGCTTAGAGAAGCGCTTGGCGAACATGCCGGACTCAGCGGGAAACTCCTTAGAGAGGTGCTCGACCTTCAGCAGCGGAGTACGCTCGTTGGTATCTGCCATTACGCCTCGCCTCCCTTCTTGGAATCCTTGCGCGTACGGGACGTCTCAGGAGCGTTCTTGAGGAACTCGGGGTCACCGGAGTAGTGGCACGCAGAGTAATGACCAGACTCGGTGACAACGCGCTCGGGGCGCTGCTTGCGGCACTTGTCCGTCGCATAGGGGCAACGAGGAGAGAAAACGCAGCCCTCAGGCAAGTTCATGAGCGAAGGCGGGTTGCCGTGAATCGGCGTAAGAGGCTTCTTCTCATCGATGGCCTGCTCCGGGATGGAGCGGATAAGGCCCCAGGTGTAGGGGTGGCGGCTCTCGTAGAAGATTTCCTCAGCAGTACCGAACTCGACAGGACGGCCGGCGTACATAACCATGATCTTATCGGCCATATCGGCGACGACGCCCAAGTCATGGGTAATCATGATAATGGCGTTGCCGTTCTTCTGCTGCATCTCCTGCATGAGCTCGATAATCTGAGCCTGAATGGTAACGTCCAGAGCCGTCGTGGGCTCGTCGGCAATCAGGATATCGGGATCGCAGGCAAGCGCCATGGCAATCATGACGCGCTGACGCATGCCACCAGAGAACTGGTGCGGATACTCGTTGACGCGCTTCTCGGGCTCGGGAATGCCAACGAGGTCCAAAAGCTCGGTGGCGCGCTTGAGCGCCTCCTGCTTGGAGTAGCCACGGTGCAGACGAAGACCCTCGCCCACCTGCTTACCAATCTTATAGACCGGGTTAAGGGAGGTCATAGGATCCTGGAAGATCATCGCGATATCGTTACCGCGAATGTGCTGCATCTCTTCCTCGGTCATTTCGAGGATAGAACGACCGCGATAGCGAACGTCGCCGCCCTCAATCTTTCCCGGAGGCATCGAGATGAGGCCCATGATGGTCATGGCGGTCACGGACTTACCGGAGCCGGACTCACCAACGACACCCAAGGTCTCACCGCGATCGAGCGTGTAGGACACACCGTCGACAGCGCGAACGACGCCATCCTCGGTGTGGAAATACATCTTAAGGTCATCGACCTCGAGTAGATGCTGGCCCTCGGGAACCGGCTGGTCCTTCAGGTCCACATAGTTCTTGTTCTTCTTCATCCTTATGCGTCCTTCATCTTGACGTCGAGGGCGTCGCGCAGACCGTCACCAAGCAGGGTGAAGGCGAGCACCGTCGAGAGAATTGCCAAACCGGGCATGATCATCATCCAGGGAGCAGTCAGAAGATACTGCTGACCGTCCTGAATCATGGAGCCCCACGAAGGCGTAGGCGGGATAACGCCCATGCCGAGGAAGGACAGAGCGGACTCGGTCAGAATAGCGCCACCAATGTTCATGGTCGCGTAGACCACGATGGAGGCAACGGAGTTCGGGAAGATGTGACGCACGACGATACGAGCATCGGATGCACCCATCGCGCGCGCAGCGTCAACATAGTCGTTTTCCTTGACCGTCAGGATCGCGGATCGGAAGACGCGCGCAATAGAAGGCCAGCCGAGAATACCGATGGCGATAAAGACATTCTGAAGACCACGGCCGATAACGGCGATCATGGCGACAACGAACAGCACGTACGGGAACGCCAGGAAGATATCCGCGAAGCGCATGATGATCGTATCCCAGATGCCGCCATAGAAACCGGCCAGGGCGCCCATGATCAGACCGATCACCGTGGAGATGGCGGTGGCCATAATACCGACGGAAAGCGAAACGCGCGCGCCGTAGATAACTCGGACGAGAATGTCGCGGCCAAGGGCGTCGGTACCAAACGGGTGCTCGGCACACGGAGCCAGCAGCGAAGTCTCGGCCATGGTCGTCGAGTCGGAAGCCGTCGGCGACCCGAGCCAGGGCTTAGCCCACAGGTCTGCGGTCAAGGCAACCAAAACGACGATGATAATCCAGCAGATACCGATAACGGCGAGCTTATTCTTGCGAAGACGCTTGAAAGCGTCGCCCCACAGCGTGCGGGACTTGGCGGGAGCAGATGCGGCCTTGGTGGCGGTAGCCTGCTCCTGAGACTGAGAATCAGTTTCCTGCATGAGACGTACCTCCCTTAGGCCTTATCCGACGGACCGCCGAGGCGGATACGCGGGTCGAGGAATGCATAGCTAATGTCGACGAGAAGGTTGATCACCATAACGACGACAACGATGAGCGTAACGCCGCCCATAACGATGGGCCAGTCGCGCATGCTAATGGCGCGGTAGACCTCAGAGCCGATACCGGGCCAGTTAAAGACCGTCTCGGTCAGGATGGCGCCCGAAAGCATGCCGCCGAAGTCGACACCAATATAGGTAACAACGGGGATGAGTGCATTCTTAAGCGCATGCTTGACGATGATCGCGCGATTGGAGAGACCCTTGGCCTTTGCCGTGCGGATGTAATCCTGATTCATGACGTCGAGTAGCTGCGAGCGCATGATGCGGGCAGCATAGGCGGTCGAAACCGAAGCCAGCGTAATGGTCGGAAGCACATAGTGCATCCAATCCTGATACTGAGAGCTGGAGCCGCCGGCACCCGAGATCGGCATGGAGAATGCGCCGCCGGTGGCATCCTTAAGGATGACGCCAAAGAACAGCTGCAGCAGCATACCGAGCCAGAATGCAGGAACGGCAACGAGGATCGACGTGGTCAGCGTTACCAAAATATCCCAGAAGGAATAGCGCTTTACCGCCGAAATGATACCCGCACCGATACCCATGATTGCCTCGAGCACAATGGCGCACGCGGCGAGTTTAACCGTATACGGATACTTCTGGGCAAAGATTTCCGCAACCGGCAGCTTGCGCTGATACGAATTGCCCAGATCGCCATGAAGCAGACCATTCATGTAATTCAAGTATTGGTCCACAAGCGACGTTGGAACGGGATCGCCGTTCTCGTCAAGGATCGCGTTGCCGTCCTCGTCCGCCTGGACCAGGTGATAGCGCACGCGAAGTTGAAGCTCTACCTCGGGGGACAGAGCCTTGTCTCCACCGATCAGCTTGATCGGGTCTCCCGGCACAATATTCTGGAGGGCGAACAGAATCAACGTAACGCCCAAAAATACCGGGATGAACTGAAGCACACGTTTAACGATGTACTTACCCATACCACTCCCCTATCTAGGGATTAACCTAAATGGGATGCCGATCGCCAGACCGGCATCCCAAAATTACCATCAGCCAGTTTACCCCAGGTTAGGGAGAACTGTATGTTTCCCATGAGGTCTACGTAAATACTTGACCCTCATGGAAGCTGCAAAACTCTTAGGCGAGCTCAGCGGTACCCAGATCGGCGTGCTTCTGCGGATCGACATAGAGGTACTTGACGCGATCGGAGCCGACGATGGTGTGCGTGTAGAACATCACCGGGATAACCGGGCAGTCAGCGGCGACCATAGCGTCAGCCTCCTGCATCTTGGCGATGCGCTCGTCGTCGTCAACCGTGGCACGGGCCTCATCGACCTTGGCATCGAACTCGGAGTTGTTGTAACCAGAGCGGTTGTCGCCACCGAGGGAGTCGGAGTGGAACAGCGGGTACAGGAAGTTGTCCATGATCGGGTAATCGGCGATCCAGCCCAGACGGCCGAACTGATAGTTGAAGTTCTGATACTGTTCGAGCAGGGCAGACCACTCGGGAGTATCGGAGACGGCGGTGACGCCCACCTTGGCGAGGTCGCCGATGATGGACTCCATGATCTCCTTGTGGCCACCGTCCTGGTTGTAGGACAGGGTCACATTGATGCCACGATCGCCGTTAGCGCCAGCGGGAGCGACCTTGTCGAGGTACTCGTTAGCCTTGTCGACGTCATAGGCGCAGAACTCCCATGCGCCCTCCTTGTAGCCGGCGATTCCCGGAGGAACGATGCCGTCAGCGGGGGTACGGGTGCCCTTGAAGATGGTCTTGCAGATGGCCTCACGGTTGATAGCCAAGGAGATGCCCCTGCGCAGGTCAGCGTTGTTGAACGGCTCGGCCGTGGTGTTGCACGTCAGATAGTACGTGGAAGGCTCGGAGCCGAGCAGCATGCGCTCGCCATCACCCATGGTGTAGCCATCCTTGGACTCGCCGCGGTCCTTCTTGGCGGCGTCGATCTGAGCAACGGGAACGTCGCAGACATCGAGGTTGCCGGCCTGGAACTCCTTGTAAGCGGTCTCCACGTCCTTGATAACCTGGAAGTGGATGGCGTCGATCTTGGCCTTGTCGCCATAGTAATCGTCAAACTTCTTGAGGTTGATCTCCTGACCATCCTCCCACTTGCCGTCCATCATGAACGGGCCGTTACCGACCGGGGCAAGGTAGAAGCTCTTGACATCGGACTCGGCGCACTCGGGAACCGGGGACAGAGCCGGGTGAGAGGCGACGAACGGGAAGTCGGCGTAGGCGGAAGTCAGCTTGACGACGAGGGTCTCGTCATCCGGGCAGGTAACGCCGGACAACTCGGTAGCATTACCGGCAAGCAGATCGTCATAGCCCTCGACCATGGAAAGGTGGTAGGAGACCTCGGAAGGACCATACTCGGTAGCGATGGCCGACTTAGTGTTGACCAGGCGCTCCCAGCCGAGCTTGAAGGATTTGGAGGTAACGTCGTCACCGTTGTGGAACTTGGCCTTCTTGATCTTGAAGGTGAACTCGGTGGCGTCGTCGTTAGCCTCAAAGGACTCGCAAGCCAGCGGAACGATCTCGCCCTTCTCGTTATCGTACTCCGTCAGAGCGTCGAAGAGCTGATACTCGACCTGAGTGCCCTGATCCTCCTGGACGTTGTAGGGGTCGATGCAGACCGGGTTGTTGATGTAGAAGTTCAGCGTCGAACCGGACTCAGAACCGGAAGCGTCGCCGCCCTTCTTGCCGCATGCGGCAAGAAAAGCCATGGAGCTCGCAGCGAGGGTGCCGCCAACAAAGGCGCGACGACCCATAACGGGCTGGTGGAACATAGAATCAGCCATGCCATCCTCCTTATGAGATAGGACAAAGTGAATTCGGCCGGGCAACGTCGAGACAGCCCAATCGAACCATTCAAACGCGGTCCGCTGTTATGGCTGGTTATGCAATGCGGGCCAACGTTTCGCAATACAGTAGCGCATTTTATGCACAATTTGGCGCTGATTCCGGTTAACGGTCGAGAATTTCTTTAGTTGGGCGAAGTATGTGGGGATATTTTGACTCTGTTACAAATATGTAAACAAAAAGGGCCCCGCACATGCGGGACCCTTTACAAACGCATATACGCCGATGCTTAGTAGCCGACGATGCCCTGCGGGAAGAAGAACATGCACAGCACGACGCACACGGCAAACACGACAGCCATGATAACGGTCAGGCGGTCAAGGTTCTGCTCCATAACGCCTGTGGCAGAGCTGGAGTTATACAGCGAGCTAGCGATCATATCCGAAACGCCGGTGCCCTTACCGGAGTGCATCAGGACGAGAATCGTCAGCGCCACGGCAGAAACAGCCCAAACGACAAACAGAAGAATCTGAAACGGACCCATAGATAAGCTCCTTAATAGAACAATTCAAACTCCAGTACTGTACCACAACCTCCAACACTCCCCCACCTGCCATTTAGGGACGGGGTAGAAATGGCAGAAATACCAAAAAGGGGGTCGTCCGGTTGTGGACAACCCCCTTACTAGAAAACGGTATTTGTTTTCTATTAGGCCTCGGTGGCGAGCACGCGACCCGTCATCTCGGCGGAAGGCTCAATACCAGCCATGGTGAGCATGGTCGGAGCGATATCGGAAAGACGGCCGTCCTCGATACCGGTGAGCTGGGCCTTCTCATCAACGATGATGAACGGCACACGGTTGGTGGTGTGAGCCGTAAACGGATGCTTGGAACCGTCGGAAGCGACGTCAAACATGTGGTCGGCGTTGCCATGGTCGGCGGTAATCAGCGCAAAGCCGCCCTTGGCGAGAATCGCCGGGACAACCTTGGACAGAGCATCGTCAACAGCCTCGACGGCCTTAACGGCGGCGTCGAAGACACCGGTGTGACCAACCATGTCGCAGTTCGCGAAGTTCACGATGTAGAAATCAGCGCGATCCTCGTTGATTGCGGCGACGAGCTTCTCGGTAACCTCGGGAGCGCTCATCTCGGGCTGCAGATCGTAGGTAGCGACCTTGGGGGAAGCGACGAGCACGCGCTCCTCGCCCTCCTTGGGCTCCTCGATGCCGCCGTTGAGGAAGAACGTCACGTGGGCGTACTTCTCGGTCTCGGCGGTGTGCAGCTGCTTCAGGCCATTGGCAGCGATAACGTCGGCCAGAACGTTCTCGGGGAACGTCTTGGGGAAGGCAACCTCGACGTCAAACGTCGGATCGTACTCGGTCATCGTCACAAAGTGCGACAGCTTGATCTGCTCGCGCTCAAAGCCGTCGAACTCCTTGTCCGTGAACACGCGGGTCATCTGACGAGCGCGGTCGGGACGGAAGTTGAAGAAGATGGCCGCGTCGCCCTCGTGGATGCCCTCATTGTGGGCAGCGAAGGGCTCGACGAACTCATCGCCGCGCGGATCCTTCTCGTAGTAGGCCTTGATACCGGCCACGGGGTCGGTATCGGCATCGGACGCGTTGACCATGACGTCGTAGGCGCGCTGGATGCGCTCCCAACGGTTATCGCGGTCCATGGCCCAATAACGACCCGAGACGGTGGCAACGCGAGCGTCGCAACCGGTCTCCTCGGAAATCTTGGCCAAGAAAGCGCAGAACTCGCTCATGTAGCCAGCACCGGACTGCGGGTCAACGTCGCGGCCATCCATAAAGGCGTGGACGCGAACGGTCTTGACGCCATGCTGGGCAGCCATCTTGACCAGGGCCTCGACATGGTTCATGTGAGAATGAACGCCGCCGGGGCTCATAAGGCCCATGAGGTGAAGGGTCTTGCCTTCGGCCTTGACATCGTCCATAGCCTTGACGAAGACCTCGTTCTTGGCGATGGAGCCGTCCTTGATGGCATTGTTGATGCGCGAAAGCTCCTGGAAGACGATGCGGCCGGCACCGATATTGAGGTGACCCACCTCGGAGTTGCCCATCTGGCCATCGGGAAGGCCCACGTCCTCGCCCGAAGCGCCGAGCGTGGTGTGGGGGTATTTCTCGTACAGGCTATCAAGGAAGGGCGTCTTGGCAGCGGCGACGGCGTTCTCGCCATCGGCCGGAGCCAGGCCACAGCCGTCCATGATGATCAGGAGTGCAGGAAGATGACGCTGTGCCATATGTCCTACTCGCCTGCCTTGACGACCATAGAGGCGAAGTCGGCAGCCTTGAGCGAAGCGCCGCCCACGAGGGCGCCGTCAACGTCGGGCTTGGCGACGAGCTCAGCGATGTTGCCGGGCTTGGCAGAGCCACCATAGAGAACGCGGATGCCGTTAGCGAGCTCCTCGCCGAACATCTCCTTGAGGGTCTCACGGATAGCGCCGCAGACCTCCTGAGCGTCCTCGGCGGTAGCGGTCTTGCCGGTGCCGATGGCCCAGATGGGCTCGTAGGCGACGACGACCTGCTTGGGGCAGGTGATCTCAAGACCAGCAAGGCCAGCCTTGACCTGGTTCACGACGTGCTCGACATAGGTGCCAGCCTCGCGGACCTCGAGAGACTCGCCGCAGCAGAAGACGGGAACAAGACCGGCGGCAACGAGAGCCTTGGCCTTCTTGTTCTGATCCTCGTCGGTCTCGTGGAAGTAGTCGCGACGCTCGGAGTGACCGATGATGCAGTAGGTGCAGCCAGCGGACTTGAGCATGTCGCAAGAGGACTCACCGGTGAAGGCACCCTTGGCCTCCCAGTACACGTTCTGTGCACCGAGGGCGATGGGGGCAGCCTGAATGCGGTCATGAACCGTGGTGATGTCGATGGTCGGAGGGCAGACGAGCACCTCGACGCCAGCCGGAACCTCGGGCAGAGCCTGAGCCAGCTCGTCGGCGAGCTTGGCGGCCTCGGCGACGTCGTTGTTCATCTTCCAGTTACCAGCGATAAGAAGGGTGCGATTAGGCATCGAGAAGCGCCTCCACTCCGGGCAGGGCCTTACCCTCGACGAGCTCCATGGAAGCGCCACCACCGGTGGAGATCCAGCTCATCTTGTCGGCCAGGTTGAACTTGTTGACAGCTGCGACAGAGTCGCCACCGCCGATGATCGAGGTGCAGTCGGCCTCGGCGACGGCCTCGGCGATAGCCTGGGTGCCGTGAGCGAAGTTATCGAACTCGAAGACGCCCATGGGGCCGTTCCAGAACACGGTCTTGGCGCCCTTGACAGCCTCGGCGTAGAGCTCCTCGGTCTTGGGGCCGATGTCCATGCCCTCACGATCGTCGGGGATAGCGTCGGAAGCGACAACCTCGGGGACAGCGTCCTCGCCAAAGTGATCGGCAACGCGGTTGTCGATGGGGAGCAGGATCTTGACGCCCTTCTCCTCGGCCTTCTTGAGCATCTCGCCGGCACGCTCGACCCAGTCCTCTTCCTTGAGGGACTGACCGACGGTCAGGCCCTGAGCCAGGAAGAAGGTGTAGGCCATGCCGCCACCGATGATCAGGGTATCAGCGGAGTCGATGAGGTGATCGAGAACGCCGATCTTGGAGGAAACCTTGGAACCGCCGACGATAGCGACGAAGGGGCGCTCGGGCTCGGCGAAGATGCCGGTCAGCGTGTCGACCTCCTTCTCGAGCAGGAAGCCGGCGACGGCAGGCAGGTAAGCGGCGGGGCCCACGACGGAACCCTGGGCGCGGTGAGCGGTGCCGAAAGCATCGAGAACGAAGACGTCACCATAGGAAGCGAGCTTCTTGGCGATCTCGGGATCGTTCTTCTTCTCACGCTTGTCAAAACGGACGTTCTCGAGAACGAGGACCTTGCCCGGCTCGACGGCGGCAACAGCCTCGGCGGCCTTCTCGCCGTAGGTGTCGGCGACAAAGGCAACATCGAGACCAGAGAGCTCAGCGAGCTTCTTGGCGACAGGCTCAAGGGAGAGCTCGGGCTGGAAGCCGGTGCCATCGGGACGGCCGAGGTGGCTCATGAGGATGACGCGAGCGTTGTGCTCAACGAGGTAGTTGATGGTGGGCAGGGCAGCCTTGATGCGGGTGGTGTCGCCAACGACGCCATCCTTGATAGGCACGTTGAAGTCAACGCGGACGAGAACGCGCTTGCCGTCGACATCGATGTCGCGGACGGTCTTCTTGGTAAAGGCCATGTTTGCTTCTACCTTTCGTACGTGTCTGCCTCCCATTACGGCAGACGATTTCCTATAAAAAGGGCGCGACCCTAGGGTGTAAGCCCTATGAGGCCGCGCCCTTCTTTAGACGCTCAACGAGCTATTCGCTAAAAGCTAAATTAAGCAACGAACTTCTCGAAGTACTTGATGGTGCGGACCATCTGAGAGGTGTAGGAGTTCTC
>UQQL01000051.1 GCA_900543275.1 uncultured Collinsella sp. | reverse complement strand
GCGGCGTTACCTCAGCTGGATAGAGGGTCTGACTACGAATCAGAACGTCATAGGTTCGAATCCTATACGCCGCACCATTTGAGATTAAAGCTCCCGGCAACGGGGGCTTTTCTTTTACGCCAGCTTGAGTGCTTTCGTCCAAAGGGACGATTTCCTGTCGACTCGTGTAAGATTCCGAGTAGATGTCGCGACTTATTCGCGACCACTCCTTCTCAAGCGACCGATCAGGGTGATATTTCGTGGCAGAGCGTCCGACATACAAGCTCAGGTTTCTCGATCCCAAGAAGCGCTTTCCGGCGATGCCCGAGCAGCCTGCGGGACGCTCGTATGGCGTGGTCTGGAAACTCTTTGGCGAGGATCAGCATGAATCTTGTTATGTCGTCGAATTCGTTGGCAAAAGCCGTGTGTCGCTTTTGGGCTACGTAAGCGTTTCGGGTGAGGTGTACAAGGTAGACCGCCCCGTTAGCGAGGCTCCGCTGCCCAACGATCCCGACATGGAACTGGTCCTTGACGAGTCGGACTCCGGTATTGGTGAGATTATGGTGAGGGGAGCAAACGGCACGATGCGCGTGCGCGCGCGAACCGTCGGCTCTCCCGAAGGTCCCATGCGCGAACAGTCCGATCACGATACATGGAATTCGACCCGCTCCCTTCCTTACGGTGAGTTCATGGCATCGATGTTCCTGCGCTACGTGATATTCGCTGACTCCGAAAATACCATTGCGAGCACGGCGGACGCCGACGGACTCGACGAGGGTGTGCAAAACGTTGTCGACAAGATCAAGCTCGTAAAGTTGCCCGAGCCGGTCGAGGTGTTTTTGGGCTTTAACACGACACCGCTACCTGACGCTATCGAGACGCTGCTCTACCGCGTTGACCATGCCGAGAATCCGAGCGGTATCGAGCGCTATGCCGCCGCCCTTATGAGTGAAATTGACTTGCCCCGCTTGCGCACCATCGCCGCTAAGTCCGAGATGAGCCTGGCTCGCATCGATCGCTCAAAGCTTTTCTATCTCAATTTTGATCGTAGTCTGCTAGACCAGGACGAGATTGACACGCTGCTCGCCATCGAGTGCCGTCTCAACCGCCTCTCCGGCATCCTTGAGCGCATTGGGGCTGGATTGGCCCCCGCGGCCTCGTCGCCGAGCCTTGAGGGCTGTGCGCTCTTTGATTCGTGGCATATCGCTAAGACGACCAACGATGTTCCCCGACTGCTCGATACGGCCTCGAGCGATAACCCGTGGGCCAAACCGGGAACGGTTTCGTGCCAGCCGGGCGGTGAGTGGGATGTGCGTACCCGCTTCGCGCGTATTGTCGAGGCGCTAAACGTGGTCACACGGCTCGACTATACCTATCGGGCAAACGTTGCCGAGGGGATTATGCTCGTTCGGTTTGGGCACTCTGTCGCGGATGCTATGCCTCAACGTGAATACGACGCCCAAGATGACGCCTGGCGCGAGCTGGACGAGGACACGCGCGCGATCTGGGCCGTGGAGCACGATGCGCGCGTGGCGCTCACGCTTGCGGCAGCGTGTTTTGCCGCGGGCACCTGCATCACGCGCTGCTATGTGCAGATTGCTGCTCCCGACAGTGGGCAGGGCGAGCGCGTTGTCGCAACATATTTCTTTGGGCGCGCGGCCTATCTGGCCGATTGCGTGTCTGTCGCCAAGGATCTTGAGAGCATGGACATGGACGATATGCCGTGCAAGCGTGTGCTTGAGGCGTATGAGTCAACCGCTCCGGAGACGATTGAACCGGCGGAGGTTCATGCTCGTCCGCGTGATGACCATCGCATGCTGCCGCCGGCGCTGCGCGATCTGCTGCTTGCCGATACGGCTGACGAGCTGGAGGTCATGGAAGAGGACGACGACCCATACGTGGCCCGTGTTGTTGAATTGCGCGAGCAGGCAAAAGTCGACCGTACAGGTGCTTTTGAAGGCTTTTCCCGTCTTGTTGAGGAGTTGGAGGCTAAGTGCGCCGTCGCCGAGCTTTTGGCGACAGGTCCGGTTCAAACGCAGTTTTGCGATAACCAGCTGGTGCGCATGGTGCTACCGGTGTTGGAAGAAGACCGCTCTGTGCGAATCCTTCGTGCGCCCGATGCGCTGTACTTTGCCCAGCACGAGATCTGCAGCTTTTACGCCGAGCAAGAGGACTTTGAACGAGCACTGCCCGAGGTGCGCCATCTTTACGATCTGGCGCGCTCGTCCATGCAGTCGCACTTTGCGCTCATCAACGTGCTTGCGCGTCTGGAGCGCTTTGACGAGATTATCGAGGTGGCGCGCCACGGCCTACGTATTGCCAGCGATCGTTCTGCAATCGGCTACCTGTTCTATCGCTTGGCGTTTGCCTATTGGAATTGCGATCAGCTCGACCTGGCGCTGGCTTGTTACCGTCTGGTGCCGCGCGGCGAGGAGTCGGGCAGCAGCGCGCTGGAAGAAATGCAGGGCCTTATGAACGAGATGGGCGTCAGCGGGCCTCCGACGTTCGAGGAAGCGGTCGAGACCATCCACAAGGCTGGACTAGAGCTGCCGCCAGTGTCCGCCGTGACGAATCAGCTGGCAGATGCCGCTGTGCAACTGGTCGACAACGGTTTCTTTTTCCTGGCGCGCGGTTGTATCTTCCAAATGTGGCGCACCATGGGCAACGACGAGCTCGGCTCCCTCAACCGCTCGCTGGGGTAGGCGAAGCTTTCAAGAAGGAAAGGCTGCTAGGCAATTAGAAAATTTCCTCTTGCTCATCCTTGGCTGTTTGGTTACTATAGAACGGCTGTTACGGAGAGCTGACCGAGAGGCCGAAGGTGCTCGCCTGCTAAGCGAGTATGCCCCAAAAGGGCATCTGGGGTTCGAATCCCCAGCTCTCCGCCAGTACGAATTTGAAGAAGGGTCCCATTTGGGGCCCTTTTTATTATCAAGAATGGAGGCTGGGGATTCGAACCTCAAAAAAGGAGGCATCCTTTCGGACGCCTCCCTTCAGTGGGCTTATTATTCTTGCGCACTACACCTCGGGCGCCTTGGCGACGGTCTCGCTTTCTGCCGTGAGTGGGCGGTTGTCGATGCGACGGCCCAAGCGATCGAGCTTCACGAGCAGCCATTCAATGGGATTCGGCCCTGCGCCTTCCTCGTCGGCAACCAGGTCCATGACGGCGATCTTGGTGCCGTCCTGCTTGAGCGTGACGCTGCCCACCTTGTCGCCCACATGCACCGTGCCCGAAAGATCGTCGTAGCTAACCTTTTCGGTCACCTCGCCGGCAAGGGAAAACACGGTCGCTTGCGCCGTGGGATCGGCGAGTGTGGCGTCGATCGTCTTATCCGTCCAGTCGGTTTGACCAATGCGCGCCATAAGCGGGTTGCCGTTGGCGGTCTTTTCCTGTGTGTTGGCGATTGCGACCGTCACCTTGTGACCGTAGTACCAATTGGCAAGGGTTGCGGTATCGGTAAAGCGCTGGTCGGTGGTGGTGGAGTTCAAAACGACGGTGTAGATCTCGTCGCCGTCGCGGTTGTAGGCGCTCGTAAAGCAATAGCCCGCGTCGTCGGTGGTGCCGGTCTTGCCACCGATGTTGCCATCTTGGCCCAGCAAATAGTTATGCGTGTCCATGGAATGCGAATGGTCGGTGCCGTCGGCGCCCGTGACCTCGATCCAGGAATCCTCGCTCGCTACGACCTCGCGGATCGTGTCGTTTTTCATGGCCTCCTGCATCATCAGCGCTACGTCGTGTGCGGTTGAGTGCATATCGCCAGCCCACTCATCAAAGTCCAGACCATGCGGGTTTTCAAAAAGCGTACCGGTGCAGCCGAGCTTCTTAGCGCGCTCGTTCATGGCCTTCACAAAGGTTGCCTCGGCGTCTTTGGTTTTAGGGTCGATCTTCTTGCCCACATATTCGGCGAGCACGACGGCGGCGTCGTTGCCCGAGGGAATCATCAGGCCGCGCAGTGCCTGCTCCACGGTAAGCTCGTCACCTTCGAGCAAGCCGGCGGTCGAATTACCCACGGTGGCTGCGGCGTTGCTCACCGTGACCTTCTCGTCCATCTTGCAATTCTCGACGGTTAGGATTGCGGTCATGACCTTGGTGATCGAGGCGATTTTGACCTGCTCATCGGCGCCGCGCCCGTAGTAGACGGTGCCGTCTTTGCCCATGACGAGCGCATTGGTCGCATCGATATCGGGCAGATTATCGGCCGTGATGCCGCGCGCATCGGCGGTTTTGCCGCAGACATTGTCGGTCGTGAGCACTTGGGCGCCGGCGACGGTGGGCACGCCAGCGGCAAGGGCGATAGCGCAGACAAAGCCGGCGGCAAGCTGGGCTGAGCGCTTTGCAAAAGAGGTGAGGGACTTCACAGATTTCGCTTTCGACGGGATGGTCTCTTCTGGAACTAGAGTATATCGTTTGCCGGTGTCGGCGATCATCGCGTGCGTGCGTGGCCCACATCCGCGCCCGAACGGGCACAAGGGTGCTTAAGGCCGACTTAATCACCCACGCTTGTTGTGTGTGGCATGCGCCCCCTCGGGCATAATGGAGCGCGAGAGGAGCACGCATGAACGAGCGCATTTTGGTAGTTGATGACGAAAAGGCCATCGCCGACTTGGTTGGTATCTACCTTACAAAAGAAGACTTTGATGTACAGGTCGCCTATAGCGGGGCCGACGCTGCCAAGGCAATCTTGGAGCAGGAGTTCGATCTGGCGCTGCTGGATGTCATGCTGCCCGATATCGATGGGCTTGAGTTGCTGCGTACGATCCGTTCCAGCCATACCTATCCCGTGATCATGCTGACGGCGCGCGATGCCCAGCAAGACAAGATCGAGGGCCTTTCGCTTGGCGCGGACGATTACGTGGTTAAGCCGTTCCGTCCGCTTGAGCTCATCGCGCGCGTGCATGCTCAGCTTCGCCGCTACACCAGCTACGGTAGCCGCGCGCAGGTGGCCGAGTCGCCGATCATCCAGCTCGACGGCCTGGAGATCAACCGCGATGCTCGTTCCGTAATGGTGGACGGTGCGCCGGTGCGCCTCACGCCCATCGAGTATTCCATCTTGCTGTATCTGGTCGAGCATCGCGGCAGTGTGGTGGCCGTGGAGGATCTGTTCCGCGCGGTGTGGAACGAGGATTTTATGCCCGGCTCCAACAATACGGTGATGGTGCACATTCGCCACCTGCGCGAAAAGATCGGTGACGACGCTCAAAAGCCGCGCTTTATCAAAAACGTCTGGGGCGTCGGCTACATAATCGAATAACGCCTTTGATGGTGGGGAAGTGGATATGACAAAAGACGATAGGCAGGCATTCGAGGTGCCCGATCGACTCTTTGAATACGTGAGGTCGGTCGTCGACAACCGCGCGCTTGCAACGGTGCTGCTCTTTTTGCTGAGCCTGCTGCTGATTGGCATCGATAACATCGCTGGAATCTTGGCGGTGCTGCTTGTCGGCTTTTTGCTGATCGATCGATTTGAAATCGTACGCCGCTGCGTGGTGATTGGCGGTGCCGCGTGGGCCATGACGTTGGCGATTGGCGCCATGGCACTCGGCGGCATCGAAGGGCCGGTGCTGTTCGATGCCGGCTTTGTATTCAACATGCTTGGCTTTGTGCTGGCGCTTGCCGTGTGCGTGCTGTTCTTTTGCGGCCGCGCCCTGTACTACCAGGGCTATGAGCAGGGCGAGCAGCATGCCGATTGTGTGCTGGCCGCTCGTATTCAAGATCGCCTGATCGATCACCCCGACACCTGGGACAACATCGACGGCGACTTCCTGGAGGTCGAGGGCGCACTCAACCGTGTGCGCGATCGCGAGCGCAAGGTGCAACAGGCCTTGCGTGACGAGTCTCATCGCAAGGACGATCTGGTCACGTACTTGGCACATGACCTACGCACCCCGCTTGCCAGTGTGGTGGGCTATCTTTCGCTGCTGCAAGAGGCTCCTGAGCTGCCGGTTGAGCAACGTGCGCACTTTACGGGCGTGGCGCTCGACAAGGCGCACCGGCTCGATGCACTCATCGAAGAGTTCTTCGATATCACGCGCTTTGACTTCCACGATATCGTGCTCACGCGCGGCTATGTTGATCTGGGGTTGCTGCTGGCTCAGGTGGCTGACGAGTTCTATCCCATCCTCAACGAGCAACATAAGGAAGCCCAGGTTGATATTCGCGAGGACCTGACGGTGCTCGTGGATGGCGATAAGATGGCCCGCGTGTTTAACAACATCATGAAAAACGCCGTCGCCTATAGCTATGAGGGCTCGACTATCACGATTGAGGCCAGGCGCCAAGACGATGGCGGCGTGCGCGTGCGCTTTATCAATCAGGGCGATCCTATCCCTGCGGCTAAGCTCAAGGTGATCTTTGAGAAGTTCTATCGCCTGGATGCGGCGCGTGCGACCAATCGCGGTGGTGCCGGTTTGGGCCTTGCTATTGCCAAGGAGATCATCGCGGCACACGGCGGTACCGTTGCATGTGAATCGACGCCCGAACACACGATATTCACCATCGAGCTGCCCGCCGCATAGCTAGCGTGCCCTTACAAACACTTGACAATGTGCTCACGTGCGTATGAGCCGCGATTCCTACTATCGATACTGCTGAATTGATATCGATATGGAGGTGTGCGGTATGACGGCTGCTGCGGCTGTGGAGCCCACGGAGCTTGAAGAACTCATGGAAGCGCAGGCCGAGGCCGCGCATGAGCGCGAGGTTGGGGATGCGACTCGCCCCACGGCAGAGGATCTTGCCGCCTCGCCGACGCGCATCGACGTCGAGGGCCTCGACCTGTTCTATGGCGACCACCATGCGCTCAAGGACGTGAATATCAAGATCCGCGACAAGCAGATCACCTCGTTCATCGGGCCTTCGGGCTGCGGAAAGTCCACGTTGCTGCGCTGCTTTAACCGCATGAACGACGGCATCAAGGATTGCCGCATCGAGGGCAAGATTGCGCTCGATGGTCAAGATATCCTGGGCGATTGCGACATCTGCCGTTTGCGCCAGCGCGTGGGCATGGTGTTCCAACGCCCCAACCCATTTCCCATGAGCATCTACGACAACGTCGCCTACGGTCCTCGCGGTATGGGTGTGCGCGACCGCGCCGTGCTCGATGAGCTGGTCGAGGACTCCCTGCGTCGCGCTGCCCTGTGGGACGAGGTCAAGGACAAGCTCAAAGAGTCGGGCCTGGGTCTTTCGGGTGGACAGCAGCAGCGCCTGTGCATCGCCCGCGCACTTGCCGTGCAGCCCGACATTCTGCTGATGGACGAGCCGACTTCGGCACTCGACCCTGTGTCGACGTTGGTGGTGGAGCAGTTGGCCTGCGAGCTCAAGGAGACCTGCACGCTGGTGGTCGTGACGCACAACATGCAGCAGGCCGCGCGTATTTCCGATTCGGTTGCGTTCTTTTTGCTGGGTGAGCTGGTGGAGCACGCGCCCACCGCGCAACTCTTCAAGAATCCGTCCGATCCGCGCACCGCGGATTATTTGACGGGGCGTTTTGGCTGACGCTGTCTTTTACAGGTGCCTTTAGGGTTAAGATGCGGTCATATCGGCCGCAAAGGGGTTCAACATGATCTATTACGTCGAGGACGATGACAACATCAGGGATTTGACAGTCTACGCGCTGCGCAAGCAGGGAATCGAGGCCGAGGGCTTTTCGTGTGATGGCGAGTTTAAAGCTGCCGTGGCGCGACGGGTGCCCGATGCTGTGCTGCTCGATATCATGCTGCCCGACACCGATGGCTTGGCGATTATGCGTCGCCTGCGTGCCGATCGCCTGACGGCGACGGTGCCCATCATGATGCTTACCGCCAAGGACACCGAACTCGACAAGGTGATGGCGCTCGATGGCGGTGCCGACGATTACCTGACTAAGCCGTTTTCGCTCATGGAGCTTGCGAGCCGCTGCCGCGCACTGCTGCGTCGCGGCGGCATGGTCAAGCAGGCGAGCGATGTGCTCAGCGTGGGCGACATCGTGCTCTCGCCCAGCCATCGCGAGGTGACCGTTGCCGGCGAGCCGCTTAAGCTCACCCTGCGCGAGTTCGACCTGCTCGAGTACCTCATGCGCAAGCCCGGCGTGGTCTTTACCCGCGAGTCGTTGCTGCAGAGCGTGTGGGGCTGGGACTTCGACGGCGGTTCGCGCACCGTTGACGTGCACGTGCAGACGCTTCGCCAAAAACTGGGCGAGCATGCCAGCGCCATCGAGACCGTGCGCGGCGTGGGTTATCGCCTGGCCGAGCCTTCTGCCGGTGATGGTGCCGAAGGCGACGACACCGCGGCCACCGCATCGGAGGAGTAACCCGTGGTCTTCGCCCCCCAGGGAAAACATACGCTGTCGCACCGCGTTTTTGTGACGATCTTTGTCTGCGCCATGGCGGTTATCGTGGCGTTTACGGTGCTGGGTGCGTTCTTTGTGCAAAACACTTTGGCGGATGCCACGAGTGCCAATCTGGCGCAGGAAACCGAGCTTATTGCTGCCGCCCTCGACGAGCAGCAGGAGCCCATTCCGTTCTTGCGAAGCCTCGATCGCGAGGATCTTCGTATCACGCTGATCAATAAGGACGGATCTGTTGCCTACGACAACGAGGCGTCGCCTTCCACACTGCCCAACCATGGCGATCGCCCCGAGGTCATCGAGGCCTTTGAGAGTGGTTCGGGTTCCGCGGAGCGCGCAAGCTCTACACTCGACGAGATTATGCTGTATCGCGCCGTCACCCTTGATAACGGCCAGGTCGTTCGCTTGGCGCAGGCCCAGCCTGGCGTTGCGGCGATTTTGCTGTCGATGCTGGCGCCGATGCTGCTTATCGCAGCAGCGGGTGCAGTACTCTCGTTTTTTATGGCGCGCCGTGAGTCCCGTGCTATCATCGCGCCGTTGCAAGAGGTGGATTTGGATCACCCACGCCGTAGCTATGAGCACGCCTATGCCGAGATGGTCCCCATGCTTGAGCGTATCGAGTCGCAGCGCCAGGAACTCAAGCGCCAAATGGCGGTGCTAGCGGACAACGACCGTATGCGCCGCGAGTTCACGGCGAATATCACCCATGAGCTCAAGACGCCGCTTACGGCGATTTCGGGCTATGCCGAGCTCATCGCAAATGGCATGGTCGAGGGCGAGGACGACCTGCGCAACTTTGGCGGTCGCATCTATCGTGAGGCGGGCCGCTTGGCAGCGCTTGTTAACGACATCCTTACGCTGTCTAACTTGGACGAGGCCGAACGTGCAACTGAAGGCGAGGCAGTGCCCATTGGGTCCACGGAGCCTATTGAGCTCTCGCGTGCGATCTACGCGGTTGAACAGCGTCTTGAACAGGTTGCCCGTCAGGCGAATGTGACGATAAGTCATGAGACCAAGCCCGTGGTCATCGAAGGCGTGTCGCGCTTGGTCGACGAGCTCATCTATAATCTGGCAAGCAACGCCATCCGCTACAATCGGCCCGGAGGTACGGTTACGCTGCAGTGCGGCACCAACGACGAAGGCCATCCGTTCCTCGCTGTCGCCGACACGGGAATCGGTATCGCGCCTGAAGAACAGGGCAAGGTATTTGAGCGGTTCTATCGCGTGGACAAGAGTAGGTCCAAGGCACGCGGCGGAACCGGCCTGGGGCTTGCCATTGTCAAGCATGCGGCCCTGTATCATCACGCCACGCTTGATCTGTCGAGCGAGTTGGGCGTGGGAACCACCATTACGGTGACGTTTCCCATACAGCAGGACGAGCCATTCGCATAGCGATACAGCATAGATATTGATGTAGACGCCGCATTTGACTTTCGGGTGCGGCGTTGTTGTGCAATTTTACGATTGCTTCCGACATTTTTACAGGAGAGCCTGTTTCTTATGTATAGAGTTTGGTCTCGGTAAAAAGATGCGATAACATACGGACAGTTTTGTCAATCCGAACTGGGGAAATGAAAGGCAAGCTGCATGACCCTTCTCGAACTGTTCCAGCTGCTGAAGAAGCACCTCAAGCTGGTCATCACCCTTCCGGTGGTCTGCGCGATCGCCATGGGCATCGTGTCCTTCGTTGCGATGGACAACACCTATACCGCGACGACGAGCATGTACATTCTCGCCAAGACCGACGATAGCGGTCAGATGAGCTACAACGATCTCTCGGCGAGCCAGATGCTTTCCAACGATATCGCCACGCTGCTGGATAGCGATAGCGTTAAGAGCGGCGCCGCCAAAGAACTGGGCCTCACCGATTTGGATGACTACAAGGTGTCTGTTTCCTCCGAGACCACCACGCGTGTCATTACGCTTTCGGTTACCGGCACCGATGCCAAGGAGACGGCTGAGGTCGCAAAGGCCATTGCCAGCTCGGTGAGTACGGTCGCTCAGAACGTCGGCGCTGCCCAGAGCATCAACGTTATCGACGAGGCTAAGACCCCCGAAGCCCCCAGCGGCCCCAAGCGCACGCTGTATATTGCCGTCGCGTTCCTCGCCGGTATCTTTATCGCAGTTGCCTATGTCGTTTTGGCAGACATGCTCAATACCCGCATCCGCGGTGCCGAAGAGGCAGAAGAGCTCCTGGGTATTCCCGTTGTTGGCCGAATTCCGGCTATGAAAGGTGGTAAATAGGCATGGCTAAGGCAAAGAACACCGATAAGCTCGTTGTACAGAATGCCGCCAAGACCCTTCTGGCCAACATCCGCTTTGCGAGCGTGGACGACCCCATTCGCACCATCACCGTTACCTCCTCGATTCCCAACGAGGGCAAGTCTACGGTTTCCATTAACCTTGCTCAGGCAATCGCCACGAGCGGCAAGTCCGTGCTCCTGGTCGAGGCCGATATGCGCCGCAGGTCCCTTTCCGATATGCTCGGCGTTCGTTCGCGCGGCGGACTCTATGCGGTCCTTTCCGAGCAGATCTCCATTGACCAGGCAATTGTCGAGACGGGTCAGAAGAACTTCTACTTCCTCGATGCCGAGCCGCACATTCCCAATCCTGCCGACATCATCGTCTCCCATCGCTTTTCCAAGTTGGTCAAGGCACTGTCTGCTAAGTTCCAGTACGTCATCTTCGATGCTCCTCCGGTTGGCACCTTCATCGATGCTGCCGAGATTGCCAGCCTGACCGACGGCGCGCTGTTCGTGGTGCGCGAGAACTTTACCAAGCGCGAAGAGGCGCTCAACGCCATCGGTCAGCTTAAGAAGTCCGAGAAGGTCAAGCTCATCGGTACCGTTATGAACTACTGCGAGACCGAGACCAGCGAGTACTACTACTCCTACTACACCAAGGACGGTAAGAAGGTGAAGAAGGGCTCCGACAATCAGGGGACTTCCAAAAAGGGCATCTTCACCAACCGAGCAAACGTTTAGTTGATTAAGGCTGACCTATGCGTGACATTCATTGCCATATCTTGCCGGGTGTAGACGACGGCGCCGCCGATCTCGAAGAGAGCTTGGCGATGCTCGAGGCTGCCAAGCGGGCCGGTGTAACCAGAATCGTTTGCACTCCTCACTGCCGTGATCCCTATTTTGATTACGACAAGATGTGGGATGCCTTTGAGCTGCTGCGTGATAACGCTGACGGTTTTCCGCTCCAGATGGGCTTCGAGGTCAACCATCGAAAGCTCGTTGAGCTTGGTATCGATGCCGCGGAGCACTTGCATTTCGATGGAACCAACGAGTTCCTGCTCGAGCTTTCGACGCATGCCGATGCGTATGCGTTTAGAGAGTACGAGAACACGATTTACGATTTGCAGTGCCGTGGCTACCAGGTGATCATCGCTCATCCTGAGCGCTATCGTGCGGTTCAAAAGGATGTAAGCGTGGCGGAGCGCCTGGTCGATATGGGCTGCAAGCTGCAGGCTTCGGCGGACTTTATTGCCGGCGGTCGCTTTGGTCGCGAGAAAAAGCCGGCACAGCGCCTGTTCGATCAGAACCTGTACAGCTTCATCGCGAGCGATGCCCATAATGTGGGTCATTACGACTGTCTGGCGAAGGCTCGCGCGAAGTTTAGCGTGCGCGGAGCTCATTTTCGCTAAAATCTGTCCCTAACGTTCGCGTTGAATGAAAGGGCAGCTATGGATATCCAACTTAAGACGGGATGCTTTGACGACGCGGCGTTGGTGCGCCGCGTCGTTTTTATGGACGAGCAGGGCTACGAGAATGAGTTCGACGCTATCGACGAGGATCCGAACTGCATCCATGTGACGCTCTATGTAGACGGTGAGCTTGCCGGTTGCTCGCGCGTGTTTCCCGAAGAGCTTGAGCGCGCGGCTGACGCAGAGGCTCCGGTGTCGCCGGCGTGCGACTTGGACGAAGGCGTCGCGGCGGGGGAGACCTACATTATGGGGCGCGTGGCCGTGCTGCCGAGCATGCGCCGTCGCGGTCTGGCGAGCAAGATTGTCGAGGCCAGTGATACGTGCGCGCGTGATGCCGGCGCCAAGCTCATTAAGCTGCATGCGCAGGAATACGTGCTGCCGCTCTATGCCAAGGCGGGCTACACGCAGATTGCCCCGGTGGACTATGAAGACGAGGGCCAGCCCCATGCTTGGATGGCCAAGCGCGTAGATGGCAGATAGGGACGTTCCTTTCCTGCCGGCAGTCGGGGACACTCCTTGGCAATTGGCGCATCGGAGCGTTTGGACATACAGTTTTTCGATTCCGTATGTATATATGCGCGCTAATGGGTTATAAAATCTAAGTCTGAACATAGCAGGTCTGCGATGCGGCTCGGGCAACCGGGCCGTTTTTGCGGACGGGGGTAGCGCGAAAGGACTGCACATGCGTCAATTTAAGACCGAGAGCAAAAAACTGCTCGACCTCATGATCAACTCCATCTACACCAATAAGGAAATCTTCCTGCGCGAGCTTATCTCCAATGCGAGCGATGCCGTCGACAAGCTCAACTTTAAGAGCCTGCAGGATCCGAGCGTCAAGCTCGACCAGGGCGACCTGGCCATCCGTGTTTCCTTTGATAAAGATGCCCGTACCATCACGATTTCGGATAACGGTATCGGCATGACCGCCGAGGAGCTCGAACGCAACCTGGGCACCATCGCCCATTCCGGCTCCGAGGAGTTTAAGACTGAGAACGCCGAGCAGCAGGGTTCCGATGTCGACATCATCGGTCAGTTTGGCGTGGGCTTCTACTCTGCCTTTATGGTTGCCAGCCACGTAAAGGTTGTCAGCCGCGCCTATGGCGAGGACACCGCTCACGTGTGGGAGTCTGATGGTCTTGAGGGTTACACCATCGAAGACGGCGAGCGCGCCGAGCACGGCACCGATGTCATCCTGACGCTGCGCGAGAACGAGAAGCTCGACGCCGACGGCGAGGCCGAGACCTACGATCGCTTCCTGACCGAGTGGGGCCTCAAGAGCCTGATTCAGCAGTACAGCAACTATGTGCGCTACCCGATTCAGATGATGGTGAGCAAGAGCCGCCAGAAACCCAAGCCCGAGGACGCCGGCGACGACTACAAGCCCGAGTACGAGGACTACCAGGAGCTCGAGACCATCAACTCCATGACGCCGATTTGGAAAAAGCGCAGCTCCGACGTTGAGCAGAAGGATTACAACGAGTTCTACAAGTCCACGTTCCACGACTTTGACGATCCCGCGCGCACTATCAGCTTCCATGCCGAGGGTACGCTTGAGTACGATGCGCTGCTGTTTGTGCCGGGTCGCGCCCCGTTCGATCTGTACAGCAAGGACTACGAGAAGGGCCTGGCGCTCTACAGTTCCAACGTGCTGATTATGGAGAAGTGCGACGACTTGCTGCCCGACTACTACAACTTTGTGCGCGGTGTCGTGGACTCTGCCGACGTGACGCTCAATATTTCGCGTGAGACGCTGCAACAGAACCGTCAGCTCAAGGCCATTGCCAAGCGTGTCGAGAAGAAGATCACCGCCGATCTCGAGGACATGCGCGACAACGACCGCGAGGCATACGAGAAGTTCTTTGAGAACTTTGGTCGCGGTCTTAAGTACGGCATCTACTCGAGCTACGGCATGAAGGCCGACGAGCTCGCCGACCTGCTGCTGTTCTGGTCTGCCAAGGAGCAGAAGATGATCACCTTGGCCGAGTACGCCAAGGGCATGCCAGAGGGCCAGAAGGCAATCTACTATGCCGCCGGCGATTCGCGCGAGCGTCTAGCCAAGATGCCCGTCGTGAAGGGCGTGCTCGACCGCGGCTACGATGTACTGCTGCTGACGCAGGACGTGGATGAGTTCACCTTCCAGGCCATGCGTGAGTACGTGGCTGCCGATATGCCCAAGGTCTACGAGGATGACGCTGCTCGCGAGGCTGCTGAGAAGGCAGTTGCCGATGGCGCTGAGTCTGAGGTCGAGGATCGTCACCTGGAGCTTAAGAACGTCGCGACCGGCGATCTTGACTTGGCGACCGATGACGAGAAGAAGGAGGCCGAGGACGCCACCAAGGAGAACGAGGACCTCTTTGGTGCCATGAAGGAGGCGCTCGGCGACAAGGTCGAGAAGGTTGCCGTCTCTGCGCGTCTGACTGACGCTCCCGCCTGCATCACCACCGAGGGTCCGCTTTCGCTCGAGATGGAGAAGGTGCTTCAGAAGGGTCCCGAGGGCGCGCCCGACGGTATGCCTAAGAGCCAGCGCGTGCTCGAGCTCAACGCCAAGCACCCGGTCTTCGCCAAGCTCGTCGCTGCCCAGAAGGCGGGCGACGCCGACAAGATCAAGCAGTACTCCGGCTTGCTCTACGACCAGGCCCTGCTCGTCGAGGGCATCCTCCCCGAGGACCCCGTAGCCTTCGCTGCGGCTATTTGCGAACTACTTTAGTTACGCGGTTTTACCAAACCGCGTAACCGGCCGACGCTGCGCGGGCACCAGAGCGACAACTTGTCATTCAAAGAGGACGGCATGA
>UQQL01000050.1 GCA_900543275.1 uncultured Collinsella sp. | reverse complement strand
CTCTCTCCGTCGTCGGCAGCGTCAGATGTGTATAAGAGACAGGCTCAACGTACTCGTCCTTCTCGGCCTTGGTGACGCCCCACGAAAGACCGCGACGCTGGCCGCGGCGCTTGGCGAGGGCTAGATTCTCGGCAATCTGCATGTCGGCTGCGGTGCCGCGCATGGGGTCCTGGAACACACGGCCCAGGTACTTGGCGCGCTGCGACTCGCTCAGACGCGAGATATCGGTGCCGTCGAGCTCAATGACACCCGAATCGAGCGGATGCACGCCGGCGATCATATTGAGCAGCGTGGACTTGCCGGCGCCGTTGCCGCCGATCACGGTTACAAAGTCGCCATCATTGAGGGTAAGGTCGACGCCGGTAAGCGCGCGCTTCTCGGTGACGGTGCCCTTGTTAAAGGTCTTCTTGACGTGCGAGAGCTTAAGCATCTGCCTCATCCCCCTTCGTGTAGGAGCTGCGGAGCTTATAGCGCTCCCAAACCACGGGCACGCACAGGGCCACGGCGACGATCACGGCGGAGAGCAGCTTCATGTCGTTGGCGTCCATGCCCAACTGCAGCACGATGGCGCGGATGAGGAAGTACACCACGGAGCCAAAGACGGCGGAGGCAAGACGGACGCTAAACTGCGTGAGACCGCCGGGCAGCAGGCGGCCGAGCACCTCGCCGATAACAATAGCGGCAAGACCGATAACGATGGCGCCGGTACCCATGCCAATGTCGGCATACTTTTGGCTCTGGCAGATAAGCGCGCCAGAGAGGCCGATGAGGGCGTTGGAGAGCACGAGGGCGATCATCTTGGTGGTGTTGGTGTTGACGCCCAGGGCGCGGATCATGTACTCGTTGTTGCCGGTGGCACGCAGCGCCGAGCCGATCTCGGTGCCAAAGAACCAGTACAGGATGGCGACGATGGCCACGGCCAGCACAATGCCCAGGATGATGGCAACGGTGGACTGCGGCAGGCCCGTCATGTGGCTGACGGATGAGAAGATGGTGCCCTTGGCAAGGATGGGCGTGTTGGATTTGCCCATGATGCGCAGGTTGATGGACCACAGACTGATCTGCGTAAGGATTCCGGCGAGGATTGCGGGAATCTCAAAGACGGTGGTCAAGATGCCCGTGACGGCGCCGGCAATGGCACCGGCGCACATGCCGGCCAGCACGGCGAGCAAGGGGTCGACGTTATTGTTGACGATGAGCACGGCGCAAACACAGCCGCCGAGGGCAAAGCTGCCGTCGCAGGTCATATCGGGGATGTCGAGCAGGCGGAACGTGATAAACACGCCGAGCACCATAATGCCCCAGAGGACACCCTGCGAAACGGCGCCCTGCAATGCAATGAGCATGCTTCATACCTCCTAGGATAGGGTGGACACGCGAGTCACCATGATAGCGGTAACAATGCATAATAGAGTGGCGGACGGATGTTTTGCCTCATCCGAAACAAGCAGGGCGAACGCCGGTCTTTGGCGTTCGCCCCTGTGGCTCAGATATTGAATAACACGGCAACGGCGCGAGTATGGGCCCTAGGCACATCGCCGCGCATACTGCTACTCGTCCAGAGCGGAGAGGTCGATGCCCAAAGCCTCGGCCATCTCGTCATTCTTGACGACGACCAGGTTCTTGCTCGAGAGGTGCTTGATCGGCATATCCTCGGGCTTGGCCTCGCCCTTCAGGATCTTAACGGCCATCTCGCCCGCGGCGTAGCCCAGGTCCTCGTAGTTGATGGAGAGGGTGAACAGGCCGCCGGCCATGCACATACCCTCCTCGCCGGTCACGAAGGGGAGCTTATTCTCCTTGCAGATCTGGCCGACCTGCGAAGCGCCCGCGGCGATGGTGTTGTCAGTGGGGGAGTACAGCGCGTCGACCTTGCCCACGGCAGACTCGACGACGGACTGAATCTCGTTGGAGCTCGAGACGGTGAAGTCGGTGTACTCGAGGCCCAGCTTGTCGAGCTCCTTCTTGGCGGCCTTGATCTGGACGTCGGAGTTGGACTCGGCGGTGCAGTAGAGCAGGCCGACCTTTTTAACGTCGGGCAGGACCTTCTGCATCATCTCGAGTTGCTCGGCGACCGGGGTGAGGTCGGAAGCGCCCGTGACGTTGGTCCCGGGCTTGTCGTTGTCCTGGACCAGGCCGGAGGCGGCGTAGTCGGTGATGGCGCAGCCCACGATGGGGATATCGGCCGTGGCGCCGGCGGCAGCCTGCGCGGCGGGCGTGGCGATGGCATAAATCAGGCTGACGTTGTCGCCCACAAACTTGTCGGCAATGGACTTACACGTGGACTGGTCGTTCTGGGCGTTCTTCTGGTCGATCTTGACCTTGAGACCGCTCTTCTTGATGGCCTTGACAAAGCCGTCGTTGGCGGCATCGAGTGCGGAGTGCTCGGTGAGCTGCAGAACGCCGATGGTGTAGTCTGAACCGGCGGCAGCGGAGCCGGAACCAGAGTTGCCGCCGCATCCGGCGAGCGGGGCGAGCGCGAGCAGGCCGGCGGAGACCAGAAGGCTCCTGCGGCTGATGGTGATGTCCTTCATATCATTACCCCCAGTATAAAAATGGCTGGAAACACTGCACTGGGACAAAGTGCAAGTGGGACTATAGTAGCGCTGATGTCCATTTTTACAACAGCCTGGCGGGTTTTTTAATACAGAATCGGATGGGCGGTACGGGTAGTCGAATGGGCGGCGGAGGGTCTTATGCGGCGGAGGAGGCGTCGTCCTCGTCCAGGGCGGCGAAGAGCTTCTTGCCGTCGAGGAGACGTGTGGTGACGTTTCTCATGCGGCCGATCTCTACGGTACGCAACGTGTCATCGGCGCCTCGCGCGTCATAGACCGTTCCCAGCAAATACGAGATGCCGTCTCGTTGCTTGATGGCAAAGGGCCGGAGTGTCATCCGCGCCACTTCGACCTCTCCGCGTGCCGTGACACTCGAAATATCAAAACTCACCGTGGTTCCGTGGTCGATGGCCTGCTCGATGAGCTCGCAGGCATCGATGCGCTTGACGGGCGTGCGTGTGGCCTTGGTGGATTTGCCGTCTGCGCTTGGAGCAGGCTCGGGCGCATCGAGGTAGCCGCGAACGTCGGCACTCGCCATGGCAACCAGGTGCTGCGCCATGCTTTTTCGAATGGCGATGGGTGTAGAGCGGTTGCGCATGACCATGCCGTGGAGCCGGATGATCTCTTCGTCGGTGAGCGGACGGGTCAAGAGCCGATAACCCACGCCGCGCTTGTACTCAATTTCGTATCCGGCATGGCGAAGTGCGGAGATGGCGGTGTAGATGCTGCGCCGCGCCGCCGAGATGGGCATGCGGGCGGGGTCGTCGGGATGGGCGAGGCGCCGGATCAACTCATCGGAAAGCATGGCCTTGTCCTCGCCGGTGTTTTCGCTTAATAGTTGCAAGATACGAACGGCGCGATAGGCTGCCATCGAGGCGGCGCCCCTCGTCGTGGTCTCGTAAGTTTCAACAGCGGTTTCGGTCATGGCACCCACGTCCTTTCCGTTTTGGGTGGCGACGGTATGGAGCCTAGGACGCGGGGCTTTCCCAGGGGTGCAGGACGCCCTGGGCGGTCGGTAGCCGTCGGCAAGCGGCGGGTCGAGTTTTCAACAGCCCTGCCCAACTGACCAAAAACTTGCCAAAAGCTTGACGGATGCTGTTGAAAAAAGCGTCTCTCGACCGATGTCGAGAGACGCTTGTGCGATGAGCGTTGGCGTGTGGCGACGCGAGCTAGCGTCCGACGATTAGAAGTCGGCGTTGCCCACGGTGCGCGGGTGCGGCAGGACGTCGCGGATGTTGCCCACGCCGGTCAGGTACATGACCAGGCGCTCGAAGCCCAAGCCGTAGCCGGCGTGCTTGCAGGAACCATAGCGGCGCAGGTCCAGATAGTACTTGTACTGCTCGGGATTCATACCCAGGTCCTTGATACGGGCCTCGAGCAGGTCCAGGCGCTCCTCGCGCTGGGAGCCGCCGATAATCTCGCCGATACCGGGAACCAGGCAGTCGGCGGCGGCGACGGTCTTGCCGTCCTCGTTCATGCGCATGTAGAACGCCTTGATCTCGGCCGGGTAGTCGGTCACAAAAGTCGGTCGCTTAAAGTGTTCCTCGGTCAGGAAACGCTCGTGCTCGGTTTGCAGGTCGATGCCCCAGCTGACGGGGTAATCAAACTGGTGACCGGCGGCGACGGCCTGCTCCAGAATTTCGACGGCCTCGGTGTAGGTAATACGGGCAAAGTCGGAGTTTGCCACGTGGTTCAGGCGCTCGATCAGACCCTTGTCCACAAACTTGTTGAGCATGTTGAGCTCGTCGGGGCAGGTGGCCATTACGTCCTTGAGGACGTACTTGAGCATGGCCTCGGCGTTATCCATGTAGTCGTTCAGATCGGCAAAGGCCATCTCGGGCTCAATCATCCAAAACTCGGCGGCGTGGCGCGTGGTGTTGGAGTTTTCGGCGCGGAAGGTGGGGCCAAAGGTGTACACGTCGCCAAAGGCCAGGGCAAAGTTCTCGGCATTGAGCTGGCCGGACACGGTGAGGCTCGCATGCTTGCCAAAGAAGTCCTGGCTCCAGTCGACCTCGCCGGACTCGGTGAGGGGCGGATTTTTGGGGTCAAGCGTGGTCACACGGAACATCTCGCCGGCGCCCTCGCAGTCACTCGTGGTGATGATGGGGGTGTTGACGTAGACAAAGCCCTGCTCCTGGAAGAAGCGGTGGATGGCTGCAGCCGCGACAGAGCGGATGCGGAACACGGCGCGGAACAGGTTGGTGCGCGGGCGCAGGTGCTGCTGGGTGCGCAGGAACTCGACGGTCGCGCGCTTCTTCTGCAGCGGGTAATCCGGGGCGCTGACGCCCTCGACCTCGATGGAGGTGGCAGAAAGCTCGAAAGGCTGGGGCGCGTCGGGCGTCAGCTTGACGGTGCCGGTGCAAATGAGTGCGGCCGAGACGTTTTGATGGGCGATCTCGTCGTAGTTGTCGAGTGCCTCGCGGTTCATGACGACCTGCAGGTCGCGGAAGCAACTGCCGTCGTTGAGCGTAACAAAGCCAAAGTTCTTCATGTCGCGGACGGACTTGACCCAGCCGGCGACGGTGACAGTCTGGCCGCCGAGCGACTCGGCGTCGGCGTAGAGCTGCGCGATTTTGGTGCGGTTCACGTATCCTCCCATAGCGGTTGAATGATAGTTATCCATACAGTTCGATATTCTAGCAGCTCGGCTCATTTGGGCTATACAGATAAGGCATTGGCGGGATGGTTTTTCAAACGAAAAGCGCCCGCGGCCAAATGGTCGCGGGCGCTTGACGAGGTGCCTTTTGGCTGTGTGGCGCGGGGCCTGGCTACTTGGTCTTGGCAACCAGCAGCGGGTCGCCAAGCTTGACGAGCGGGTTGCCGCCGATAAGCGTTCCAGACTCGCCGACATGGTCGATGCTCTTAAGACGATCGAGCTCGGAGACGATGACGGTCACGATGTCCTCGTGGCCGGCGGCCTTGATAGCGTCGCGGTCGAAGCTGATGAGCGGCTGGCCGGCCTTGACCACATCGCCCATCTCGACAAAGCGGGCAAAACCCTTGCCGTTCATTTCCACGGTGCCCAGGCCAACATGGATGAATACGCGCAGACCGTCCTCGGTAATCATGCCGATGGAGTGGTTGGTGACAGTGGTGGCGCCGATGCGGCCGTTGGCGGGCGCATAGATGGTGCCGGTAATGGGCTCGATGCCATAGCCCTGGCCAAGCATGCCCGAGGCGATCGTCTCGTCGGGAACCTCGTCCAGGCTGACGAGCACGCCGTTGACGGGGGCATAGATGACGCCTTCGCGGGTGGCGAAGCTTGCTGCGGGCGGAACGGACGCCTCGCCGGTCGAGGTGAAGGTGGACTTAAGCGAATCGAGCAGACCCATAGTTGCCTCCAACTTAAATAGGCGCATATCGCGCGTTTGGTTTGCCGGAAACGTTTCATATCTGTTTCGCGGCTTGGTCAACACCCCCTATTCTACGCTGCTCAGCGATACCTCTGAGCTGGGATTATGTGATATATCAGTTGAAGGGAAACTTATTGCTGGCGTGTTTCTGCGTCACGGGTTCAAGTGGGGTACGCTTGAAGGCGAAAAACAATGGCGCTTAATTTGCGCGAAGGGAGCACATATGATTGTCGAGAACCATGCGCTGTGGGGCGAGGAGCCGACCGAGGAATATCCGGCGACGTTTACGTATTTGGGTGCCGAACCGCTGCCCGATAAACCGAATGGCCGCCGCCCTGCCGTGATTATCTGCGGCGGAGGTGCGTTTACGCATATCGCTCCGCATGAGCAGGATCCCGTGGCGTTTGCGTTTTTGGATCACGGTTACCAGGCCTTTGTGCTCAACTATGTCACAAGTTCTACGGGTGACGTGAGCTTTCCGCACCCCCAGGCAGATCTTGCCAAGATGGTCGCCACGGTGCGTGCGAATGCCGACGAGTGGCATGTCGATCCCAAGCGCGTGTGCGTCGTGGGCTTTTCTGCTGGCGGCATGATTTGCGCCTCGCTGGCAACGCAGTGGAAGACCGGCCCCTTCGCGGCACTTGCCGGGGCGCGTCCGGACGACATTCGTCCCGACGCCGTGGTGCTGGGCTATCCGTTGCTCGACCTTGCCTATGTGCGCGATATGCAGACGCGTGACCCGCGCATCGACCTGCGCGTGCCCAAGACGGGTGGCAAGACAGGGCGCGATTTGCTCAACGACTATCTGTCGATGGTGACGGGCGGCGAGGCGACCGATGAGCACCTGACCGACATTTGCCCTACCACGCATGTTTCGCGCCAGATGCCGCCGACCTTTGTGTGGGGCGTGTCCGACGACAAGACAGCGCCGATCGCACAGGTCTATCCGTTTGCGCAGCGCATGGCCGAGGAGGGCGTCGCTTGCGAGATGCACGTCTTTGACCAGGGCGGTCACGGCCTTTCGCTCGGCAACGCCAACACCGCGGTCGACAACGAGGACAAGCAGGTGGCAGTCCGTCCCTGGATCCGCCTGGCCTTCCGCTTCCTGGAACGCCATATGTAAAAGTAGACTACTTGCCCGTTTCAAAAAGTCTGCTTAGAGGAGGAGCCATGCTTGAGGGTACGTATGTGGTTTTGGCCCAGACGCCGGTGGGGAGCAAGCGCGGCGAGGTGACGTTTTCACATGGGGTGAACGGCGCGCTCAGGGCAGTACTAAACGTCAGGGGTCTCAATATCGCTCTCTCGGGTGCCCGCGCTGAGTGCGATTTCTTTGAGCTCTCGGGTACTATCTCCCACGTCTTGATGGGCAAGGCGCCCTTTACATGCACGGGGTCGGTTGAGGGTGATCGACTCACTGCTACCGCGCGGTCGGGTTCCATTTCGATCTCGCTGAGCGGTATGCGCAAAGAGCTTTCGGGGCGCACCGCATAAAGTTTGCGCAGGTAAACATCGGTATTTGACTTTATAAAATAGTTCAGAGCGCTATCATTTGTCGTTACGAGTTGGTTAGCCCCGGTAAACGGTTAACCGCGTCTAACGAAAGGATGAGCGCGTGAAGCTCGATACACTCGAGATTGGAAAGGACGCCGTTGTCGCATCGGTGGCATCGGACGATCAGGCACTCCGACAGCATATTTTGGACATGGGCCTAACTCCGGGCACCGAAGTTACCATGATGAAGTATGCCCCCATGGGCGATCCGCTCGAGATTCGCCTGCGCGGCTACGAGTTGACGCTGCGCAAGGACGATGCCGCACGCATTGAGCTCGTGGATGTGCACGACACCGATACCGGCCCGCGCGTTAACGCCGCAATCGGCACGACGGATCACCCGGCCCTGGGCGAAGGGACGTATTCGCCTCGTGCTGCCAAGACGGCCGTGCCCGAGGGCGCACCGCTGCATTTTGCCCTCGCCGGCAACCAAAACTGCGGTAAGACCACGCTGTTCAACCAGCTTACGGGCTCCAACCAGCACGTCGGTAACTTTCCCGGCGTGACGGTCGACCGCAAGGACGGCACCATCCGTAACCATCCCGAGGCAAACGTTACCGACCTGCCCGGCATCTATTCGCTGTCTCCGTACACGGGCGAAGAGATCGTCAGTCGCCAATTTATCCTGGACGAAAACCCCGACGCCATCATCGACATCATCGACGCCACCAACATCGAGCGTAACCTGTACCTGACGCTGCAGCTTATGGAGCTCGATCGTCCCATGGTCATCGCGCTCAACATGATGGACGAGGTGACGGCCAACGGCGGCGCCGTGGACGTCAACCTGCTCGAGAGCCTGTTGGGCGTGCCCGTTGTCCCCATTAGCGCTGCCCGCAACGAGGGTATCGGCGAGCTGGTGGATCATGCCTTGCACGTGGCGCGGTTCCGTGAGCGCCCCGGTCGCCTGGACTTCTGTGCGCCCGATGGTCCAGACGGCGGTGCACTGCATCGCTGCATCCACGGCATTGCCAACCTGATCGAGGACCATGCCGCGACGGCGCACATTCCCGTGCGTTTTGCGGCGACCAAGCTGGTTGAGGGCGACGAGCTGGTGACCGAGGCACTTCATCTGGATCGCAACGAGCTTGACGCCATCGAGCACATCATTACCCAGATGGAGGGCGAGGCCGGCACCGACCGTCTATCTGCGCTGGCCGACATGCGCTTCGGCTTTATCGGCGACGTGTGCGGGCGCTGCGTCGTAAAGCCGCACGAGAGCCGCGAGCACGTGCGCTCCGTCAAGATTGACCGCATCCTGACAGGTCGTTACACAGCCATTCCGGCGTTCCTGGTGATCATGGGCCTCGTCTTTTGGCTGACGTTTGGCGTGATCGGCGCGGCGTTGCAGGGACTCATGGAGGACGGCATCGCTGCCATCATCGCCTCGGCCGATGCGGGTCTCAAGGCGTTCGGCACCAACGACGTGGTGCGCTCGCTGGCTGTCGACGGCGTGCTTACGGGCGTGGGCAGCGTGCTGACCTTCCTGCCGATTATCGTCGTGCTCTTTTTGTTCCTCTCCATTCTGGAAGACTCGGGCTACATGGCACGCGTTGCCTTTGTCATGGATAAGGTGTTGCGCCGCTTTGGCCTGTCGGGCCGCAGCTTTGTGCCCATGCTCGTCGGTTTTGGCTGCACCGTGCCGGCCATCATGTCGACGCGCACGCTGCCGTCCGAGCACGACCGCAAGATGACCGTCATGCTCACGCCGTTTATGAGTTGCTCGGCCAAGTTGCCGGTCTACGGTCTGCTGTGCGGGGCGTTTTTCCCACAGGCGACGGTTCCCGCCATGGTCTCGCTCTATCTGATTGGCATTGCGATCGGTTGCATCGCGGCTTTGGTGCTCAACCGCACGGCATTTAAGGGCGACCCGGTGCCGTTTATCATGGAGCTTCCCAACTACCGCCTGCCGAGCATCAAGACGACGGTGATGCTGGCATGGGATAAGGCCAAGGACTTTATTACCAAGGCCTTTACCATTATCTTTGCCGCTACGGTGGTCATCTGGTTCCTTCAGACGTTCGATATCCGCTTTAATGTGGTCGCCGACCAGTCGCAAAGCCTGCTTGCGGGCCTCGGCAGCATCATCGCGCCGGTGCTGGCGCCGCTCGGCTTTGGCGACTGGCGCGCCTCGACGGCGCTCGTCACCGGACTCATTGCCAAGGAGAGCGTCATCTCGACGCTCACGGTGCTTTTGGGCGCAACGTCGCCCGCGGCGCTGTCGACCATGTTTTCGCCGTTTACCGCCTACGTGTTCTTGGTCTTTACGCTGCTGTACCCGCCTTGCGTGGCGTCCATCGGCGCCGTCAAGAGCGAGTTGGGCGCGCGCTATGCCGTGGCTGTATTCGCGTTTCAGGTGACGGTCGCCTGGATCGTGGCGTTTGTCGTGCATTCGGCGGGCATATTGCTGGGGTTGGCTTAGCTATTTATTGACGGCGCAACCTCTGTGTATTGAGTTGATTGCGGCCCTGCATCTGTACTGACGGATGCGGGGCCGTTGCTATATAATCGCCCACCGCCCAAGACAATCGGAGAGGTTTCCTACATGACTCAGGCAAGACAAGATGGCATCTCGCTCAAGCAGTGGCTCCCGCTTATCGGGCTCGCCTGCTGCGCGTTCGTATTCAACACGTCGGAGTTCATGCCCATTGGCCTTCTGACTGATATTGCCGCATCGTTCTCGCTCACCGAGGCCCAGGCAGGCATCATGATTTCGGTCTACGCCTGGGGTGTCATGCTGCTGTCGCTGCCACTCATGGTGTTTGCCTCGCGCTTTGAGTTCAAGCGGATGCTGCTGGGCGTTTTGGCCGTGTTTTCGCTCGGCCAGTTCTTGTCCGCCTTGGCGCCCACCTATCCTATTTTGGTTTGCGCGCGTCTGGTGGTCGCCTGCGCGCATGCCGTGTTCTGGTCGGTCGCCTCGATCATGGCTTCGCGCCTGGTCGACACCCGCCATGGGGCGCTCGCCATCAGCATGATCGCCACGGGCTCGTCCATCGCGCAGATCTTCGGCCTGCCCCTCGGTCGCGCCATCGGCCTGGCCGTGGGCTGGCGTATGACGTTTGCCGTGGTCGGAGCTTTTTCTGCCGTCGCGGTGGTGTACCAGGCAGCGGTGTTCCCGGTCATGCCGGCGGGCGAGCGCTTTACCGTCAAACAGCTGCCCGAGCTGCTCAAGAGCCCGTTCCTCATCGCGCTCTACGCGGTCACGGTCTTTATGGCGACCGGCTACTACGCGGGTTACAGCTATATCGAGCCCTTCCTGGCGCAGGTCGCCCATGTCGACGCAAGCGCCATCACCATGACGCTGACGGCGTTTGGCTGCTCCGGTCTGCTCGGAAGCTGGCTGTTCGGCCGACTGTTCGATGGCCATCGCTTTCCGTTCTTGGCTATCACACTCTCCGGCGTGCCTGTGGCTCTGCTGCTCATGGGTCCGGTTGCACCGTCGCTCGTCGCCGTTCTCGCTGTTTGCGCGCTATGGGGCTGCTGCTCCACGGCCTTTAACGTGGCGTTTCAGGCCGAGCTCATCAAGTACACGCCGGCGGATTCGTCGGCCGTCGCCATGTCGATCTTCTCGGGCCTGTTTAACCTCGGCATCGGCACGGGCACCGCGATCGGCGGCGCCGTGGTTTCGGGTCCCGGTATCTCCTGGATTGGCTTCGCGGGCGGGGCGATTACCGTCGTGGGCGTTATCCTCGCCATTACGGTGCTGTTCCCGGCCATACGCCGCGCAAAGCCCGTCGCCTAGCCACGTCTCTCATCGCAAATTAGCCACCCTGCTGGGCATACAATGGATGTCGTTGTGTTGAGCTTACCGGGAGGTTGCTATGTGGGCATACGAGACGACGTTCTATCAGATCTATCCGCTGGGCTTTTGTGGAGCTCCGCGCGAAAACGCCGCGCCCGTTGCCGAGGATGAGCTCGCCCAGGCTGCCAACGCTGCGCCCAACCCCGATGCGCCCATCATGAAGATCGCCCAATGGGCCGACTACCTGCAAGAGCTCGGTATCGGTGCTGTGCTCATTAACCCGCCGCTCGAATCCGACAGCCATGGCTACGACACGCGCAGCCTGCGCCATATCGACCGTCGCCTGGGTGGGGATGCCGATTTTGCCGCCGTGTGCGAGACGCTGCGCGCCCATGGCATCCGCGTGGTGCTCGATGCGGTCTTCAACCATGTGGGCCGTGGCTTTTGGGCCTTCCGCGATGTGCAGGAGCGCAAGTGGGACTCGCCCTACAAGGATTGGTTCCACATCAGCTTTGACGGCGACTCCTGCTATGGCGATGGCTTTTGGTACGAGGGCTGGGAAGGCCATTTTGAGCTCGTGAAGCTCAACCTGCAAAACCCCGCCGTGGTCGATTACCTGCTCGAGTCCGTGCGCCGTTGGGCCGACGTCTTTGGCGTCGACGGCCTGCGCCTGGACGTTGCCTATATGCTCGACCGCGACTTTATGCGCCGCCTGCACGCCTTTGCCCGTGAGCTCAAGCCCGACTTTGTGCTGATCGGCGAGACGCTCCACGGCGACTACAACCAGATCGTCAACGACGAGATGCTCGACTCCTGCACCAACTACGAGTGCTACAAGGGCCTGTACTCCAGCTTTAACTCGGTCAATATGTTCGAGATCGCGCACTCGCTGCACCGCCAGTTTGGCGGTGACCCGTGGTGCATTTATCGCGGCAAGCATCTGCTGTCGTTTGTCGACAACCACGATGTGCCGCGCCTGGCGAGCATCCTTACCGACAAGTCCTGTCTGCGCCCCGCTTATGGCATGCTCTTTGGCATGCCGGGCATTCCGTGCGTCTACTATGGCAGCGAGTGGGGGATTCCTGGCGAAAAGGGCGGCCCCGATGGTGACTGGGCGCTGCGACCTGCGCTCGATGAGCCTGCGCCCAACGAGCTGACGGCCTTCATCAAGCAGCTCGCGCACCTGCGCTCGGCAGACGACGCGGCGGCCCGTGCCCTCAACTATGGTGCCTATCGCAACGTGGTGATTCAGAACAAGCAGCTGCTGTTCGAGCGCGCCTGCGACGACGCGACGGTGCTCGTGGCGGTCAATGCCGTGGGCGAGCCTTACACCTTTGGCGCCGGCGAGCTCAATGGGTCCTTTGTCGACCTGCTGGCCGACGGCGTGCCCACGGTCGAGCTGGCGGGCTCCCTTGAGCTTGCGCCCTACGAGGTGCGCTATCTGCTGAGGGCTTAGCTCGTGGCCGCGCCGGACGAGGGCTATCAACATATTGAGCATGGGTTTGAACCCGTGTTTGACGAGCACTCGCGCGTTTTGCTGCTGGGGTCGTTTCCCTCGGTGCTTTCGCGCGCCAATGCCTTTTATTACGGCAACCCTCAGAATCGCTTTTGGCGCGTGATGGCCGCGTGCCTCGGTGTGCCCGTGCCGCCCAACGAGGGAGACTTTTTGGCGAGCGGCGAGCCCGCGACGCTCGACGCCTCGATTGCTGCCAAGCGATCCATGCTGCTCAACGGCGGTGTGGCCCTGTGGGACGTGATCGAGAGCTGTGATATCAAGGGCTCAAGCGACGCGAGCATTCGCAACGTTGTGCCGGCACATATCGAGCGCATTACCGGCGCAGCCCCCATTGAGCAGGTGATATGCAACGGTGGTACAGCTGGCCGGCTCTACAAGCGCTATCTACAAGAACACACCGGGCTGCCCGCTATCGTCCTGCCCTCGACAAGTCCCGCCAATGCCGCCTGGCGCCTGGAGCGTCTTGTTGAGCGTTGGCACGAAGCCGTTGACTGGGCTGTTATTTAATTTAGATTTTTGTTTGAGCGTGGGTGCCCAGACGTTTTAGAACGCCTCGCCAGATCGGCGCGGGCACGGCTGGCTCGGCGCAAACCATGCCGTCGGCGTCGACGTTGGCGGCATTGCCACCGCCAAGTCGCTGTGCATGCTTGACGGAGCAGCCCATGCGCACAGCGCCCACAAGCTTATCCATCGCTTCCGAAAACGGTCGCCGCAAGAGTCCCATGCGCGGGGAGCGACGAAGCGCCGCAATGCCGCTGCCGGCGCAGATGGCAACGCCGCCACACCACAATTGGTCATGGCGCTCACATGCCTTGTGCAGGCGAACGGCGGCCCCACGCGCCTGCTCAGTGCCCTCTTGTGCGGCTCGAATCGCGGCATAGACGCGCGTTCCCGTACCGCCAAAGCGCTCAAGCGTCTGCTCGATAGCTGTCAACGTCTCATCGTCAGCCACATCTTCAATGGCCAGCACGATGCCATCGGCAACGCTGCCGGCGTCATTTGCCTTCAAGTCGACTGGGAGGGGGAGTGTAGTGCCGGAAAGCTGTGCATAGGCGGCGATGGCATCCTGCAGGTCCCAAAGCAAAAACTCAAGATCGGCGCTATTGGGAATGCTGATATACGCAATGGTTTGCAGCGTTTTTGGTACATCGCCGCGCGCGGTCGTCTCCATGCCATCTCCTTTCCGGCTCGTTTCCGTTTAGGTTACACCGTCTGACGGCGCCTCGCCGCGCTATCCTAGTGCAACCCTTACGAAAGGAACGCCATGCGTCTGCCCATGAATACCTCGCTTGCCACGCTCAAGCCCTCCGGTATCCGCCGGATCAACGCGCTCGCCGCCCAGCATCCGGGGTGCATCGCGCTCGCGCTCGGCGAGCCCGATTTTCCCACGCCCGATGTGATTAGCGCCGAGGTGACCGCCGCACTGGACCGCGGTGACACGCACTATCCGCCGAACAACGGTCGCCCCGCCCTGCGCGAGGCGTTATCTGCCTACATGGGGGACGCGGGCCTTGCGTTTTCGGCCGACGAGGTCATCCTGACTGATGGCGCGACCGAGGCCCTGTCGGCAACATTCATGGCTATGCTCAACCCCGACGACGAGGTCATTATCCCCACGCCGGCCTTTGGCCTGTACGAAAGCATCGTCGTGGCCAACCACGCCAAGGCGGTCTTTTTGGATACGGAGCCTGCGCAATTCCAGATCGATGAGGAAGCGCTGCGCGCTTGCGTTACGCCGGCGACCAAGGCCATCGTCATCTGCTCGCCCAACAATCCTACGGGTTGCATCCTCAATACGGCGTCGCTCGACGCCGTGGCGCGCGTGGCAGACCAGGCGGGCATCTACGTGGTTTGCGACGACGTATACAACCGCTTGGTCTACGCGGACGGCTACGAGCGCTTTGCCCAGCGACACCCAGAACTGCGCGAGCAGACGGTAGTCATCGAGAGCTTCTCCAAGCCCTGGGCCATGACCGGCTGGCGCTTGGGTTGGCTCGCAGCCGCAGCCCCCGTCATCGCCGAGATCGCAAAGGCCCACCAATACCTAGTATCGAGTGCCGTCTCCTTCGAGATGGACGCCGCAGCTCGAGCCCTGACCGTCGACCCAACGCCCATGCTCAAAGTCTACAGAGCCCGCCGCGAACGCGTACTCGCAGCCTTATACACCATGGGCCTCGACGTAGTAGAGCCCGCAGGAGCCTTCTACACTTTCCCGAGCATCAAAAAGTTCGGCCTAACCAGCGAAGACTTCTGCATCAAAGCCATCGAAGAGACAAACGTAGCCCTAGTCCCCGGAAACTGCTTCGGCACCGAAGGCCACGTCCGCCTCAGCTATTGCGTTTCCGATAAAGACCTGGACGAAGGCCTCCGCCGCCTGTCCACCTTCCTTTCAACCTTGTAGCCATCAGGGACGCAACATATCAGCCCACCGACTTAAGGCTTATGAGTGGGGGCGCCGGCCAACGGGAAACCGGGCTGCCCCAAAGCTGTCTCTTATACACATCTCCGAGCCCACGAGACGCGTAGTAATCTCG
>UQQL01000049.1 GCA_900543275.1 uncultured Collinsella sp. | reverse complement strand
GCGCCAAGCCGCACTTCAAAGGGTTTGTCCCTTTGGTGAAGCGTTGACGGGAGAGGGCCCGTTTCCGGTGTAGGCCGGCGCTTCGCACTCCGCCATGTCAGAGGTGTCAAACCCCGCCCCTGATGTTGAAGGGAGCATTCATGCTTCTGGTCGCTAACGGTTCCGTTTTTACCCGCAACGCTCAGACCCCGTTCATTCCCAACGGCGCGGTCGCCATTGACGGAGATACGATCGTCGAAGTAGGCCCCGAGTGCGAGCTCAAGGCCAAGTACCCGGATGCCGAGTACGTCGACGCCCAGGGCAACCTCATCATGCCCGGACTCATCAACTGCCACACCCACATCTACTCGGGTCTGGCCCGCGGCCTTGCCATTAAGGGCTGCAACCCCACCAACTTCCTGGAGAATCTTGAGCAGCAGTGGTGGAAGATCGATGACAACCTGACGCTCGACGGCACCAAGGCCAGCGCCTATGCCACGATTCTTGACTCCATCCGCGATGGCGTCACCACGATCTTCGATCACCATGCGAGCTTCTGCGAGATCCCGGGTAGCCTCTTTACCATTAAGGACGCCGCTCAGGAGCTGGGCATGCGTTCGTGCCTGTGCTACGAGGTCTCCGACCGCCGCGGCCAGGAAAAATGCGACCAGGCCATTGCCGAGAACGCCGAGTTTGCCCAGTGGGCCGCCAAGGAGCGTCGCGATAACGACAACCACATGATCGCCGCCATGTTTGGCGGACATGCCACCTTTACGCTTTCGGACGAGACCATGGATAAGATGGCCGAGGCCAACAACGGCCTGACCGGCTTCCACATCCATGTGTGCGAGGGCATGAATGACGTGTGGGACTCCCGCCTCAACCGCGGCGGCATCAGCCCCGTCGAGCGCCTGCTGCAGCACAACCTGCTGGGTCCCGACACCATGCTCGGCCACTGCATCCACGTGACGCCCGCCGAGATGGATATCGTCAAGGAGTCCGGCACCTGGCTCGTCAACAACCCCGAATCCAATATGGGCAACGCCGTGGGCTGCGCCCCCGTGCTCGAGTTCTTCCGCCGCGGTATCCCCGTGTGCATGGGCACCGACGCCTACACCCACGATATGCTCGAGAGCCTCAAGGTCTTCCTGATCATTCAGCGCCACAACGCCGCCATGCCCAACGTGGGCTGGTGCGAGGCCATGACCATGCTGTTCGAGAACAACGCCAAGATGGCGAGCAAGTACTTCGATCGCAAGCTCGGTGTGCTCGAGGCCGGCGCTGCCGCCGACGTCATCGTCATGGACTACAAGCCCTTTACGCCGCTGAGCGAGGAGAACATTGACGGCCACATGCTCTTTGGCATGATGGGCAAAAACTGCCGCACCACCATCATCAACGGCCGCGTCCTGTACAAGGATCGCGAGTTCGTCGGTATCGATGAGGAAAAGATCAACGCGTGGACCATGGCTGAGTCCAAGAAGCTCTGGAGCACGCTCAACGATCGCACCTACTAATTACAAGTAGATTCGCGCGCGTCGGATGTTTCGCCGCATCCGACGCGCGTATAGGCGACCTCCGCGGGGTCGCCGGCGCTGTGCTAGCGCTACACCGTATTTGCGCCCGCCGCGCGGTCTCGCCGGGCGTTACAGAGAGGAGCTCACTATGAGCGACATCATGAGGCCGATCCCGTTTTCGCAGCTGATGAACTGGATCATCGAGGAGCACAAGACCCAGGACGCCATCTTTGGCGTGCGCAAGATGGTCGCGACCAACCAGGAGGGCGCGCTTCCCATTTTTGACGAGCGCATCGAGACTCCGTTTGGCCCGGCCGCCGGTCCCAATACGCAGCTTGCCCAGAACATCGTGGCATCCTATGTGGCTGGTTCCCGCTTCTTTGAGCTCAAGACCGTTCAGGTTATGGACGGCGAGGAGCTCTCCAAGTGTGTGAACAAGCCCTGCATCGTGGCGCAGGACGAGTGCTACAACTGCGAGTGGTCGACCGAGCTCGAGGTTCCGCAGGCCTTTGCCGAGTACGTGAAGGCATGGTTTGCCTGCCACCTGATCGCTCGCGAGTACGGCCTGGGCAGCCCGGACGGCTTTGTCTTCAACATGTCCGTGGGCTATGACCTGGAGGGCATTAAGAGCCCCAAGGTCGACGCGTACATCGAGGGCATGAAGGATGCCAGCGGCTCCGACGTCTGGAACGAGTGCCGTGCCTGGGCGCTTGCCAACCTAGACAAGTTTGAGCATGTCGACGCTGCGTTTGTCGAGTCCATCCCGGCACGCGTCTCCAACTCCATCACCGAGTCTACCCTGCACGGCTGCCCGCCGGCGGAGATCGAGCGCATCGCGACCTATCTGATCACCGAGAAGGGCCTCAACACCTACATCAAGTGCAACCCCACGCTGCTGGGCTATGAGTTTGCCCGTCAGCGCCTCAACGAGCTGGGCTTTGACTATATCGTCTTTGATGACACGCACTTCCGCGAGGACCTGCAGTGGGTCGACGCCGTGCCCATGTTCGAGCGCCTGATTGCCCTGTGCGCCGAGCGCGGCCTGGAGTTTGGCGTCAAGCTGACCAACACGTTCCCCGTCGACGTGACGAGGAACGAGCTGCCTTCCACCGAGATGTACATGTCCGGCCGTTCGCTGTTCTCACTGACCATCGAGGCCGCCCGCCGCATTACCGAGCAGTTCGATGGCAAGCTGCGCATCAGCTATTCCGGCGGTGCCACGGTCTACAACATCCGTGCCCTGTACGATGCCGGCATTTGGCCCGTTACTCTGGCGACCGACGTGCTCAAGCCCGGTGGCTACGAGCGCTTTAGCCAGATGGCCGGCGAGTTTGCCGACCTGGATGGCAAGCCGTTTGCGGGCGTCTCGCTCGAGGCCGTGACTGCGATCCAGACCGACTCGCTCACCAATCCGCTCTACAAGAAGCCGTTGCGTCCGCTGCCCGACCGCAAGGTCGCCGGCAAGAGCCCGCTTTCCGACTGCTTTACCACGCCGTGCCGCACGAGCTGCCCCATCCAGCAGGATATTCCCGCCTACCTGGCGGCTGTTGACGAGGGCCGCTACGAGGATGCACTCAACATTATCATCGAACGTAACGCCCTGCCGTTCATTACCGGCACCATCTGCCCGCATCCCTGCGGCCGTGCCTGCGAGCGTGCATTCTACGAGCCCGAGGGCGCCCAGATCCGCGCCAGCAAGCTCAAAGCCGCCCGCGAGGCCATGACCGCCGTGCTGCCCAAGCTGCGCGCCCAGGCCATCGCCAACGACGGCGAGCGCAACGTTGCCGTTATCGGCGGCGGCCCGGCCGGCCTGGCGACGGCGTTCTTCCTGACGCGTGCCGGCGTGCCCGTCACCATCTTCGAGGCTCGCGACTCGCTCGGCGGCGTGGTCCGTCACGTCATCCCCGAGTTCCGTATCGCCAGCGACGATATCTCCCACGATGCCGAGCTCTGCCTGGCCTTTGGCGCCAAGGTTCAGCTCAACGCCCGCGTGGAGTCCATTGACGAGCTCAAGGCCCAGGGCTTTACCGATGTGGTCGTGGCAACCGGTGCCTGGATGCCCGGCTCTGCGGGCCTGGGCGAGGGCGCCGAGCTCGACGTGCTGGAGTTCCTCGAGGCCGCCAAGAAGGGCGAGAAGCTCGAGCTGGGCGAGGACGTCGTGGTCATTGGCGCCGGCAACACCGCCATGGACGCGGCCCGCGTGGCCAAGCGCCTGGCTGGCGTGAAGAACGTGCGCCTGGTGTATCGCCGTACCAAGAAGCAGATGCCCGCCGACGAGGAAGAGCTCGATCTTGCTCTTGCCGACGGCGTTGAGTTCTGCGAGCTGCTGGCGCCCAAGGCGCTCAACGGCGCCGTGCTGACCTGCGATGTTATGGAGCTTGGCGAGCCGGATGCAAGCGGTCGTCGCAGCCCCGTCGCCACGGGCGAGACCGTCGAGCTTCCCGCCACCACGGTGATCTGCGCCGTGGGCGAGGGCATCGATGCCAGCCTGTACGACGCCGCGGGCGTCGAGCACGACCGTCGCGGCCGCCTTGCCGCCACCTCCACCGGCGTCGAGGGCGTCTGGGCTGCAGGTGACTGCCGTCGCGGTCCGGCCACCGTGGTCGAGGCTATCGCCGATGCCGCCGAGGTCGCCCGTGCCATCGCTGGCGTGGACTTTAACAAGTACGCCGACTGCAACGAGCAGGCCGGCCGCGAGGACACCTGCTACGAGCGCAAGGGGACGCTCTGCCGCGATAAGCGCAACTGCACCAAGACCCGCTGCCTGGGCTGCGGCTCGGTGTGCGAGGTCTGCTGCGACGTGTGCCCCAACCGCGCCAACGTTGCTATTAAGGTGCCGGGCCTGGCCAAGCATCAGGTGGTACATGTCGACGGCATGTGCAACGAGTGCGGCAACTGCGCTGTGTTCTGCCCCTACCAGGAGGGTCGTCCCTACAAGGACAAGCTCACCCTGTTCTGGAGCGAGCAGGACATGGAGAACTCCGAGAACGAGGGCTTCCTGGCCGTGGACGAGGACCACTTTAAGGTCCGCGTCGCCGGCACGGTCCGCACCGTCTCGGTCGATGCCGTCAACACCGGCCTTCCCGAGGCCGTCCGCCTGACCATCAAGGCCGTGCGCGACAGCTATCCGTATCTTCTTAAGAAATAGGCGAGTCTCTTATGGCCAAATCCATTCAACATAACGTGGCCTACGTTGCCTGCGGAAGCGGTTGCGCCTCCGCAGGCGGCGACGCCCGCTGCAGCGAAGGCTGCATTGGCTGTGGCGCCTGCGTCACGGCCTGCCCCCACGGTGCCATTGCACTGGTCGATGGCATCGCCCGCGTGGATCGCTCAAAGTGCACGGGTTGTGGCCTGTGCGGCATGGCGTGCCCACAGCGCGTGATTGCCTTCGTTCCCGGCTACCAGAACATCCTGGTGCGCTGCAACAACACCGATAAGGGCGCCATTGCGCGCAAGATTTGCGACACGAGCTGCATCGGTTGCGGCATGTGCGCCAAAAAGTGTCCTGCCGGCGCTATCCGTATCGAGGACAACTGCGCCCATATCGACGGCGCGGACTGCCTGTCGTGCGGCATGTGCGCCGTCGTCTGCCCGCACGGTGCCATCCACGACCGCACCGGCATCGCCGCCGGCGTGTAGAAGGGAATCACCATGGCACAGGAATTCACTTTTACCGTTAACGGCGTCGAGCGCACGACGACTCAGAACAAGCCGCTGCTCCGCTACTTGCGCGACGACCTGCATATCCACTCCGCCAAGGACGGCTGCTCCGAGGGCGCCTGCGGCACCTGCACCATCCATGTGGACGGTGCGGCCGTGAAGGCGTGCGTTCTGACCACCGCTCTTGCCGCCGGCCGCAACATCGTGACCGTCGAGGGCCTGCCCCAGGACGTGCGCGAGGCCTTTGTGTACGCCTTTGGCGCCGTGGGTGCCGTGCAGTGCGGTTTTTGCATCCCCGGCATGGTCATGGCGGGTGCGGCGCTCATCGCCGAGGACCCCGAGCCCACCGAGGAGCAGATCAAGTACGCCATCCGCGGCAACGTCTGCCGCTGCACCGGCTACAAGAAGATTATCGAGGGCATTTCGCTGGCCGCTGCGGTGCTCCGCGGCGAAAAGCGGATCGACGAGGGCCTGGAGCGCGGCGACGACTACGGTGTGGGCAAGCGCGCCTTCCGTATCGACGTGCGCAAGAAGGTGCTCGGCGAGGGCAAATACCCCGATGACATCGACGAGCTCGATCAACCGGGTCTGACCTACGCCAGCGCCGTGCGCTCCAAGTACCCGCGCGCCCGTGTGCTCTCCATCGACACCTCCAAGGCCGAGGCCCTGCCCGGCGTGGTGGGTATCCTACGCGCCGAGGACGTGCCGGTCAACCAGGTCGGCCACCTTATCCAGGACTGGGACGTCATGATCGCGGTGGGCGATATCACCCGCTGCGTGGGCGATGCCATCGTGCTGGTGGTCGCCGAGGACGAGGCGACGCTCGAGAAGGCCAAGAAGCTCGTAAAGATCGATTACGAGCCGCTGGAGCCCGTGCGTAACATTGTCGAGGCCAGGGCTGCCGACGCCCCGCGCCTGCACGACAGCTTCTTTGCCTTTGGCAACACGGTAGAGCTCAAGGACAACGTGTGCCAGAGCCGCCATGTGACGCGCGGCGACGCCGCCAAGGCGTTGGCGGAGAGCGCATTTACCGTGACGCAGCGCTTTACCACGCCCTTTACCGAGCATGCCTTCTTGGAGCCCGAGTGCGCCGTCGCCTTCCCGTACAAGAACGGCGTCAAGGTGCAGTCGACCGACCAGGGTGCCTACGATACGCGCAAAGAGTGCGCCCACATGTTTGGCTGGGATAGCGAACCCGAGCGTGTGGTCGTCGAGACCATGCTCGTGGGTGGCGGCTTTGGTGGTAAGGAGGACGTTTCGGTCCAGCACCTGGCCGCGCTCGCCGCATATAAGTTCCAGCGTCCTGTGAAGTGCAAGCTCACGCGTGCCGAGTCGCTCGCTTTCCATCCCAAGCGTCATGCGATGGACGGCACCTTTACGCTGGGCTGCGATGCCGAGGGCATCTTTACCGGTCTGGATTGCGAGATCAACTTTGATACCGGCGCCTACGCGTCGCTGTGCGGCCCGGTGCTCGAGCGCGCCTGCACGCATGCCGTCGGCCCCTACAAGTACCAGAACACCGACATTCGCGGCTTTGGCTACTACACCAACAACCCGCCCGCCGGCGCGTACCGCGGCTTTGGCGTTTGCCAGTCCGAGTTTGCACTCGAGAGCCTAATCGACCTGCTGGCAGAGAAGGTTGGCCTGGACCCGTGGGAGATTCGTTACCGAAACGCCATCGAGCCGGGTGAGGTTTTGCCCAACGGCCAGATCGCCGATTGCTCCACGGCGCTTAAGGAGACGCTGCTCGAGGTCAAGGATGCCTACTATGCGCATCCCGGACACGCCGGTATCGCCTGCGCCATGAAGAACGCCGGCGTGGGCGTGGGCCTGCCCGATGCCGGCCGCTGCAAGATTCGCGTCGAGGGTGGCCGCGCCGTGGTCTACGCCGCCACGTCCGACATCGGCCAGGGCTGCAACACGGTCTTTTTGCAGGACGTTGCCGAGGCATGCGGTCTGCCGCTGAGCTGCATCGCCAACGGCGAGTGCTCCACCGAGAACGCTCCCGACTCCGGCACCACGTCTGGTTCGCGCCAGACAGTCGTGACCGGCGAGGCCGTGCGCGGCGCCGCCTTCCTGCTGCGCGACGCCATGGTTGGCATCGAGGCCGGCAAGCCTGCGCCTACCGCCCCGGTGAGCGCGCACGGCGACGGCGTCAAGATCGAGTATGACGACGGTCGCGCCTACCAGCTGCGCACACAGGAACTCGTCGCCGGCCAGGGTATGCATCCTCAGGACCCTGCGGCCACCATCAAGGCGCTCGAGGGATGCGAGTTTGGCTACGTGTATCTGGAGCCGACCGACAAGCTGGGCGCCGATGTTCCCAACCCCAAGAGCCACATCTGCTACGGCTTTGCCACACATGTGGTCATTCTGGACGATGACGGTCGTGTAAGCGAGGTCTATGCCGCGCACGATTCCGGCAAGGTGGTCAACCCCATCTCCATCCAGGGTCAGATCGAAGGCGGCGTGCTCATGGGTATGGGCTATGCGCTTACCGAGGACTGGCCGCTCAAGGACTGCGTGCCCCAGGCAAGGTACGGCACGCTCGGGCTGTTCCGTGCGCCCGAGATTCCGGATATCCACGCCATCTACGTGGAGAAGGACGAACTGCTGCCCGTGGCATACGGCGGCAAGGGCATCGGCGAGATTGCAACGATCCCCACGGCGCCCGCCGTGCAGAACGCCTATCGCGCATTCGACGGCAAGCTGCGTCCGGATCTGCCCATGGTGGATACGCCTTACAGTCGCGCCCGTCACCGCGGGTAGGGTGGGGTGCGGACGGCCATTGTTGACGGGCCGTCCGCGCTCAACGCCAACTGCATATGCTGTGCCTTTGGCCCCGGCTCCATCGCGAGCCGGGGCCTTTTGTTTGGAGTGGAAAATGCATCCCGGAATCGATGCTCAGAATGGGATGCGCTTTCCCCTTGGAGCCCTCGGCGGAGATTGCATCCCAGAATCCGCGCCTGGAATGGGACACACGATTGTCCGTGCCCGCATCCCACCATATTCGGGATGCGGGTTTCTGCGCTTTTGTGCATCAGGCAAGCAGCTGCTTTTGGCGGCTCTCCCGGGCTGCGCATCGCTTGTGATGTCGATGCGACCGACCAGAGAGTCGGCGCATTGGTCAATCGCATTACAAAAGACAGGTTTATTGAGATTGGTGAACTGACGGCCATGGCCCATACCATTGTGGTTGCCTAGATTGAAAGCTGAGATGGAAAGTGCTTTCGGACAGGAGGGCAATATCAAGCCCCACGTTCCCTGTGGGAAGTGGGGCTTTCAAGGGCTGCTAGTTAATAGTTATTAGAGGTAGCCGTTCAGCCAATCGGGCATATTGGGATCGTCAATGCTCCACGAATCTTCTTCATGCTCGCTTTCTTCCCAGTTGCTTTCGTCCCCATCGAAGAACTTGCGCCTATTACACTTGTATTTGACAACCGTGTCGCCCTCACGGCGGTATTCATTCCAGTAGTAGTTTTGCTTTCCGTATCCGTTCCATTCTTGAGTTCTGTATATGACCATGGTGTCTCCTTTTCGTTTGCGTACGCGGGGCGCACGGTGTATCAGATTTGACTACTGGGCTATGACTTGCGCAATGTGAGTTTTTTTGGCGTTAATGCTCGCAAGTTCGTCGGAAGTAAAAACAAACGGGACAACCGCTTCATCCCATTCGATATTTGAGAAGGTATAACCGGCGCGCGTTACTTTGACTGTTTCTTTCCCAAAGAGTTTGCCGACTTCTGTGAGCTTGTAACCCCAGGGCTCTTTTGTCATCATTCCGCTGGAGACGAGACGCTTGTTAACTGCCTGATTCGAAAGAAGCAAGTCATGTCCGAGTCCCGTTGCAGTTTTCTTGACTCCGGTAAGGTTGACCACTGGCAAGGAGGCCTTTTCTGCTGCCTTAGCAATCGTGGCAACACCTTTGTCTGCGCCGTTGCAAATAGTTTTGAATTTAGGCGTATGGCCCGTTTTCGCGGCAATCGTAATGCTAACGATTGAACTGATTGCCACAAATACACCGATGCCAATCTGGACTTTGTGCTGCTCGAGCCACACGAGGCCTTTGTTCTTTGCGGGCAGATCAGTGTTTTCCGACTCCAATTTCTGTACACCTCATTTCTTGATTGATTTTGCAAGTTGATATGCAAGAGAGCCCAATGCCGGAATCAATGCCGATGAAGCGGGGATTAGGGCGGCGGTGAGAGCGGTTGCTCCAACTATGGCGCTCTGCTTAGTAGCTGCCTCTTGTTGTGTCCCCTTCTCATCCCCTTCTTTAAGGGCATTTTGCATCTTCTCTAGTTTGGGTGCTACTGGTTGGTCAACGAATAGCTGAATTATTTTTGCCAGATCCTCGTTTCCGCTGACGGCGATTTCGTTGTTGAATACCGCCCTGATGGCGAGATAGTGCATCTTCGTCATCTGCGTTTTACCCGTCTCAAGGCTGCTGACGGTTTGCTTTGTTATGCCTAGTTCGTTCGCAAGCCGTTCGCCACTCCAGCCCGCCGCCTTGCGAATGGTTGACAGGTGAGCTTGGAGCCTGCTGACTAGTTCATCATCCGTTGAAGTCATTTCTGCCTCACATATAGTAAAGAATCCTTATTACTGTCAGATACTATATACCCAGTCAGAAATTTAGCAATTACTAAGTGAGTCTTAGTTTATTCGGCTGGCTCCTGAATCTCCTCAGTTTTAAACTGAATTGAAAACGATACCGACGCCGGCGTCTTGTTCTCATGTTTTAAAGGTATGGGCAGGTATTGTTCGACAGACGATGGCCTCGATGCCGATTTCATGCATCCCCTCAGGGGTCATCCGTCCAGGAACCTGTTTTCCATCGTTGCGTGGTCAGCGAGACGTGCAAGGAGCACATCGACCGTATGGGCGGCTGTTATTTCTGCACAGTTGAGAGGGCATCTTGGAAGACGTGTCCATGGCGATTTTGGGAGACGCTAACCGCTTGGATTATAGTGGACGGTCGGTCTTAGAGGCCTATGGGTGGGAGATGTTGTTTCACTTGCCAACGACCGGCCGGGGTCTGGCTTAACCGACGTGGAACGTGATTGCACCATCTGGTAGCAAGTCGAGTTGCAGATGAGTACACCCGATCGTGTGGAATAAGGCTTCAGGAGCGCTCCGCCTGTTTACACCCCCGCAATCCCGCGCGCGGCACTCAGCAGCTCATACTCCCTCTGGCTCCACTGGTGCAGCTTGGCAGCCTCGACGGCATCACGACACAAGTCCAAAAACACCTCGGCGCCCTCGCAGAAGCACTCACGGGCAAAGTCACCCGAGCCGCTTGCGACGCACGAGCCGTCGGCAAAGAGCTTCCAGCTGGACGACTCGCGCGAGTCGTCTCCGAGCAGCTTGATCTGTAGCACGTGCGGGTCGCCGGCAACGCAGAGCTCTTCCTCGAGCGCCTGCACGGTAAAGCGCATCTGGTGGGAGAGGCTGCTCTTGACCATGGCCGAGGCATAGCCGTTCGGCTTGTCCAGAAGATGCATTCGTTTTGGCTTGGCTACCAGGTTGTGGAAGTTGCGCTCACTGCGCACGGAGAAATTGTCCATACGGACTCCTTTCATCGATGTTGGCAGGGCCACCGTGCCTCTTGGCCGGTTGGCGTCGGGATCGTGGAGCCAACTCTCTACCCCGACTCTGGATAAAACGCGCCCGCTCCTTGCTGGCACGATGGAGTCTATCAGCGCGCGCGGACACAAATCAAGCGCCGCCTGCGAAATGATGTGCAGACGGCGCTTGATTTCGCCGGCTGCTGTTAGGCTTAAATCCGAAAAAGTGTCGAAATATCCCGTGTAAAAGTACGGAAAAGTGTCGTAATACACACTTCAAAATCTCGAAAAAGTGTCGAAATGAGCATCTAGCAACCACGGAAAAGTGTATCCTAGTGCTAAAACAGCACGTAATAAGGGGTACGCTTATGCTACAGAGAAAAGCGAAAGCACAGTTTGAATCTTGGCTTGCCTCGTCGCCTAACAAGGCTCTTTTGGTCAAGGGCGCCCGACAGGTAGGAAAGTCATATTTGGTCAACGTCTTTGCAAGCGAATCGTTCGAAAATGTCGTGACGTTCGACCTTATCGCCGACGCGTCCGTGCGCGATTCGTTTTTGGCGGCAAAAAGCGCGGATGACCTGCTTATGCGCATGTCTATTGCTGCAACGCAGCCGATGGTTGCGAACAAGACCGTTGTGGTTATCGACGAGGTGCAGCGATGCCCCAACGTAGTGACGTTTATCAAATACCTGGTCCAGCGCGGCGACTTTCGATACATCCTTACCGGATCGCTCCTTGGCGTTGAGCTCGAGGGCATCGATTCCCTGCCGGTGGGGTATGTCGAGCAGGTCCAGATGTACCCGCTCGACTTTGAGGAGTTCTGCTGGGCAAGCGGCGTTGCTGCCGGAGCGTTTGACATGCTCAGGGGCTGTCTAAAGGATGAAGGGGAGCTCCCCGGCTATCTGTATGACCGTTTGCTCGATCTGTTCCATCAGTATGTGGTGGTGGGAGGCATGCCCGACGCGGTCAATTCCTTCTTGGCGACGCGCAATGTCGACGAGGTTCGAAACATCCACCGCGATCTTCACGCCCTGTATCGCGATGACATCGCAAAGTACGCTCCGCCTGAGCTACGCTTGGTTATTCGCGATATCTATGATCTGATTCCCAGCGAGGCCGGCTCCAAAAACAAGCGATTCAAACTGTCATCGATTAACGGTGTCAAACGTTTTTCGCAGGTGACAGATCATTTTCTCTGGCTATCGGAGGCGGGTGTCGCGCTTCCCGTGTATAACGTAACGGCGCCCGTGGCACCCCTTTTATTGGGGGAGCAACGAAATTTGTTCAAGCTGTTTTACTTGGACACCGGAATGCTCATGTCGTCGTATTCCAAAAGGGTCGCCCAAGGCGTTTTTGATGGGGGGGCGGAAGACGCCTTTGGCATGAACATGGGGGCGGCGTTTGAGGGCTTCGTTGCCCAAGAGCTCAAAGCCCACGGATTCAGATTGCGCTACTTTACGTCTAAAAAAGTCGGCGAGCTCGATTTTGTGGAGGAGACGCTCGATGGGGAGGTTCTTGCCATCGAGGTCAAGTCGGGCAAGAGCTTTAAGTCCCATGCGGCGCTCGACAACGCGCTCGCGACGAAGGGCTACGGAATCGATCGCGCCCTGGTACTTGCGGAATGTAATCTTCACCGCGATGGTGACGTGCTGTATCTGCCCATCTTTATGGCAGGGCTTTTGGAGCCGTAACATGCCGCCGGCTCTTCCGGCCCTCCCTTAACCCCCGCTACTCGTCCCCGTCGTTGGGGTCGCCCTTGAGGGTGTTGATGTCCAGGTACTGGTTATCGTCCTCTTTTTGCTGGGTCTCCGACTCCGCTTGGGTGGGGCCGCGGAACAGCTGGAATCCCTCAAACGCAATGACGCCGAGCAGGGCAATGATAATGGCGATAAAGGCAACCTTGACTGCCTGCGGAAATTCCGAGAAACGCAGCGCCTTTTCCTCGGCGTAATAATCGGCAAAGCGCTCTTCGCCCGTGCTTTTGGTATACGCCGGCGCGGACGCGGCCTCCGGGTCATATTCCGGTGCAGGCGTGGCAGCGTACGGATCGTTGAGATAATCGCTCGATGCGGTGCCATAATCCTCGGTCTCGATGCGACCGGTGCCAGCATAGCCATCGGAATAATCGGAATATGCCGCACCGCCCTCATAGTCCGCGGCGCTCGTGTTGGCGGCAAAAAGCGGGTTAACTGGAACATCGAGCGCCGGCATGCCGGTAGAGGTCTCATCCAGATCGGTTGCAGCCCAGGAATCGTAGGCAACTTGATGGGCAACGGGCTCGTCGAGCCTTGCGACCGGAGGCTTGCGTGCCGCAGGAACAGGCAACTGCTGGGCGCTGTACATAACGGTGCTGTCGGCCGATTTGCCCTGCGTCGCTGCAGCGAGAAATGCTGCCGTCTCGGACGGGTCGCTTGCGGGGCGGGGAGCGGGCGTGGGCGCCGAAGTGGGTGCGGGCGTAGGCGCGGGCGTCGAAACAGCCGACTGCGCAGGAGTCGGCGCAGATGCGGTCTTAGGCGCAAGTGCGGGATTGGGGTTTGACGGGCGAGCCCCGCCGCCCATGAGTTCGTCGGCGGTCCACGGGCGATCATCCATCACGTCGTCAAGGCTCAGCGAAAACAAGTCGTCTTCACCCTCATCGAACATGCGGTGCACATGTCCACCAATTGCCGGAATCAATCCGCGACCGGTGCATGATGCCTTGCTCAACGCCATTCTGTTCCACCCTTTCGAAATACTAATAACATCGATTATATGGAACTTTCCAAGCGGCTCGGTCTTGGATTCATGCTTTCCAGAACTCGCGCCCAAAAGGGGAGAGGCAATCCAGGCGAGTGCCTACTTGTCGCCTGCTGCCGCCTTGGCCTCATTGAGGTAGCTATAGAAGCTGTACTTGGAGATGCCAAAGAACTCGCAGGCGCGCTCGCTCGACTTGGAAATGAGGAAGGCGCCGCGACGGTCAAGGTAGCCAATGGCACGAATGCGCTCGTCTTTGGTCATGAGTGCCGCGGGCTTGCCCACAAACTGCTCGCACTCGTGCAGCAGGTCTTCGAGCAGGTCGCCGATGTTCTTGGTAATGGGCTCGGGTTCGGTATAGCCCGTGCCGCCGGTGCCGGTAAAGGCGTCGAGCGAACGCTCAAAAGCCTTCATAAGCGTAATGTCAAAGTTGATGCCCAAAATGCCGACAGGCTTGCCCTCATCGTTGCGGATAAAGATCGTCGAGGACTTGAGCAGCTTGCCATCGGTGGTTTTGGTGAGGTATGGCTCGCGGTCGTGTACGTCGGTGGCGCCCTCGTGCATGGACTCAAACACAATATGGCTGGGGCCGTCACCCAGTTTGCGCCCGCTGACGTGGCCGTTTTCGATCACTACGATGGAGTGGTCCACGTCATCGGTCTCCAGATCGTGGACGACGATTTCGCAGTTGGGGCCAAATTGGAGCGCCAGACCGTGTGCAAGGCGCTTATAGAACTCAATCTGTGCGGGGGTCATGGGTGCCTTCCTAAAAATTAGTTTGGGCACACTTTGCCATAAACCACACTTGTTCGCAAATAACGAAAGCGTCGCTGCGTTATGTGACCGTTCGGCGGCGAAAAGGTACCGATTACGGCAACAAACAATTTGTTAGGTTTGCCAATCAAAAAGTGTGATAGAACAGTACTAACAAACTTTTTGTTTGGCATCCACATAAAAGTTTAGCCGCATGAATGGGAATGGGCTGAAACGCGTATGCGGGGGCCGGCAAGAGAGGACTTAAGGAGTTCACCGTATGGCCGATAAGATCCAGTGGGCGGGCAACACGATGCCCAAGAGCGATGATAAGCACTTGGGAATCATGAGCCTCGACCACGTGAAGAAGGCCCGCGCCTTCCACCAGTCGTTCCCTCAATATACCGTCACTCCGCTTGCCCGCCTGGACGGTCAGGCTGCGCGCCTGGGCCTGTCCAACCTGTGCGTTAAGGACGAGAGCTACCGCTTTGGCCTCAACGCCTTTAAGGTCCTGGGCGGATCGTTTGCCATGGCCAACTACATTGCCGACGAGACCGGCAAGGACGTTGCCGACTGCACCTTCGATTACCTGACCTCCGATCAGCTGGCCGAGGACTTTGGCCAGGCTACCTTCTTTACCGCCACCGACGGCAACCATGGCCGCGGCGTGGCATGGGCTGCCAACAAGCTGGGCCAGAAGGCCGTCGTGCACATGCCCAAGGGTTCCACCAAGCCCCGCTTCGATAACATTGCCGCCGAGGGCGCCACGGTGACCATCGAAGAGGTCAACTACGACGAGTGCGTGCGCATGGCCGCCGCCGAGGCCGACGCCTGCGAGCGCGGCGTCATCGTTCAGGACACCGCCTGGGAGGGCTACGAGAAGATCCCGTCCTGGATCATGGAGGGCTACGGCACCATGGCTTCCGAGGCTGCCGAGCAGCTGCGCGAGATGGCCATCAACCGCCCGACGCACGTCTTTGTCCAGGCTGGCGTAGGCTCGCTCGCCGGCGCCGTGGTGGGCTACTTCACCAACCTGTATCCCGATAACCCGCCCACCTTCGTCGTGGTCGAGTGCGCACCGGCCGCCTGCCTGTACAAGGGCGCTGCCGCCGGCGACGGCGACCCGCGCATCGTGGACGGCGACATGCCCTCCATCATGGCCGGTCTGTGCTGCGGCGAGCCCAACATTCTGGGTTGGGATATCCTGCGCAACCACACCACCGCCTTCGTGTCCTGCCCCGACTGGGTCACCGCTCGCGGCATGCGCACCCTGGGCGCTCCCGAGAAGGGCGACCCGCGCGTTATCTCCGGCGAGTCCGGCGCCGTGACCACCGGTCTGGTCGAGACCCTTATGCTCGATCCCGAGTACGCCGAGCTCAAGGAGCTCATCGGCCTGGACAAGACGAGCTCCGTGCTCTGCTTCTCCACCGAGGGCGACACCGATCCGGATCAGTACCGTCGCATCGTCTGGGAGGGCGAGTACCCGACTTGCTAGCAGACTGACCTGTCCGGAGGCAGCCGGAGGACTTTACTCCCTGCTCGGACAGTCCTGCTCGCACGGAGAGCACATTAAGTGCTCTCCGGCT
>UQQL01000048.1 GCA_900543275.1 uncultured Collinsella sp. | reverse complement strand
CGAGATGACGTCGAGTCTCGTGGCGGGAGCGGTCGTCTCGGCGTGGTGGGCTGTGGGCGCGCTCAGCGCTTCGAAGGCACTCGACGGTCGAGCGGCAAGCGGCCTCGAGTTTGTCGTGCAGGGCGATCCATCCATAAACGACGACGTGTATTCCTATACCTGCGGGGCACGCTCGGACGGTAAGAACTTGGCAACGGTTCGTCTGTCGTGTGATCGTGAGCTCAAGGTCGGGGCGCACGTGCGTGTTATCGGTCGCGTTTCACGTTTTGAGAACGATGCGTATGGACGATCGCGTGTGCTCCGAGGCGAGGTGCGTAAGGTTAAAGCCGTTCGGATTGTGTCGGTCGATGAGGGTTCTCCGAGGCCGCTGCTTCGACTGCGAAATGAACTGCTTGCGTCCATCTCGCCTGCGACCGACCCGGCGCGTGCACTCATAGCTGGAGTCGTCTGCGGTCGTTCGGCCGAGCTGCGCGCCCAGCCGGCGGGCGACTGGTTTTCGGTGACGGGAACGGCGCATCTTATCGCCGTCTCGGGCAGCCATTTGGCTATCGTGGGGTTTGTAATCGAGGGCGTATTGCAAAAGACTCGGTGCTCACGTGGTCTTCAGCGGGCGATATTGGCGATAACGCTTGTGGGCTACGCTGCATTTACGGGCGCGTCTCCCTCGGCCGTGCGCGCGTGCTGCATGGTGTTCGCGACGCTTGTCGTAAACGGCGCGGGGCGTCGCCGGCATGGCGCATCGGCGCTCTTCGCAACCATGTCCATCTTTGTGCTACTGCGGCCGACGGTGCTGTTCGAGATGGGCTTTCAGCTATCATGTGCCAGCGTCTTAGCCATTCTGTGCTTTTGCCCCTATGCGACCTACGCTTTGGGTGAGCTGGGTGTGCCATCGGGCTTTGCCAGCATGCTTTCCGTCACGCTATGCTCGCAACTGGCGACACTTCCCATCACCATTCCTGCCTTCGGTACATTCTCGCTCATTGCTCCGCTGGCAAATGCGCTCCTCGGTCCGGTGGTGAGCGTACTGCTCGCTGTGTCGATCGTGTTGGTTCCCTTTTCGCTTGTGGGACCGTTGCGGACTTGGGCGCTCGTTGTGCCCATGATTGCCGCCCGTTGCGCGCTGTTCTTCGAGCAGCTGTTTGCCGCCATGCCGGGTGCATCCGTGAGCGTGCCGCCCGATAGCATGTGGATTTACCTAGTGCCGTGTTTGCTGGCGGTTCTGCTGGTCTGGTGGCCGCGTCCCCGTGCACGTCCTATGGCGGTGGGGCTTGCATGCCTGATGCTCTTGGCTGCGATTCCGTACGTCTATTGGGATCGATTCGCTCCGCCTTCGGTGACGGTGCTCGATGTGGGCCAGGCCGATGCGATTCTTATCCGCCAAGGCGGCGCAGTAGCTCTCGTCGACTGCGGGCTCGACGAGCGTGTGGTTGCGGCGTTGGTTCGCAATAACGTGCACCATATCGATGCCGTCTTTGTCACGCATTGGGATGAGGACCACTGGGGTGGTCTGCCTGCCGTGCTCGAACAGTTTTCGGTCGGAACGATTGCCGTGGCGGCGGATGCGCTGGAGGATGCTCCTGCCGAGGTATTGAACCGACCTGGCGTGGAGTATCGGCAGGTGCGCCGTGGGGATACGGTCGACATCGGCTCATTTTGCGCTCGTGTGATGTGGCCATTCGAGTCCGTGGATGGCGAGGGAAATGAGGACTCGCTTGTCCTGCTGCTCTCTTATGTTCAGGAAGGCAAGGGCCTGCGCATACTCCTCACCGGTGATGCCGAGCTCGACCAAGAGCGGGAATTCGTGCAGGAGGTGGGGGACATCGATGTCCTTAAACTTGGGCATCACGGCTCCAAGGTTTCAGTCGATGGTGAGTTGCTGGACGTCCTGAAGCCCGAGCTTTCCCTCGCGAGCGCGGGCGAGGGGAATCGATACGGCCATCCGTCCGATGCCTGCATCGATGCCGTGAAGGAAGCGGGTGGTGTGTTCGCGTGTACCATCGAACACGGCGACATTACCGTCACGCCGACTGCGAATGGTTTTGCGATGCGATGCCAGCGACCGTGACGACGTCGTTGGCGTGCGGTGGGCCCCTGGGCTAGAATGGCACGGAACGAATGCGAAGGCCTGCGGGAGGGGAGCGCAATGTCCGAAACCGGTCTGCTGCCGGCATATCTGATCGTCGGTACCGACGGAGTCAAGCGCGATCACGCCGTCTCGCGTATGAAAGCGCGTCTGGAAAAGTCGGGCATGGTCGAGTTCAACCTCGACGAGCGCGACATGACCAAGGACCCCGATATCGAGTCTATTATCGGATCGCTTAACACCTTTCCCATGGGCAGCGAGTTTCGATTGGTAATCCTTGATGGCTGCTCAAAGCTCGCCAAAGCGGTTTCGGAGCCGCTCGTCGAGTATCTGGCGAGTCCCAGCCCCACAACGGTCTGCCTCATCATCGCCGACTCGCTTGCCAAGAACACGCGCCTGTATAAGGCGATCGCCAAGATCGACAAGAAGGCCGTGATCGATTGCTCCGGCACCAAGCGCTGGGAGCTACCGCGCCGCGTGCAGCAGATGGCGACGCAGCACGGCAAGTCGATCTCGATGGCGGCCGCCGAGGAACTCGTCTCGCGTTCGGGTGAAAACACTCGCATGCTCGATAACGACTTGGCTAAGCTTGCCCAGATGGTCGAGTCGCCTCAGATTGAACTTGCCGATGTTGAGCGCTGGATTGTACGTACGGCCGAGGTTCAACCCTGGGACTTCCTCAACGCCGTCTCGGCTCGCGATATGCGGCGATCGCTCGAGCTCTTTAAGCTTTTGCCCTCCAAGAGCTACGTGTGGACCTACACGCTGCTATGCGGTCGCATCCGTGAGCTGATCGTCGCCAAGGCGCTCGATGCGCGCGGACAGGGTCGTGAGCTGGCCGCAACGCTCAAGCTCCAGTCCTGGCAGGTCAAGAATCACCTGACTTGGGCGCGTCGCTTTTCGATGGCAGAGCTCGTCGCAGCGCTCGAGGGTGCGGTCGATGTGGAGCTCGCGCTCAAGGGCTCTGCCGATTCTGAGACCGCGCTTTTGCTCTGGATTACGAACATCTTGAGAAAATCGTGATGATACCTGCCTATTTGACAAATTCGTTCTATCCCTTTGAGGGGGAGCGTGCTATAGTAGGCGCTTGCATGACCTCACCGTGTCTCAGAGGTGTCATACATTTTTTGCAAGGAACTCGAAAGGAACTCCAGAAGTGGCAAACATCAAGTCTCAGAAGAAGCGTATCCGCACCAATGAGGCAGCTCGCATGCGTAACAAGGCTGTCAAGTCCGAGCTCAAGACGCTGACCAAGCACGTCCAGTCCGCCGTCGCCGAGGGCGACGCCGAGAAGGCCCAGGCTGCCCTCAAGACCGTCACCAAGCGTCTCGACATGGCTGCCGCCAAGCATGTTATCCACAAGAACCAGGCTTCCAACCGCAAGTCCGGTCTTGCCAAGCTCGTGAACAGCATCAACGCCTAAGTTGTAAATTTCACACCACACAGATTACGCGCATAAATGGAGCCTGTTTTATGGAACAGGCTCCATTTTTTGTACCGCTCGGGTAAGATAGTCCGCATGAATACTTCAATTGACATTTCCCACATCCGCAACTTCTCGATCGTTGCGCATATCGACCATGGCAAGTCCACGATCAGCGACCGCATCCTCGAGCTCACCCATACCGTCGACGAACGCGACATGGAGTCGCAGCTGCTCGACACCATGGATATCGAGCGCGAGCGCGGCATCACGATCAAGTCCAATGCCGTCCGCGTTTCCTATGACGCCGACGATGGTGAGACGTATCAGTTCAATCTGATCGATACGCCGGGCCACGTGGACTTTACCTATGAGGTCTCGCGCTCGCTGGCAGCCTGTGAGGGCGCGGTACTCGTTGTCGACGCCACGCAGGGCGTCGAGGCGCAGACCGTTTCCAACGCGACGCTCGCCATGAACGCCAATCTGGACATTGTGCCGGCCATCAACAAGATCGACCTGCCCTCGGCCCATCCCGATGAGGTTAAGACCGAGATCGAGGATGACCTGGCGATCCCTGCCGATGATGCTGTGTGCGTCTCGGGCAAGACTGGCGAGGGCATTCACGATCTGCTGGAGTCCATTGTCTTTTTGATTTCGCCGCCTAAGGGCGATGCAAACGCTCCGCTCAAAGCGCTCATTTTGGATTCGTACTTTGACGAGTATCGCGGTGTGGTGGCTACGGTGCGCGTCTTCGATGGTTCCATCAAAAAGGGCGATACCCTTCGCATGATGCAGGCAAAGGGCGACTTTTTGGTCGATGGCGTGGGCGTCAAGCGTCCCGCCGAGACCCCGGTCGACGCGCTGACGGTCGGCGAGGTCGGATATGTGGTCACGGGCCTGAAGGACCCCGAGGCCGTTCGCGTGGGCGATACCCTTACGTGGGCGTCGAACCCCTGCCCCGAGCCGCTTCCTGGTTATCGCGAGGCCAAGCCCATGGTCTATACGGGCCTGTTCCCGATCGACAACAAGGACTACGAGAACCTGCGTGACGCGCTCGATAAGCTGCACGTCAACGACCCTTCGTTGGTGTGGGAGCCCGAGACCTCGGTGGCGCTCGGCTTTGGCTTCCGCGTGGGCTTCCTGGGCCTGCTGCACATGGAAGTCGTCAAGGAACGCTTGGAGCGCGAGTTCAACCTGGACCTCATTGCCACGAGTCCCTCGGTCGACTATCACGTTTACAAGACCGACGGTGAAATGATCGATGTCCGCAGTCCGCAGGACCTTCCCGAGGCCACACGCATCGATCGTATCGAGGAGCCCTACCTCAAGGCAAAGATCATCTGCCCGCCCGAGTATACGGGTGCCGTCATGCAGCTCGCTATCGAGCACCGTGGCGTCACGACCGATATGATCCACCTGACGAGCAAATCGGTCGAGATGCGCTTTGATATGCCGCTCGCCGAGCTCATCTTGGACTTCTTCGATCAGCTTAAGAGCCGCACCAAGGGTTACGCCTCGCTCGACTACGAGTTCAACGAATATCGCCCCTCCGAGCTCGTCAAGCTCGACATCCTGCTTTCGGGCGACGAGGTGGACGCGCTGTCGTTTATCGTCCATAAGGACAAGGCATATGGCCTGGCCCGTGGCCTGTGCGACAAGCTCAAGGAGATCATCCCGCGTCAGCTGTTCGAGGTGCCCATCCAGGGTGCTATCGGCAACAAGATCATCGCCCGTTCCACCGTCAAGGCGCGTCGCAAGGACGTTCTTGCCAAGTGCTACGGCGGCGATATCTCGCGTAAGCGCAAACTGCTCGAGAAGCAGAAAGAGGGCAAGAAGCGCATGAAGGCCATCGGCTCGGTCGAGGTCCCGCAGGAGGCCTTTATGGCGATCCTCAAGGTGGACGAGTAGGTCCATGGCGCTTTCTGAATACAGCAAGCGGCTGCTGGGTGCCTATATCGAGCAGCCGTTCCTTATGGCTCCCATGGCGGGCGTGACCGACCCCGCCTACCGCATTATGTGCCGCCGCCGCGGTGCCAACCTTGCCTACAGCGAGATGGTGAGCGTGGCAGGCCTTGCCTATGCCAGCAACAAAACGTGGCGCCTGGTGCTGCCGGCCGACGAGGAACAGCAGATTTGCGTGCAGCTCTTTGGCTCCAAGCCCGATCAGTTTGCGAGCGCCGTCGCCGCCGTCGAGGAGCGCGTTGGCGATCGCCTGTCGCTCATCGACATCAATATGGCATGCCCCGCCCGCAAGGTCGTTACCAAGGGCGAGGGTTCGGCGCTCATGCGTACGCCCGACCTGGCGGAGAAGATCGTCGAGGCCACGGTGGACGCGGCGCACGTGCCCGTGACCGTCAAGATCCGCAAGGGCTTTTATGCCGAGGACCGTAATGCCGCGACGTTTGCCCAGATGCTTGAGGGCGCAGGGGCTGCCGCAGTCGCCGTGCATGGTCGTTGCGCCACGCAGCTCTACACGGGCCAGGCTGATTGGTCGGTCGTCGATGAGGTTGCCGACGCTGTCGAGATTCCCGTGATTGGTTCGGGCGATGTGTTCTCGGCCGAGGACGCTGCTGAGCATCTGCACGGCTCGGGTGCCAGCGCGGTGTTTATCGCGCGCGGCATCTACGGCAATCCGTGGGTGTTCGGTGATGCCCGAGCCCTTGCACTCGATGGCACGCCGGTTCCTTCTCGCTCCTCGGTCGAGCGCCTGGAGGCTCTGCGCGAGCACCTGACGTTGACGCACGAGCTTCTGCCGCTCATGTCGCGTGCCCGCACGTACGCAAGCTGGTACTTAAAGGGCATGCCCCATGCCGCCGCCTGGCGCGCTCAGGTGGTGCGTTGCTCTACGTACGAGGAGTTTATGGCGCTGGTCGATGATATCGAGCGCGATGTGGTGGCCTGCGAGGCCGCGCTTGCCGCCGGTGAGTCGGTGCCCGCTCATCCGCTGGAGGCCTAACGGTGGCCGTTACCGCGCTGTACGTGCATGTGCCGTTTTGCGCCCAGAAGTGCCGGTACTGTGACTTTGACTCACGCAGTTTTGCTCCGTGTGACCTGAGCGCTGCGCTCGATGCCTATTTTGAGCTGCTGTATGCGCGCCTCGATGCCTTTGGAGACGTCGGGGCGCTTGCGCAGGTCCGCACCGTCTATGTTGGCGGCGGCACGCCGTCGCTGGCGGGGGAGCGTCTGGTAGAACTCGCCCGGCGTATCTCTGCGTGGTGCAAGCCCGTTGAGTTTACCTGCGAGGCCAATCCTGAGTCGCTGACCGCCGAGCTTGCCACTGCGCTTGCCAAGGTCGGTGTCACACGCGTCTCTCTGGGCGTGCAAACGCTCGATAACGCCGAACTTACCGCAATCGGTCGCATCCACGATGCCGATCGGGCGCTCGCTGCCATCACGACGGTTAAGGACGTTGGGCTCGATGTGTCCTGCGACCTGATGTGCGGACTTCCCGGGCAGACCGCAGTAAGCTGGCAGTGCACGCTCGATGGCGTGTTGGCGGCGGCGCCGCATCATGTGTCGGTGTACCCGCTCACACTCGAGGAGGGCACGCCGCTCTACCGCATGGCGTGTTACGACGAGTCGCTCGAGCCCGACGAGGATTTTCAGGCTGCGTGCATGGACACGGCGCGTGAGCGCCTGGGGGCGGCCGGCTATCACCCGTATGAGGTGGCAAGCTACGCGCTCGACGGCCATGAGTGTGCCCACAACATTGCCTATTGGACCGGACAGGGCTATCTGGGCTTGGGTCGTTCTGCCGCCGGTATGCTCGACGCCGAGGATTTCGATCGCTTGGCCGGGCTGTTTCCCGACGTGCCTGCTCGCGGCGATGCGTATCGCGTGCGCTTGGTGCAACGCGACGATGCCGCGACGACGTTTGATGCCGAGTATCTGTCGCAGCGCGAGGCGGCAGCCGAGGATTTGATGCTCGCCTGTCGCATGACGCGTGGTATTGGGCCCGATCTGCTGGTTCGCTCGGCAAGCGTGATCGCTGCAGACGAGCTGGCGGCGGCCTGTGACCGTGCGCTCGAGTTGGGTCTTGCCACCTGGGTGCCCGAAGATGACGGGGGATGTGCGGCGCGCGTCACCTCAAAAGACGTTATCGCAGGTCGTGCCCGCGCCCACTTAGCGCCCACCCATTTGGGCTGGCTCGATGGAAATGTGCTGTTCGAGCTGTTTTGGGGTCTAGCTTAGACCGCTCGGGTAGAATTACCGCAATATAAACGCTGCTGTGAGCAGGAGGTTGCCGCGCATGGCGACGATGAACGAAAAAGATTACTACGAGATTTTGGGTGTCTCTAAGGACGCCACCTCGCGTGATATACAGAAGGCCTTTCAGCAAAAGGCCCGCAAGCTCCATCCGGACGTCAACAAAGAGCCGGATGCCGAGGAAAAGTTTAAAGAGGTTTCCGAGGCCTACGCCGTGCTTTCGGACGAGCAGAAGCGTGCGCGCTATGACGCCATGCGCTCGGGCAACCCCTTCGCCGGCGCTCCTACGGCTGCGCCCTATGGCGGCGGCTACGCCGGCAGCGCAGGCTATGGCAATCCTTTTGAGGGCGGCTTTCCCTTTGGTGGCGCCTGGGGCCAGCCGCGTCGGGGGCAGGCTGCCTATAATCCCGAGAACGGCGCCAACGTGGTCGTCGATATTAAGCTTGACGCCAAGGAGGCCAAGGGCGGTGCCCGCAAGACCGTCCGCTATACGCGCTTCGATACCTGTGGTCACTGCGGTGGTTCGGGATCTGTTTCATCCGAGCATGCACATACCTGTCCGAGCTGCGGCGGTCGCGGCCACATCGACGTCGACCTGTCCTTCCTGTTCGGCGCCGGTACGTTCCAGTCGGTCTGCCCCGAGTGCGGCGGTTCCGGTAAGGTTGTCGCCGACCCCTGCCCCGATTGCGGCGGCAGCGGGCGAACCCGTGTGACCTCCGAGCAGACGATTGAGTTTCCCGCCGGCACGCATGATGGCGACGAGGTCCGTATTGGCGGTATGGGTCACGCCGGCACCAACGGTGCCTCGGGTGGCGATCTGGTCGGCCGCGCCCATGTTGAGGCCGAGCGTCTGGAAGGCAAAGCTCGTACCGGTTTTTACCTGATGGGCATCGTGGCGCCGTTTTTGGTACTCTCGGCCATCTCGGGCGTGTTCTCGGCCTTTGCCGTGATGTGCTTTATTCCGTTTACCATGGGCCTGTTCATGGTGCTTTCGGACGGTGTGCTTCATCGCAGCCTGCTGTGGTGGAAGCGCGGTGCGATGCAGTTTGCCAACGGTTTTGCCAACGGCTTCATGTTCGCGCTCGTGTCGGTTTGGTTTGCGAGCTGCTCGCAACGGGCCATGCTTTCGCCGTATCAAATGCAATAACATCAAACCCTTTGTTTGCGGTCGGCCCAGCTTGGGTATAGGACGCACTGTGACAATAATGAAAGTCGGAAGGATTCGGTCGTGTCGGAAAATAGGGATTACTACGAGGTGCTTGGCGTCGACAGGGATGCCGACGCGCGGACGATTAAGCGTGCGTTTCTAAAGAAGGCCCGTACCGTACATCCGGATGTTTCGGACGACCCCGAGGCCGAGGCCAAGTTCAAGGAGCTCAACGAGGCCTATTCCGTTCTTTCCGATGAGCAGAAGCGTGCTAACTACGACCGTTACGGCACCGCGGACGGCCCCGGTGGTTCGGGCTATGTCGACATCAACGATATCTTTGGCGGCATGGGCATGGACGACCTGTTCTCGTCGTTCTTTGGCGGTGGCGCCGGTGGTGGCGCTCGCAGCCGTCGCGAGCGCCGTCGCGGTCGCGATATGGCCATCTCCCTTTCGGTGACGCTCGAGGAGGCAGCGCTCGGCTGCAAAAAGACGATCAGCTACGACCGTCTTGCCCCTTGCGATGACTGCAATGGTACCGGCAAGGCCGAGGGCGCGACCGAAAAGCAGTGCAGCCGCTGTCACGGCACAGGCTATGTGACGACGGTCCAGCGTTCTTTCCTGGGCCAGGTTCAGTCCTCTTCGCCCTGTCCCGACTGCCACGGCGAAGGCACGGTCATCGATCATCCCTGCGAGACCTGTGATGGCCAGGGCCGCACGCCTTCTCACGAAAAGATTGACATCGATATTCCCGCCGGTGTTTCGACCGGTCGCCAGCTGCGTGTGAGTGGTTTTGGTGAGGCCGGTCTTCGTGGCGAGCCGTCGGGCGACCTGATCGTCAACGTGCGTGTCGCCGACCACGAGCGTTTTAAGCGTAATGGCGATGACCTGTATCTGGTGAGCGATATCTCGATTGCGCAGGCCGCGCTCGGTTGCGAGATTGAGGTCGAGGGCATTATGCCTGACGAGGTCGTCAAGCTGTGCGTCCCCTCCGGCACACAGTACGGTGACACCGTGAGCGTCAATAATTACGGCATGCCGCGTATCGGCGGTGGCGGTTCGCGCGGTCGTCTGATCGTGCAGCTGCGCGTGGTCGTTCCCACGAACCTTTCCAACAAGCAGCGCGAGCTGCTTCGCGCCTTTGCCGACGAGATGGGCGATGACGTTGCTTCCGGCAAGAAGTCGGTAACCGACCGCATCAAGAGTGCCCTCGACGACATCCTCGATTAAGGAGCCCGTGTGCTCGCACCTCATATCTCTGTTGTCAACCTCGGTTGTCGTGTCAACCGGGTTGAGTCCGACCGTATCACTGCCGATCTTATGCGCTTGGGTTTTGCAATGGTGGAGCCCCGGGACGCCGACCTGATCGTTATCAATACCTGTGCCGTGACGGGGGAGGCCGAGGCCAAGACCCGCAAGGCCGTTCGTCACGCCCTGGCCTATCCGGGCGAGCCTTACGTGGTCGTAACTGGCTGCGTCGTCAACCTGCATCCCGAGGAGCTTCTGGAGCTCTCCGATCGCGTGATCGCCGAACCGTCCAAGATTGATGTCGCCGAGCGCGTCTGCGAGGTGCTGGGTGTCGAATCCGATAGCATGCCCGCCTGCAGCGATGGCGACGTGGTCGATGCGCTCGGTCGTTCGAGGCTGGGCGTGAAGATCCAGGACGGCTGCAACCACCGCTGCACCTATTGCATCGTGTGGAAGGCCCGCGGCCCCGAGCGTTCCGTGCCCGTCGAGTCCGTGCTCGAACAGGTGCGTGAAGCCCAGGAGGCCGGCGTGCCCGAGGTCGTGCTGACCGGCGTGAACCTGGGTGCCTATGACGGCAAGAGCGCGACCGACGAGCATGTCGAGATCGATGAGCTGCTCCAGGCCATCATGGAGCGCACCGAGATCGCCCACGTGCGTATCTCCTCGGTTGAGCCCATGGATATTTCCGAGCGCTTGCTCAAGGTGATGGCTCGATATCCGAAGCGTATCGCGCCGTTTTTGCACCTGCCCGTGCAGTCTGGCTGCACGGCGACGCTGCATCGCATGGGTCGTCCTTATAGTGCCGATGCCTTTGAGGATACGGTACGCATGATTCGCACCAACTTGCCCCAGGCGTCTCTTTCGTGCGACGTTATCGTCGGTTTTCCTGGCGAGACGGACGAGGAGTTCGAGGAGTCGCTGGCGCTGTGCCGTCGCGTGGGCTTTTCGCGCATGCACGTGTTCCGCTACAGCAAGCGTCCCGGTACCCTTGCCGCCGACATGCCCGACCAGGTACCCCCCGAGGTTATGGTCGAGCGCAGCCGTCGCATGCGCGCGGCGGCTCAGGAGCTCGCGGTTGCCGATGCCCGCCGTCGCGTGGGTACCGTCGAGCGTGCCGTGCTTGAGTACGGTGACAATTTGACGCTCGGATCGTTCCATCATGCCCGTCTCGATGATACCTGTGGACTCACAGCCCCGTGCCTGCTCGATGTTGCTATCATCGGAGTCGATGATTCCGGCTTGGTCCATGCACGCAGGGAGGTTCATGGAAGCCTCGAAGATTAGACTTACCGTTCCTGAGGGTATCGACCCCTCGCGCGTTTTGGGCGCCGGCGACGGCGTCCTTCGTGCGCTCGAGAATTTGGTGCGCGCCCATGTGGTTGCCCGCGGTGACAGCGTTGCCGTGAGCGGCGATCCGGACGAAGTCGAGCTCGTCGCGCGTTTTTTCGAACATGCCTTTCGTGAGGCTGCTGCCGGGCGCACGCTTTCTGCCGATGATGTCTCGCGCTGTCTTGCCGTTCTGCGCGACGGCGAGCATGATGCCTCGTCGTTGCGCGATGACGTGCTGCTTTCATACCGCGGTCGCGTCATTCGTCCCAAGACGCTTGGGCAAAAGCGCTATGTGGATGCCATTCGCTCGCATACCATCACCTTTGGCTTGGGTCCTGCCGGTACCGGTAAGACCTATCTGGCCATGGCGCTCGCTGTTGCCGCGCTCAAGCGCCATGAGGTGGGCCGTTTGATCTTGACGCGTCCGGTTGTCGAAGCAGGGGAGAACCTGGGCTTTTTGCCTGGCACCCTCGAGGAAAAGATCGATCCGTACATGCGTCCGCTCTACGACGCCCTTTTTGACATGATGGATCGCGAGCGCACCGATGAGCTTATGGAGCGCGGCGTGATCGAGATCGCCCCGCTTGCCTACATGCGCGGTCGTACGCTGAGCGATGCTTTCGTGGTGCTCGACGAGGCGCAAAATACCACGCCCGAGCAGATGAAGATGTTCCTGACACGCCTTGGATTCAACTCCAAGTTCGTGATTACCGGCGACCTCAGCCAGCGCGACCTGGTGGGTCGTCGTGGTGGCTTGGCGGATGTCGAGAAGATTTTGGGCCGTGTCGACGATGTGGCGTTTGCGCACCTGGAGCGCGCCGATGTGGTGCGCCATGCCCTGGTGGGTCGTATCGTCGAGGCATACGATGCTTATGATGACGTGCGTGAGCAGCGCTCGCGCGACCGAAAGGAGTCCCGTTGAGTGTATTGATCAGCAACGATGCCGAGCTCGATACGCTGCTCGACGCGCAGGAAGTGGAGCACATCTGCGAGGTTGTGCTTGCCGCCGAGGGCGTTGAACGTGAAGTCGAGATTTCCCTTTCGTATGTCGACGAGGACGAGATGCACGAGCTCAACCACGAGTGGCGTGGCATCGACCGCACCACCGATGTGCTCTCGTTTGAATGCGACTCGGCCTTTGACGAGGATATTCCCGCCGACGAGACGCTCGAGCTCGGCGATATCATCCTGGCCCCGCAGGTCATTGCCCGTCAGGCCCCCGGCTTTGGCAATAGCCCTGCCGACGAGTGCCGCCTGATGCTCGTACACGGCATGCTGCACCTGCTGGGGTATGACCATATCGAGGACGACGAGGCCGAGGTCATGGAGGCCCGCGAGGACGCTATCCTGCGCGATCTGGCGCTCGAGCGCGGCGAGGACCCCAAACTCGTTCACGTCGGCCCCATCACCAATCATGCCCACGACTAGGAGCCGCTTATGATTCCCGGATCGAACAAGGACCATCCGTCCTTTTTAAAGTCGTTCTCCTACGCCATGGAGGGCTTCGTCACCGCCGTCAAGACCGAGCGCAACATTAAGGTTATGCTCGCAGCGGGCGTGTGCACCATCATTGCCGGCTGCATCGTGGGGCTCGACATTGCCGAGTGGGCCACGATTATCATCTGCTGCGGCCTGGTGATTCACGGCGAGCTGTGCAATACCGCCATGGAGGCCATTGTCGATCTGGCGACCCAGGAGCTCCATCCGCTGGCAAAACGCGCCAAGGACATCGCCGCCGCCTCGGTATACGTACTTTCAATCACCGCCGCGATTGTGGGCTTGCTTGTATTTGCCCACGCGCTCGGCTTTATTTAGAAAGGGATTCCCATGTCCGACAATATGCAGCCTACCGATGGAGTTTTGGATGACGAGGTCCTGGACGAGGCTGAAGGTGCCGATTCGTTTGACGAGGTCGAGGAGTTCGATCCGTTTGAGGGTATGAGCGACGAGGAACTCGATGCCCTGTGCGATGAGGATGAGAGCCTCGCGGGCTTTGGCGACGTGGAACCCGGTTTCCGCAGCGGCTTTGTGGCCCTGGTCGGTCGCCCCAACGCCGGCAAGTCCACGCTGCTCAATGCCTGTTACGGCAAGAAGGTCGCCATCACCTCTCCGGTGGCCCAGACGACCCGCCGCCGTATGCGCGCCGTGGTCAACCGCCCCGGTTACCAGCTGGTCTTCGTTGACACTCCGGGTATCCACAAGCCCAAGGACGGCCTGGGATCCGAGCTCAACAAGAGCGCCCTGTTTGAGCTCAATGACGTAGACGTCGTCGCGTTTCTGATCGACGCCACCAAACCCATCGGCAGGGGAGACGCCTGGGTTGCCGAGCGTGTCAAGAGCGCCCGTTCCAAAAAGGTCCTGGTGCTCACGAAGGCCGACGAGGCTGATCCCGCCCAGGTTATGGAACAGCTCAAGGCCGCTCACGACCTCATGGAATATGACGACGAGATCGTGACGTCGTCGGTCAAGAACTTCAACGTCGATGCGTTTATCGAGACCGTCGCTCACTTTTTGCCCGAGGGCCCGCGCTGGTTCCCCGAGGACATGGGCACCGACGCGTCCGACGAGACCCTCGTGGCCGAGTTTGTACGCGAGAAGGTTCTGCGTCGCACCCGCGACGAGATCCCTCACTCCGTGGGCGTCATCTGCGACGCGCTCGAGCAGACTAAGAAGGTTCTGCGCGTGCACGCCACGATTTACGTCGAGCGCGAGGGGCAGAAGGGCATCATCATCGGCAAGGGGGGCGAGATGATTAAGCATATCGGCATCGATGCCCGTCGCGACCTTGAGCGTATCTTTGGCACGCAGGTCTTTTTGGAGCTCGACGTGAAGGTCAAGGCCGGCTGGCGCGATGACGAGGCACAGATCCGCCGCTTTGGCTACAATGCCGAAGATTAACCCTCGGCGTTCATGGCAGGCTCTCGCACATATCGCACAAAGGTGCTCGTCCTCGACAAGACGAAGCTCAAGGAAACCGACCTGATCTTGACCATGCTCGACGAACGGGGACGGCAGGTGCGTGCCGTGGCTAAGGGCGCGCGTAAGCCCGGCGGTCGCCTCGCGGCCCGCTGCGAGCTTTTCTGTACCGTCGATATGCTGCTCGCGCGTGGTCGCTCGCTCGACGTGGTTTCTCAGGCGGAGCTTATGGAGGCGCCACTCGGTGCCGCTCCTGACTACGAGACGATCTGTGCCGCCAGCGCGATTGCCGAGGTTGCGCGCGTGTGCTCGTTCGAGGATGCCGAGGATCCATTTACCTTTGCCATCACGCAGCGGGCGCTCACGCTTGTCGGCTGCGGGCTCGACTCGGCACATATGGACCTGCTCGTGGCGGCCTTTGTCTTTAAACTGCTGTCGCACGTTGGTTACCGCCCCGATTTCTCGGCATGCGTCTCGTGCGGCGATCCCATGCTCTCGCATTTCTCGGCCCAGGCCGGCGGACTTCTGTGCGGGTCGTGCGCCTCGAGCGTGCCTGGGGCCGAGTTGGTATCGGTCGGCGAGGTCGCATGGCTGCGCGCTCTGATGTCCATGACCTTCGATGCCCTTATGGACGAGCAGATCGATCCGCATACGGCTGCGTTTTTGCTGGGGCTTTCGCATGTTTGGGCCGCCACGCACACCGATCAGCGGCTCCGTGCGATGGAATTCATGTTGGGTCGGTGATGATGCGCAGGCGCGCGCCGCTTGTGGTAACATACCCACCTGTTGGTACCTCGACCTTGGATGTTCGCTCCACCGGCGGCTTCCCAGTCCGAGGCGAATGGAGTCGCCCACAGGCGACGCGAAACGAAAGGTGAAACAATGACTGTTTCCAAAGAGCGCAAGGCGGAGCTGACCGCCCAGTTCGGTAACTCCCCGGTCGATACCGGTAACCCCAAGGTTCAGGTCGCCATCCTGTCCGAGCGCATCAAGGAACTGACCGAGCACATGAAGTCCCACCAGAAGGACTTCCACACCCGTCGTGGCCTGCTTATGCTCGTTGGCCGCCGTCGTCGTCTTCTCTCCTACATCAAGAAGAACGACATCGTCGAGTACCGTGAGCTCATCAAGGCTCTGGGCATCCGCGACAACATCCAGTAGGATTTGTACATGCTAAGAGCGTCCTGCGCAGCGGGGCGCTCTTTTTGTGTAAGGGCGTGAACAATCACGCTCTGAAGCGTGGCGGGGGCAGGGGGCCCGCGTCACATGAGAAGCCCGCAGGCAAGGGGCCTGTGGGGTAAAGGAGAACAATGACACTCGTATCCAAGACCTTTGAGCTGTACGGCAAGACCTACACCTTTGAGTCCGGCGAGCTTGCCAAGCAGGCCACCGGCGCTTGTCTGGTCAAGCAGGGCGACACCACGATGCTCGACACCGTGGTCGTCTCCAAGGAGCGCAAGAATTACGACTTCTTTCCGCTGACCGTCGACTTCAACGAGAAGATGTACGCCGCCGGCCGCATCCCGGGTGGCTACCTCAAGCGTGAGGGCCGTCCCAGCGAGAAGGCCACGCTCACCGCGCGCATGATCGACCGTCCGATTCGCCCGAGCTTCCCGGACGGCTTCCGCAACGAGGTGCACATCGTCGCTACCTCGCTCGTCGCCGACCAGGTCAATCCCTTCGATGTCATCAACGTCATGGGTGCTTCCCTGGCCATGACGCTCGGCGGCGTGCCCTTCGAGGGTCCGCTTGCCTGCGTGCGCATCGGCCGCAACGTGGAGACCGGCGAGTTTATCGTCAACCCCACCTACGAGGAGCGCGAGAACTCCGATCTGGACCTGGAGCTGGGCGGCTCTGCCGACTTCATCTCGATGGTCGAGGCCGGCGCCGAGGAGATCTCCGAGGAC
>UQQL01000047.1 GCA_900543275.1 uncultured Collinsella sp. | reverse complement strand
GACCACCACGCCGCCGAGGGCGACGGCAGCGGCGCTCGTGGGGTCGGCGAAGAGCTGGACGGCGGCGATGGAGGCAACCTTGCCCACGAGCAGGGTGCCCGCGGTGGCGGCAAAGGCGAAGGTGACGATGAGGACCCAAAAGCGCGGGGTCCTGACCATCTCGCCCGGGGTGAGGTCGCCGAAGGTACCGGCGTGCGCGCCGCCCTTGGGGGCCTCGAAGCCCTCGGGTAGCCAGCCGGCCTCGGGGGCCTTCAGGAACAGGGCGGAGGCGGCGATCGTCACAAAGAAGATGACGCCGAGTGCCTTGAGGGCGCCAAAGATGCCCAGGCTCGGGATGAGCAGCGAGGCGAGCACCGGGGACAGCACGGCGGGGCCGGCGGTCGAAGCGGCAAGGGTGATGCCGGAGGCGAGACCCTTCTTGTCGATGAACCACTTTTGGCCGGTGGTGAGCGCGGGGTTGTAGCCCAGGCCGTTGCCGATGGCGGCGACGAGCGAGAACCACAGGTAGAACTGCCACGGCTCGGTGACGGTGCCGGACATGAACCAGCCCAGGCCGTAGCACACGGCGGCAGCGATCACGACGTTGCGCGGGCCGATCTTATCGGAGATGCGGCCGGCGAAGATGCCCGTCACGGCCATGATGGTCTGAAAGACCGGGAAGGCCCAGGTAAGAGCGCTGGACCACTCGGGGTAGACGGCGAGCAGGTTCTTGCTCACGACGGAATACAGCGCGATGGAGCTGATGAAGAACATGGTGACGCACGCGGCGGAAAGCACGACGGCGCGACCCTTGTTGGAGTTGGTGGAAGCCATTGGACTCTTTCTAATCGATACGGGGGAGGAACAGGCGTGTCCGCGGGTCCTCCCTGTCGGGCTGCTTTACTGGTCAGTCGGCTTTGCGACGCCGGACTCGTCGGACCAAAGCTCGACACCCTTGTTCTTAAGGTAGTTGTCGGCAAAGGCGCGGCGGCCGCCGGGCTTGGCGGTGAGGTCGCCCATCATGTTGGAGAAGCCGCCATCGACCTTGATGGCGTCGCCGGTGGTAAAGTCCGAGCGCTTGGACGCCAGGAACATGACGGCGTTGGCGATATCGCTGACCTCGCCGATGCGGCGCGTGGCGATGAGGCGGCTGCGGCTCTTCTCGACCTCGGGGTCGGCGTAAAAGCTCGCCGACATGGGGGTCTTAACAAAGCAGGGCTCGACGCAGTTGGAGCGCACGCCGTAAGGGCCCCACTCGGCTGCCAGCATCTTGGACATCATGTTGACGCCGGCCTTGGTGGAGCTGTACACGCCCGAGAACGTCTCGGGGGAGTGGCTGGCGACGGTCGAGATGTGCACCAGGCGGCCCTGGCCGGCCTTGATCATCTCGCGACCAAAGCGCTGCGAGGTGATGAAGTAGCCGGTGAGGTTGACGTTGAGTACCTGCTCCCAGTCGCTCAGCGGCAGGTCCTCCATAGCGGCGAAGCGCAGGATGCCGGCGGTGTTGACGAGGACGTCGACGCGGCCGAAGTTGGCGATGGTGGCGTCGACGGCGGCCTGAACCTCGGCCTCGTCGGTGGCGTTCATCTTGTAACCCTCGGCGTGGATGCCAAACTCGGCGGCGAGGTCGGCAGCTGCGGCCTTGACCTTTTCCTCGTCCAGATCGAGCAGGACGACGTTGGCGCCGTTGCGGGCGAACTCGCGGCAAATCTCGACGCCCATGCCGCCGAGTGCGCCGGTCACGGCGCAGACATCGCCCTCGAGCTTAAGCCAATTGCTCATAGGAACTTCCCTTCTTGTGCCTCCCGGTGGGTCGCTCCCATTAACCGACCCACGTGGTTTTCGCTGGTTATCGTATGCTTTGCATTTGCGCAGGTGAATTGCATATTTGTTAGAATGGTGTTAACCGTAGGTTTACACTGTGTGATGCAGTTTATGCTCAATTGAGCGCGTAACCTGCGAAAACGACCCCCTGTGGCGCCATGTGGCCACGGGCGCGAAAACAGGAGATTGACGTGTACGATCGACGACTCGAGGCCATATCGGCCGCCGCGGAGCTGGGAAGCTTCTCGCGTGCCGCGGCAAAGCTGCGCGTGTCGACGCCGGCACTCGTCAAGCAGGTTTCGGGCTTCGAGGCCGAGTTTGGCATTACGTTGTTCGAGCGTTCGCATTCGGGCGTCAAGGTGACGCCGGCGGGCGCTTTGCTGGTGGACGATGCGCGATCGATTATGCGCCAGTCTGAGGATGCGTTGCGCCGCGCCCGACGCGCCGCGGGCGATGGCGGTGCCGTGCGTCTGGGCGTGTCGATGATGTGCCCGGGGCGCCAGACGCTGTCGATGTGGACGGGCGTGCACGAGTTGGAGCCATCGTTGCGCTTCGAGATTGTTCCGGTGAGCGACCTCTATGACGAGCGCGAATCCGTCATGCGCAGCTTGGGGCACGAGGTGGATGTGGTGCAGTCGGGTTTTTCGACCCCGCGCTGGGGCGACGCCTGCCAAAAGCTCCGCATCGTCAACGTGCCGTTTTACATCGACGTGCCGCGCACAAGTCGGCTCGCGCGCAAGGAGCGCATCACGGTTGCCGACCTGGAGGGCATGCGCCTGCGCGTACTTCGGCACGGCAATGACGCCATGGACAGCCTGCGTATTGATCTTTTGGCCGACGGCGGCGTGGACGTGATCGACGTGGACAGCTTTGACTTTGCGCTCTTTAACGAGGCCGAGGAAAAGGGCGACGCGGTGCTCACTTGCGGAGCGTGGTCGGGCGTGCATCCGGCCTTTGTGGGCGTGCCGTTCCTGTGCGGCCGCGAGGTGCCAGTCTATTTGCACTACCCGCTCGAGCCCACCCTCCAAGTCCAAAAATTCGTCAACGCCATGGCCCAACTCCTCAGTAGCTAATTTAGGACGGGGCTTTTTTAGCTACTTTTGCTGCCCTGCCTGCCCGATGATTCTTCTGCGATGGGGATCTCTTTGTCCCCCAATTATCCAGTTGCCGTGATGCACCCCAACGGGGTCATGGGTCGCATGCGGGCAATTGCGGCAACCCGACACGGCGGGGCATCCGTGTTGTTCAGTGGGGCCGGTCTTCCTGTGAAGATAGAACCGTCAACAAACGGCTTCGAAAAACAAGGAGAACAAAAGCCATGAACACCGACAAGATCTACGCCGAGCAGCTTGCTAACGAGTACGCCCCTAAGGACGCATCCAAGGTCGTTGCACTGCGCAAGCTCGACGCCAAGGCCAAGATGCCCGCCACCATTGCCGTCTACACCATCGGTATCGTTGCAGCGCTCGTCATGGGCATGGGTATGTGCCTTTCTATGAAAGTTATCGGCGACGGCTCGACGGGCATGTTCGTTATCGGCGCGGTGCTCGGCATTTTGGGGATTGCCGCCGCGGGTATCAACTATCCGCTCTACAAGAAGCTCATCGCCCGCGGCAAGGAAAAGTATGCTTACGAGATCATAGAGCTTGCCCGCGAGATCAGCGAGCAGTAGATGGTCCTCGTATCGGGGGTCGTACTGTCTGAGCGCCTACGTGGAAGAATGTCATCACGGGTGGCTGCATCTGGGGTATCGTCATCCTGATTGCAATCGGCATGCTCGTGGTGAGCGGGCGTGCAGAGAGGGAGACGGGGACGCATGAACAGGTCTCAGAGTAAGTACTTTGCCACGGCGGCAAAAATGGACGATGCATTTTTGGAACTGTTGGAACAGAAGGACTTTGCCTATATCACGGTCAAAGAGATTTGCGCGAAGGCGGGCGTCAACCGTTCGACGTTCTACCTGCATTACGAGACCATCACCGACTTGCTCAACGAAAGCGTCGAGCGCATCAACCGCGAGTTTTTGGATTACATGAAGCGGGATGCGGATGCGTTTACGCAAAAGATGCGCACGTGTCCGGTCGAGGAACTTTATCTGATCACGCCCGAGTACCTGGAGCCCTATCTGGGCTTTATCAAGGAGCGCCGCCGTGTCTTCAGGACGGTGGTCGAGCATCCCGATGTGCTGGGCGCAAAGACCACGTTCGGCAAGATGATGCGCCATGTTCTTTCGCCCATCATAGACCGCTACGGCGTACCCATGCCGGATCGCCCCTACCTCATGGCGTTTTATGTCAGCGGGCTCATGGCAGTTATCGCGGAATGGATCAAAGGCGATTGCGCGGAGCCCATCGACCGCGTGGTCGCGCTTATTCAGGCTTGCGTCAAAAGACCCAAGGAGAGGTTATGAAGGCAGGTATCTACCTAGGAAAAGAATGCGTTGAGATTCGTGAGGTTCCGACCCCCGAGCTTGGTGACAACGATGTGCTCATCAAGAATATCTATTCCAGCGTATGCGGAACTGACGTTGCGGTGTTTGAGCATGGTCCCAATACCGGACACAAGGTTTCCGTGGGCGGGGAGTTTGGACACGAGACCGTCTCGCGCGTGGTCGCCGTGGGCAAGAACGTGACCGATTTTGCCGTAGGCGAGCGCGTGTATCCGTATCCGCTCTACGTGACCGGCGACCCGGGGCGGGCCGGTACCATCGGAGGCTTCTCGGAGTTTATATTGGCGCCCGATGCCAAGCGCGACAGGTCCCTATATGGCGTTGACGAGCGGATATCCGATCGCCTGGCAAGCCTGATTGAGCCGTTTACGGTGGGCTGCCGCGCTGCACGACGCGGTATGGTGCCCGCAGGCGATAGGCACTATGTGACAGGGCAGCATGCGGTGGTGTTTGGTTGCGGAACGATCGGTATCGCGGCGGCGGTGGCGCTGAGCTCCTTTGGGATGGCCAAAGTGCTGCTGTGCGACCACTCCGATTTTCGATTGGGCCTAGCGCGCGACCTGGGGTTTGCAACATGCAATACCGCACGCGAGGACTTTGCATCCAAGGCGGGTGCGTTCTTTGGCACGGCGTACTCGCCCGAGGGCGCCACGGCGGATATTGATTGCTGGCTCGATGCGGCGGGCGCCGAGAGTATCTTGGACGACTTTATGCGTATGGGCAAAATCGAGAGCCGTTTTGTCTCTGTCGCCGTCAACAACAAGCCGCGTGCGCTCGACCTGCTGCATCTGACCTATGCGCAAAAGGCGATCATCGGGTCGGGCGGTTATGCACCCGAGGACGTGCATGACGTGCAGGCGATTATGGCAAGTGGGCGTTGGGATCTGGAACACATCATTACCCATGAGTTTGCGCTGGACGATCTTGAGGCCGCCATTCGCACGGCAGGAGACGTTGACCATGCGGGAAACGTGGTCGTGAGGATGGACGGCGGGGCCCGATAGGCAAAGTGGCCGTGTCTGGGGCGCGGGTTTGCCGGGACGTGGTGCGGTGTAAGGCTCCCGGACTATGGCCGGCTTATGCGTTCCAGAAAACCCATCCGCAATGCTCCGCTCCAAAGACTGCATCAAGTTCGAGGCTCTTGACCCATATGGTAGAGTTGGCCTCACGTGAATTTCAGCACACTGTGTGCCACCAGAGCTTTTGCCATTTTGGGGAGTGAGCTTGTGAATACTTTTGTCGCCAAGAAGGCCAGCCAGGCGGTGCGCCTGCTCATGATGGCGCTCACGGCAGTTCTTATCTTTTTCTTCATTAATGTCATGTTGCTCGTCTCCGATATCCAGGGCACGGCACGCGTGGTCAACTATGCCGGTCTGGTGCGCGGCACCACGCAGCGAATCGTTAAGCTCGAGGACGCAGGCCAGCCACAAGATGACCTGCTCAAGGCTGTGGATTCATACATTAATGGTTTGCGCTACGGAAGCGACGACCTCAACCTCGTCCGCCTGGATGACGATGAGTATCAGGCAAAGATGACCGAACTCGCGAGCTATTTTGACAAGCTTCGCACCGAGATCGCCCGTGTGCGCGAAGTTGGCTACGAGAACACCGACATCATCGCCATGAGCGAGGAGTTCTTTGGCATTTGTGACGATGCCACGAGGCTTGCGGAGGACTACTCCCAGGAGAAGGCCACGGCGCTCAATCGTCTTGAGGGCCTGGTGATCATCGACATCGTTGGCTTGGTGGCGACCTTTGCGGTCGAACTTGCTCGCGCGGTGCGCACCGCCGCGCTCAATCGCGAGCTGCAGAACAAAGTCTATCTCGATGAAGCCACGGGACTGCCCAACAAGAACAAGTGCGAGGAAATCTTGGGGCAGGGGCATCCCGTTTCCGCCGAAGCGCCCGTCGCGCTGTGCGTCTTCGATCTTAACAATCTGCATACGGTCAATAACCGCTTTGGCCACGAGAAAGGCGACGAATACATTCGTTCTTTTGCCCGTCAGCTGGGGCGTGTGGCGTCAGAGACCTGCTTTGTTGGCCGCGACGGCGGCGATGAGTTTATCGCGGTGCTGCGGGATGCCGATCGAGCTGCCGTGGAGTCCTGTCTCGCTCGGATTCGCGTGAACGTGAACGAGTATTCCGAGGCTCACCCCGACATGCCTATCAGCTATGCGGTGGGTTATGCGCTTTCTAGTGATTATGATGAACCGCCCACGATGCGCGAGCTCTTTTCCCAGGCCGACAAAAACATGTACATCGACAAGAACCGCATAAAGACGGCCGAGGCGGCCGGGCCGCAATGCGAGGACCGGTAGGCCTGTAACAGAGGACGGCTAATTTGGAAGCTAAAAGCCCCGTCCCAAAAAGACTGCTACAAAACAAGGCCCTGACCAACCGGCCAGGGCCTCACTAACTTTTATTCCGTTTTAAATGACGGGCTAATCGCGTACAGGAGGGTGCCCCGGGGACGGGCGGGGTATTTCCTCCGCGCGCAGTTTCGCAGCGCAGCGAGAATGTTTGAGCACGGAGGAAATACCCCGCCCGTCCCCGGGGCACCCTCCGTCAGTAATCGGTCCTACTCCAGCTCAAACGCTCCGGTGTAGAGCTGGTAGTAATACCCGCGCTTGGCGATCAGTTCGTCGTGGTTGCCGCGCTCGATGATGCGGCCGTGGTCCAGACAGATGATCGCGTCAGAGTTGCGCACGGTGGACAGGCGGTGTGCGATGACAAACGTCGTGCGGCCTTCCATGAGTTTATCCATGCCCGCCTGCACGATGGCCTCGGTGCGGGTGTCGATGGAGCTCGTTGCCTCGTCCAGAATCATTGCCGGCGGATCGGCGACGGCAGCGCGGGCTATCGAGATCAGCTGGCGCTGGCCCTGCGACAGCTGGGCGCCGTTGCCGGTGAGCATGGTGTCATAGCCGTCGGGCAGGCGGGTGATAAAGTCGTCCGCGCCCGCGAGCTTGGCCGCCGCGATGCACTCCTCGTCGGTCGCATCCAGGTTGCCGTAGCGGATGTTATCCATCACGGTGCCGGTGAACAGGTTCACGTCCTGCAGCACGACGCCCAGGCTTCGGCGCAGGTCGGCCTTGCGGATCTTGTTGACGTTGATGCCGTCGTAGCGGATCTTGCCGTCGGCGATGTCGTAGAAGCGGTTGATGAGGTTGGTGATGGTCGTCTTGCCGGCACCGGTGGCGCCGACAAACGCGACCTTCTGGCCCGGCTTGGCAAACACGGACACGCCGTGCAGCACCTCGTGGTCGGGCGTGTAGCCAAAGTCGACGTTGTCCATGACCAGGTCGCCGCGCAGCGGTACGTACTCGATCTCGCCGGTTGCGCGGTGCGGATGTTTCCACGCCCACATGCCGGTGTGGTGGTCCGCCTCCTCGAACTCCCAAGTCTCGGGGTTCACCTGCGCGTTGACGAGCGTCACGTAGCCTTCGTCGGCCTCGGGCTTCTCGTCGATGAGCTCAAAGATGCGGTCGGCGCCGGCGAGGCCCATGACCACGGCGTTGATCTGCTGCGAGATCTGGCCGATCTGTCCGCAGAACTGCTTGGTCATGTTGAGGAACGGCACCACGACGGCGATGGACAGCGCCATGCCCGAGATACTCAGGTTGGGCACGCCCAGCGCCAGGAAAATGCCGCCGGCAAGGGCCACCAGCACGTAGAGCAGGTTGCCCAGGTTCATAAGGATGGGCATGAGGATGTTGGCGTACATGTTGGCCTTCTGGGAGACCTCGAAGAGCTTTTCGTTGCGCTCGTCAAAATCGGCCTCGGCGGCAGACTCGTGGCAGAACGCCTTGACGACCTTCTGGCCGTTCATGACCTCCTCGATATGGCCCTCGACCACGCCGAGCTCGGTCTGCTGCGCAATGAAGAAGCGCGCGGAGTTGGATCCGAGCAGCTTGGTCATAAAGGTCATAAAGGCGACGCCGGCGATGATGACCAAGCACATCCACACGCTGTAGTACAGCATGATAAAGAACACCGTGACGATGATGATGATCGTCATGAGCAGGTTGGGCAGCGACTGGCTGATCATCTGACGCAGCGTGTCGATGTCGTTGGTGTAGTGGCTCATGATATCGCCGCGCTGGTGCGTGTCGAAGTAGCGGATCGGCAGGTCCTGCATGCGGTTGAACATCATCTCGCGCAGCTTCTCCAGCGAGCCCTGCGTGACGATAGCCATGGCGCGGTTCCAGAAGAGCGAGGACAGGACGCCGACGCCGTAGATGCAGGCGAGGGTGGTCACGAGCTGCAGAATCTTGGGCTGTGCGGCTTCCCAATCGCCCGACTGCCACGATTCGCTAATAATCTGCAGGGCGCTCTGCAGGAAGGTCGCGCCGATGGAGTTGATGATGGCGCAGAGCACCACGCCGGCGACGACGAGGGGCAAAAGCACAGGATAGAAGCCAAAGAGCGTCTTGATGAGGCGCGACATGGTGCCGTCCTTGCGGTTGAGCGCGCGCTCGGCGGTCGTTGCCTTACTCATATGCCTCGCCTCCTTCCTGGGTCTGAGCTTGCGTTGCGGATGCCTCGGTGTTGGCCTCGACGGCCCCTTCGCCCTCGGCAGACATCTTGTTTTGCGAGGTAAAGGTCTCGCGGTAGATCTCGCTCGTCTTGAGCAGCTCTTCGTGGTTGCCGATCTGTGCGATGCGGCCGCCCTCCATGACAATGATGCGGTCTGCGTCCTGCACGGAGCTGATGCGCTGGGCGATGATGATCTTGGTCGTGTTGGGCAGATAGCTTGCCAGCCCTGCGCGAATCTTGGCGTCGGTCTTGGTGTCGACGGCGCTGGTGGAGTCGTCCAGGATCAAGATCTTGGGGCGACGCAGCAGGGCACGCGCAATGCACAGGCGCTGCTTCTGACCGCCGGAAACATTGGAGCCGCCCTGTTCGATCCAGGTGTCGTAGCCCTTGGGGAAACCGTCGACAAACTCGTCGGCGCAGGCCAGATGCGCCGCCTCGCGGACTTCCTCGTCGGTGGCGTTCGGGTCGCCCCAACGCAGGTTCTCGGCGATGGTGCCGCTAAACAGCACGTTTTTCTGCAGCACCATGGCGACCTGGTGACGCAGCGCGTCCAGGTCGTAGTCGCGCACGTCCACGCCGCCCACGCGCACAGCGCCTTCGGTGGTGTCGTACAGGCGGGCGATGAGGTTAACGAGCGTGGACTTGGCCGAGCCGGTGCCGCCGATGATGCCGATGGTCTCGCCGCTCGTAATGTGCAGGTCGATATCGTCGAGCGCCTGGCGCTTCGCATGCTTGGAATACTTAAAGCTCACGTGGTCAAAGTCAATGGAACCGTCGGCAACCTCGAGCACGGGCTCGGCGGGATCGGCGATCGTGGGCTCGGCGGCCAGCACCTCGGCAATGCGGTGTGCCGATTCGTCGGCCATGGTCACCATGACAAAGATCATCGACAGCTGCATCAGGCTCATGAGAATCTGGAAACCATAGGTAAAGGTCGAGGAGAGCTGGCCCACGTCGAATAGCGTGCCCTGGCTCGTGATAATGAGCTTGGAGCCCAGGTAGATGATGACGACAAACGCGCCGTTGACGCAGATGTTCATCATGGGGTTGTTAAAGGCGAGCAGCTTCTCGGCGCGGGTGAAGTCCATCTGGACGTCGCGCGCGGCGGTCGCGAACTTCTCCTTCTCAAAGTCTTCGCGCACATAGCTCTTGACCACGCGCATGCCGGTGACGTTTTCCTCAACGGACTCGTTAAGGGCGTCGTACTTGTGGAACACGCGCGAGAAGATGGGACGCACCTTAAAGATGATAAAGAACAGTCCAAAGCCCAGCAGCGGAATGATGACCAGGTAGACCATGGCGACGCTGCCGCCCATGATAAATGCCATGGTAAAGGCGAAGATCAAGACCAGCGGCGCGCGCACGGCGATACGGATGATCATCATAAAGGCCTGCTGAACGTTGTTGATGTCGGTGGTCAGACGCGTGACGAGTGAGGAACTCGAGAACTCATCGATGTTGGCAAAGCTGAACGTCTGGATCTTGTAGAACAGGTCGTGACGCAGGTTCTTGGCGAACCCACAGCTCGCATGGCTGCAGGTGACGCCGGCCGCGGCGCCAAAAGCAAGCGACGTCAGCGCGATGAGCACCAAAAAGCCTGCGGTGGGAAGCATCTCGGCTACGGTGGCGCCGTCTTTGATAGCGTCGATCAGGTTGGCGGTGATAAATGGAATCAGCATCTCGCAGAGCACCTCGCCAAGCACGAGCAACGGCGTGGCAACGGTGACTTTCATATAGTCGCGGATGCTGCCCATGAGGGTTTTAATCATCCAGTTCCTCCCAGGTTACGCGGATTTTATCGAGCATTTCGGCGAGGTCTTCGCGCTCGTCGTGGGTGAGCGCGCTAAAGGCCCGTTCTCTAAAGTGGATGCGGGCCGCCTGGTCGATTCGGGCGTTTTCCCGGCCGGTTTCGGTCAGACGAATGGTGAGTTGCCGTCGATCCTTGGGGTTACGGCTGCGCTCGATGAGGCCGTTGAGCTCGAGCTTGGACAGGATCTCGGAAAGCGATCCCGGCTTGAGGTCAAAGTGCATGCCGAGCTCCTGCTGCGACATCTCGCCGCCGGGTTGCTTGGCCAGCAGGCAGATGATGGGCGCCTTGCCGGACACGCCTCCGCCATGAAAATGCATGTAATGGCCGCAAAAGCCCAGATTATTGAGGATGCACTTGGCAAGCTTGTCTTCGGCTCTGACCGCTTCGGGTACATCCGCCGGCTGTGACGGGTCGCCGCCGGGCTCGTGCGAACAAAGGTTAAGAGGTTCATCGCACATGAATTAGTGCCGCTCCTTTCTTTAGTTAGGTAGTGGAATTGTTTTGTGCCTAACCAATCTAGGAGCATGAGAAATGAATGTCAAGGTACCAAAGTAGTTGTTCATGCGGTTTGTTGATTGGTGCAAGGGGGAAAGGTTACTTTGCACCAAGGGGGCAAGACTGGCAGTTGCCGGTTTTGCCCCCTTGGCTTTCCGAGACTCAGAGCGGCTCGTCGCCAGTTCGGAGGATGGCGAGGTATGGCTCATATGAAAACGTGCGATATCGTTTCCTGCTCGTGTCGCGTTGGACAAGAATGCCCCAATCGGTAAATTGGGATATAAGGTTGTTTGCGCTCGATCTGCTAATCGGCATTCGTTCAGAGACAAAGGCGATGTCGACGATGGGATTGCCCTCGAGAAGGTCGAGTAGCATAAGAGCGTTCGTTGTAGCCCTTCCTGCTTTTTCGAGAATCAGCCTTTCGGTTTCCGAATGGAGATCAACAAGCTTTCGCATCGAATCCCGCGCCTCGCGTGCGCTCGCAAGTAAACAGGTGCTGAAAAACGAAACCCATCCTTCGAAGTCACCTGTCTGCCTTACGCGCATAAGCCAATCGTAGTACTCGCTCCTGCGTCGTTTGAGTTCATACGAGGGATAGATGACCGGCTTGGTGAGCGCCCCATCATGTATGAGCGAAAGGAGGATGAGCAGACGCCCGAGGCGCCCGTTGCCGTCGAGGAACGGGTGCGTGGTTTCAAACTGGTAGTGCACCAAAGCAGCCTTGATGACCGGATCGATGTCGTCACGTTCGTTGATGAAAAGCTCGAGGTCGCCAAGCGCCTCCTTCATATCCTCCGTGTTGGGAGGGACATACGGAGCCTCATTGAGCGTGCAGCCGTTTGGTCCGACCCAGTTCTGGGTCGTCCTAAACTGGCCCGGCGTCTTGTCAGATCCTCTGCCATTCCCAAGCAATGTGGCATGGACGGATTTGAGCAGCCTCATGCAGAGCGGCAATTCCTCCATGAGCTCGGTCGCCTGCTGCACCGCCCGAGTGTAGTTGACGACGTCGGTTAGGTCCCGGCTCGCATTGGATTCGTTTGACGGATCAAGAACGTCATCGAACGTACATTGCGTTCCCTCGATTTGGGAGGACAAGAGCGCTTCCTTGCGAACGTACATGGAAAGGTACATGTCGATGTTCGGAACAAATCGAGACATGCCCTCAACTTCGCCGAGTATGGCGCGGCAGTCGGAAATGAGTCGCATGGAATCAACGGATAAATCAAGTGGAAAGAACGAATCCATGTTGGCGGGTCTAAACGAATCGTAGGCGAGGGCTCCCGAAAGGTTGTGCCTGACGTTTCCCTGTCGTCCGGGTGTTATGGGTGCGAGCATCGTTAAAGTCCTAAGAACAAATTTGAGCCAAAACTTGTTCTTAGAATTTTATAGCGCCTTCTAAGGCCAAGTTTCTGCAATAAGAAGCGCCAGAAAAACTCTAAGAACAAAAAAGGGCCCAAACTTGGCCTTACATCCGAAGGCAAGACCTGGATTGCACTGCGCTACACTTAGTCGCACTGTGGCGCTGCCGCGCCGCGCCCGAAACAAGGGAGACCCTCATGAAGAATACTCAGCTGCTGCTGATTAACGATATGTGCGGCTACGGCAAGGTCGCGCTTTCCGCCATGCTGCCGGTGCTGTCGCACATGGGCTACCGTATCCATAACCTGCCGACGGCACTTGTGTCCGATACGCTCAACTATCCCAAGTTCTACATCCACGACACCACCGAGTACGTGCGCCAGAGCCTCGCCATCTGGGAGGAGCTCGGCTTTGAGTTCGACGCCATCTCGACCGGCTTTATCGTGACCGAGGAAGAGACGCGTATCATCTCGGACTTTTGCCACCGCCGCGCGCAAAAGGGCACCAAGGTGTTCGTCGATCCCATCATGGGCGACAACGGCAAGCTCTATGCCGGTGTGCCCGAGTCCACGATTGGCCTTATGCGGCACCTGCTGGAGTGCGCAGACTACGCGGTGCCCAACTACACCGAGGCCTGTCTGCTCGCCGATACGCCTATTGCAGAGCAGATCACGCCCGATGAGGCCCGCGCCCTTGTGGACGCCGTGCGCGAGCTGGGTGCCAAGTCGGTGGTCATTACGAGCGCCGTGGTAAATGGCACGAACGCGGTTATCGGTTACGACCATGTGGCGGGGGAGTACTTCACGATTCCCTTTGAGCTCATTCCGGTCTATTTCCCGGGCACGGGCGATACGTTCTCGGCGGTGCTCATGGGCCGCGTTATGGCAGGTTGGAGTCTGCAGCGCGCGACGTTCGATGCCATGCGTGTGGTGGCTGAGCTTATCGAGCGCAATGCCGACCAAGAGGACAAGTCGGCCGGCCTTCCCATCGAGGCCTGCCTGGATGTGATTGACCATGAGTAACGCTGGCGAGGGCGGCGTCAGGCCTGCGGGCGAGAACAGGCCGCTCGGCGCGCCGCGTGGCAAGCGGCCGCGTATCCGCGTGAGCTGCGTGGACCAGCTGGGGACGTGCCGCTGCCACCATGGTCACAAGCCGGGCGACGTCTTTGACTTTGACCGAGACCGCGGCAAGATGTGCGCCATGGCCTGCCATGTGGGCTTTCCCTATATCGATATCCTGCGCTATGGCGGAACCGTACCTGGCAACGAGCCTGGTACGGCAAAGTTCTGCTGCCCCGAGGTCGACACCCTCAACGTCTGGCTCGCCGAGATCGTCGACGAGTAGTTGAACGTGGATTTTGTCCCACCGAGAAAATGAGCGTGGATTTTCTCCCGTTTAGAGCGCACTTGAACGCTCAAAGTGGGAGAAAATCCACGCTCAATTTGTATGCGGGAGATAATCCACGCTCGTTTTATGCCAATGGCGCACCTCGCGAGCTCGCTTGCCTACAGCTGCTCGAGCATAGCGATGCAACCGTCGAGCACGTCGCGGTAGGTGGCATCGAAGTTGCCGGTGTACCAGGGATCGGCCACGTCGCCGGGGCGCTCGGTCCAATCGAGCAAGCGCGTAATCTTGCCGTCGGGGTCGTCGCCAAAGATGCGACGCAGGCCACGCGCGTTCTCGGCATCCATATAGACAATGTGATCCCAGTCGCCATACTCCGCGCGACGCACCTGGCGTGCGCGGTGGGCAACGACGGGAATCCCGACCTCGCGCAGCTTGGCGACCGTGCCATGATGCGGCGGGTTGCCGATCTCCTCAGTTGAGGTCGCTGCAGAATCGATGACAAACTCGCCCGCGCGCCCAGCGCGGCGCACCAGCTCGGTAAACACCGACTCAGCCATCGTCGAGCGACAGATATTTCCATAGCAGATAAACAGTACACGTTGCATATGCGGTTTCCTTTCGATCGCCATCATCGAGCTCGAGTATCGCATCTGTGCTTACGCCCTCGCCCGCTTGCGCTCCCAGCGAGCCAACTTAATCGTCACCAGCGTAAGCGCCCAGGCCACAAGCGAGAACGCAGCGCCCACGGCGCCCACGTAGGCAATGCCAACGCTGCTCACCACGGCGCCGCCTACTGCGGTGCCAAACGAAATGCCGACGTTAAACGCCATGGGTTCTACCGAGCTCGCGAGCACCATCGACTTGGGATGGCGGCTGCGCGCCACGTCCATAAAGTGCGTGATGCATGACACCGAGAACAGGTACATGAGCAGCGCTAGGCTAAAGACAAAGACCAGCGCGAGCGGCATGGTGTCGCCCACGGCAAACAGCCCGAGTAACGCCGCAGCTTGCAGCACAAACGTCACAAGCAGCGCCTTCATGCCAAAGCGCGCGTCGATCCATCCGCCCAAGATGTTCGAGACTAGGCAGAACACGCCGTAGGCCATAAGCGTGGTGCTCGCCTGAACAGTGCCCATGCCCAGCACCTGCTCAAGATAAGGCGTCACGTAGCCGTAGAACACATAGACTGATCCCACGCCAAACAAAAAGATGAGCATGCCGGTGATGATGCTCGGTTCGCGTAGCAGACCCGCCTGCTCGCGGAAGGTAGCGGGTTCGTCGGTCTGTCCGGCGCGCGGCATAAACGCCACGAGCGCTCCGCAGATCAAAACGGCAAAGGTCAGCGTACCGTACATGGCCACGTGCCAGTCGAGCGTGTCGGCCACAAACTTGCCAATCGAGGTCACAAAGACCATCGCCACGGAAAACGCGCCGTACACGACCGAGATGGCAAGCGAAGTTTGCTGCGGGGACAGCAGCTCGGGGATGTACGTCACGCCCACGGCGAGCAGTGCGCCCGAGACGGATCCCAGGACAATGCGCGAGATAAACAGTACCTGGAAGTTGGGCGCCAACGCCATGACCAGATTGCCGAGCACAAAGATAATGCTGTAGCACACGAGCAGCTGGTAACGACGGAAGCGCCCCGTGCTGAGCGCAAGCACCGGCGTCGCGATGGCGTAGACCAGTGCAAAAACGCTGATGAGCTGGCCCGCAGCGGCAAGCGATATGCCGAGTTCCGTCGCCAAGTCACTTTCGATGCCGATGACCACGAACTCGGAGCAGCCGAGCGAGAATCCCAGCAGCACGAGCAGCGCTAGGCAGAGCCTGGTGCGCGCGGGGGAGAGCGCGGCGGCGGTTGACTTACTTTTAGGCGTGGTTGCGGCGGTCAAGGTTGTCACTCCAATGTCGCATGAATAAGCGGGATTCAATCCCTGCAACTCTAACAGAATGTGTCAGGTGCCTGCCTCCTTTGCCGCAGGCTGCGCTTGCCTGTATAGTCGCAATACAGGCGAAGATGGTCTCAGGTACATTGCGGGCGACAGGAGATCCCATGGGTATGCACACGACAAAGGTTGTAGTGGGCGAGGGCAAGTTTGCGCTCGAGGCCCAGTTGACGGTGACACCGCGAGGCATGGCGGTCTACGCCTGCTCGCCGGAATTTGCGCACCTGGGCGCCACGGCACAGGCCATTCCGCGTCCCGAGCCCGGCCGTACGGCGACGGTGAGCATCCTGGCCGTTCCGTGCCATCGAGACGAGATCCCGGCGCACGATATCGCGGCGGCGCTGGCCACGTGCTTTAGTGTGCCGGTAGTTGCAAGCACAGGTTTTCATGTCGAGCAGGCGAGCACGGATGACCTGCAGCGCGTGCTCGATACCACCAAGGAGCTCATCGCCGCGCTCGAGGAAGCTGCCGCCCGCATTCTGCGCGCCGGCTGGGATGAGGGCGGCGCGGGTGCCGAGGTCGTGGCGGTCGATGCCGCGACCGGCGAGGCGCTTGGCCCCGTCGATCGCATCGAAGCCCATACGGGGGAGGGCGTCCTGCACCAGGCATTTCTGACGCTTCTGGTCGAGGGGTGGGGCGAGGGCGCGCGCCTGCTGCTCTGCCGTCGCAGTCCGCTCAAGCGCCTGTGGGGCGGGGTGCTGGCCGACAGCTGCGCCGGCCATCCGCTCCCCGGGGAAGACGTCGCGGCCGCCACGGCACGTCGCATCAACGAAGAGCTTGGCATCACGCGCGAGCCCGATCAGCTCAAGCACCTCGGACACGTGGTGTACCTGTCTCTTATACACATCTGACGCTGCCGACGACGGAGAGAG
>UQQL01000046.1 GCA_900543275.1 uncultured Collinsella sp. | reverse complement strand
GCAGCGTCAGATGTGTATAAGAGACAGCAGCCTGGCCGCCTATGTGGGTCTGGCGCATGTGTGCCGCTTTCCCGAGCGCAAAGACTATCCATGGCGTGAGCAGGCGCCCGACGACGCCGTGGTGGCCCAACGCTGCGAGGCTTTAGGGCGCATCGTGCGCGGCGATAACTGCATCATGGTCGCCTCGGCCCGCGCGCTACTGCGTTGCGTGCCGCCGGTCGAGAGCCGCTATTGGGAGTCCACCACCTTTGCGGTGGGCGAGGAGATTCCCTTCGACGAGGTGCCGCAGTGCCTGGTGGGCATGGGCTACACCAATGCAGGTGCCGCCGACGCGCCCGGCCTGTTCCGTGTGCACGGCGATACCGTCGAGGTGTTCCCCGCGCAGGAAAAAGCACCCGTGCGCATTGAGTTCTTTGGCGACGAGATCGACCGCATCCGCCGCATGGTGAGCTCTACGGGTCAAACCATCGGCAACGAGGACAGCATCGAGATCTTCCCGTGCCGCGAGCTGGCGCTCACCGACGAGGCCGTCCACAACATGCATGTGGCGCTCTATCGCGCCAGCCAGAGCGATAGCAAGCTGGCGGCGCTGCTCGAGATGGTGGACGCGCGCATCGTCACGCCCGAGCTCGACCGCTTTTTGCCGGTGATGTACGGCCAGACCGTGAGCCCGCTGGCGCACGTGAGCGGCAAGGCGCTCGTGGTGCTGTCCGAGCCGCGCTCGCTGTTCGACGATTGCCTGCGTGCCTACGAGGATATCGAGGCGCGTGCCGGCGAGGCGGGGATCGACCGTCTGGATGGCCTGTACGTGCGTGCCCAGCAGCTCGATTTTGGTGCCCAGCAGCGCCTGAACTACGTAAGCCTCATCCGTGCCGGCGGTGCGGTGACGGCAGAGCTCAAGATTGAGCAGCCGGCCATCGCGGGCTCGGACAATCGCTTTATGACGCGCATCCAGGAGGTCGTGGGCAAGCGCTATGCCTGCGTGTTTGCCATCCCCGACCGCGGTGCGCGCGAGTCGATGGAGCTCACCTTTGGCGATGAGGGTATTACCTTTGAGGAGTCGCTGACGGCCGCGCCCGAAAACGCGGGCGCTATTGGCGACCGTGTGCGCGTGGCGGCGGCGGATTCTGCCGATCGTGCTGTCCGCCAGGATGCTCATGCTGCAATTCGCGAACGCAAGGCCGACGCGCTCAACGCCCGCTCGCTCGAGGCGGGCGCGGCCCAGGCTGCCGCCGGTGCCGCCGTGCCAACCATCTCGCGCGGACGCGTGACCTTTGTGGATGCCGCCCTGCCGCAGGGCGTGGTGGTGCCCGATGCCAACCTGGCCGTGTTCTCGATTGCCGACCTCAACGCCCGCATGGACGCCAACCGCGCGCGCAGCCGCCGCAAGGTGGACATTACGCAAATCACGTTCCCGTTTAAGCCGGGCGACTACGTGGTGCACGCCACTCACGGCATCGCGCTCTTTAGCGAGATCGCGCGCCAGGAAGTGGGCGGCAAGGAGCGTGACTACTTCTTGCTGGAATATGCCGACGGCGACAAGCTCTACGTGCCGCTCGAGCAGGTTGACCGCATTACGCGCTACGTTGGTCCCGACGGCGACAAGCCGCGCCTGACCAGGCTCAACACCGCCGACTGGACGCGTGCCACCAACAAGGCGCGCAAGAACGCCAAAAAGCTGGCGTTTGACCTGGTCGATCTGTATACGCGCCGCTCTTCGATTACCGGTATCGCTTGCCCGCCCGACACGCCCGAGCAGATCGAGATGGAGCAGAGCTTCCCCTACGACGAGACGCGCGACCAGCTGGAGGCCATCGCCGATATTAAGGCCGATATGGAGGCGCCCAAGCCCATGGACCGCCTGCTGTGCGGAGACGTGGGCTTTGGCAAGACCGAGGTCGCCCTGCGCGCGGCGTTTAAGTGCGTGGACTCCGGTCGCCAGGTCATGGTGCTCTGCCCCACGACCATTCTGGCCCAGCAGCACTACGAGACGTTCTTTGAGCGCTTTGCCCCGTTTGGCCTGGAGGTCGAGGTGCTCAGCCGCTTCCGTACGCCGGCGCAGCAAAAGCGCGCACTCAAGGCGTTTGCCGAGGGCACGATCGATGTGCTCATCGGCACGCACCGCCTGCTTTCGGCCGATGTGAACCCCAAGAACCTGGGCCTGGTGATCATTGACGAGGAGCAGCGCTTTGGCGTGCAGCACAAGGAGCAGCTCAAGAACCTGCGCGAGCAGATTGACGTGCTCACGCTTTCGGCCACGCCCATCCCGCGTACCATGCAGATGGCCACGAGCGGCGTGCGCGATATGAGCCTGATTACCACGCCGCCGACTGGGCGCCGCCCCGTGATCGTGCACGTGGGGGAGTACGACCCCGACGTGGTGAGCGCGGCGATTCGCCTGGAGGTGGGTCGCGGCGGACAGGTGTACTACGTGTCCAACCGCGTCAAGACCATCGATGACGCTGTGGCACGCGTGCACGAGGCCGCGCCCGAGGCGCGCGTGGGCGTGGCGCACGGCAAGATGAGCCCGCGCGAGGTCGAGGACGTGATGATCGAGTTCGCGACCAAAAAGATCGATGTGCTCATCGCCACGACCATCGTGGAGAGCGGCATCGACAACGCGACCGCCAACACGCTCATCATCGAGGACTCGCAGCGCCTGGGTCTGGCACAGCTCTACCAGCTCAAGGGCCGTGTGGGTCGCTCGGCCACGCAGGCATACGCGTACTTTATGTTCCCCGGCGAGCTGCCGCTTACCGAGGAGGCCACGGCACGCCTGACCGCGCTTTCCGAGTTCCAGGATCTGGGCAGCGGCATGCGCATCGCCATGCGCGACCTGGAGATTCGCGGCGCCGGTTCGCTTATGGGTGCCGAACAGCACGGTAACCTGTCGAGCGTGGGCTTCGACCTGTTTACGCAGATGCTGGGACAGGCCGTGGCCGAGGCGCGCGGCGATGACGATGCCGGCGTGGAGGCGGCGAGCGTGGGCATCAACCTGCCGGCCGATTACTTCTTGTCCGAGGAGTACATGCCGGCGGTGGATCAGCGCGTGCTCGTGTACCGCAAACTTGCGGCGGCCGAGGACCTGGAGAGCATCGATGAGGTGCAGGAGGAGACCGAGGCCGCGCACGGTGAGCTGCCGTTGGCGGGGCTCAACCTGTTCAACCGCGCGCGCATCCGTATCCGCGGCGAGCGCCTGGGACTCGAGAGCGTCACACTCAGTGGCGGCCGCATCACGTTTTTGGGCGTCGACGTGCCCAAGAAGGTGGCCTTTGAGCTCAAGACCCGCTATGGCGCGGTGAACTTTCCCAAGAGTCGCAAGCTCTCCGTGCCCTACAAGGCGGGCGCCGGCGCGGGCAGCGGCCTGGGTCGCGGCCTCGATGCCAACGACGGCACCGGCCCGGTGGCGGCTGCGCTCATGCTGCTGCAGCAGCTGGGCGCGAGCGACGATGACTAACGGGTCGACGCTGCAAACGCCCCATTTGGGCAATCTGGTTCCATCGAAAGGAAAGCATGTTCGGGTACATCTATAAGAAAGACGCCGCTGCTATCGCGGTTATCCTTGCTCTCTGCCTGGGCGTGGGCAGTTTCTTCGATTATCAGATTTCGAGCGCGCTGTTCAACATCGGCAGCATGTACGGTCGCTTTGTCGAGGCGGCCGGCGAGCTACCGTTTGAGCTGACGGCGAGCATCGCGGGCGTTATGCTCGTGCGAGCGGTGCGCCCCGATTCCAAGGCAAGCAAGTGGCTCGCCGCGCTGGGCATTCTCATCAACGTGGGCCTGCTCGGCTACGAGATTGTCGGATCGCAGCGTGTCGGCGGCAAACTCATCGCGTTTCAGCTGGTGCTGACGTTTGTGCTGGTCATCGCTGCCAACCTTATCGCCTACCGCCTCACACGCGACACCGATCCCGACGAGCTCACGCGCTGGGCGTTGATGGTGCTGGCCGTGTGGGTCGCTCAGGCCATCATCCTCAACGTCATTGTTAAGCCGTTGTGGTCGCGCCCACGCATGCGTGTGATCGAGGTGACGCAGGGACTCGAGTTTCAGCCATGGTGGGTGATCGGCAACCCCGACAAGTGGAGCTATATTGCCGCCGGCGTGATCAAGGACGGCTTCAAGTCGTTTGCAAGCGGGCACACCGCGCACGCGGCGATCGGCCTTATGCTCGCCGGGCTTCCCGCGGCGACCTTTAAGGAAAAGCCGTCGCGCCGCCGCGTGGTCTTTTGGGTCGCCGCTGTGGTCGCGGCGCTCGTCGCCTTTGGCCGTATCGTGATCGGCGCGCACTTTTTAAGCGACGTGAGCTGCGGTTTTGCTCTGGTACTGGCACTTGAGTGCCTTGCCGCGCGCATTGCCTATCCCAACGGCGTACAATAGCCCCGTTTGAATCATCTGGCCGATACCCGGTAAGAGAGGATTGCCATGCTCGCGTTTAACAACGACTATTCCCACGGCGCCCATCCGGCGGTGCTGCAGGCGCTCGTCGACACCAATATGGAGCCGCAGCCCGGCTACGGTACCGATGCACATACCGAGCGTGCCAAGCAACTTATTCGCGAGGCCTGCCAGGCCCCCGATGCCGACGTGTTTTTTCTGGTGGGCGGCACGCAGGCCAACGCGACGGTGATTGACATGCTGCTCGCGCCGTACGAGGGCGTGGTTGCCGCCGAGACCGGCCACGTTGCCTGCCACGAGGCGGGCGCCATCGAGTTTGGCGGCCACAAGGTGCTCACCATCCCCGGCTACGAGGGCAAGATGCACGCCGAGGATCTCGAAAACTATATCCAAGTGTTCTACGAAAACGAGAGCTGTGAGCACATGGTGTTTCCGGGCGCCGTGTATGTGAGCCTGTCGACCGAGTACGGCACGCTGTACTCCAAGGCTGAGCTCGCGGCAATCCATGCGGTGTGCCAGAAGCGCGAGATTCCGCTGTTTGTGGATGGCGCCCGCCTGGCCTATGCGCTGGCGGCCGATGAGTGCGACATTACCCTGCCCGAGCTGGCGCAGCTGTGCGACGTATTCTACATTGGCGGCACCAAGTGCGGCGCGCTCTGCGGCGAGGCTGTGGTGTTCTGCGGCATGCACGCTCCGGCGCATCCCATTCCGCGCATTAAGCAGCACGGCGCGCTGCTGGCCAAGGGCCGCCTGACGGGCGTGCAGTTTGAGGCGCTCTTTACCAATGGCCTGTATTTTGAGATCGGTCGCCAGGCGATTGAGACGGCTCAGGCGCTGCGCCGCGTGCTGCATGAGCGCGGCTACGAGTTCTTCTTGGAGACGCCTACGAACCAACAGTTCGTGATTCTGCCCAACGAGGATATGGCCCGCATTCGCGAGCATGCGGCGATCGAGTACTGGGAAAAGTACGACGACACTCATACGGTGGTGCGTTTTTGCACCAGCTGGGCCACGACGCAGGAGGACATCGACGCGTTGGCGGCTGTCCTGTAGCCTGATGTAATGACGAGGGGCCGCCCTGCGCCTGAGCTTGGCGCAGGGCGGCCTTTGTTTTTGGGGAGAAGGGTTGTATGAGCGAGATGTCCGAGCCGACGATTCGCCTGGCGACGCCCGATGATGCGCCGGCGTTGCTTGCCATCTATGAGCCGTATGTGCGTCAGACGGCGATTACCTGCGAATACGAGGTGCCGAGCGTTGAGGAGTTCGCCGGACGCATCGAGCGTACGCTCAAGCGCTATCCGTATTTGGTGATGGAGTTGGACGGGCGTCCGGTAGGCTATGCCTACGTGAGTCCGCTTAACAGCCGCGAGGCATACGACTGGTCGGTCGAGACGTCGATCTACTTGGCACGTGATATGCGTCACGGCGGGCTGGGCCGCAAGCTGCATGACGCGCTCAAGCAATGCCTGATCGCGATGGGCATCACCAACATGTGCGCCCTCATCGCCGTGCCGCACGACAAGGACGACGAGTATCTAACGCACAACAGTCAGGATTTCCATGCCCATATGGGGTATCGCCTGGTGGGTGCCTTCGACCGCTGCGCTCAAAAGTTCGGTCGCTGGTACGACATGTGTTGGATGGAGTTGGTCCTGGCCGAGCGCACGCCCAACCAGCCCAAACCAACCTGGTTTCCCGACCTCCTCGCCTAAAACCACCACGAAGGTGCCTGTCCCCTTTGTGGTGGTTAGCCGATGGGCTCGGTGTATTTGGCGCGGTCGGTGCGTTGGATGCGCTTGGAGACATGGAGCGGGCGGCCGTCGGTGTCGTAGACGTAGTCGGTGATCAGGATCAGCGCCTGTCCGCGCTCAACGTTGAGCAAAAACGCCTCGTTTTGCGAGGCATAGCACACCTCAAAGGTCTTATGCCCCTGCGCCGGCGCACGATGGAACTCCTGGCGCAGCGTGGCGTAGAGCGAACCGTTGATATCGCGATCGATGAGCGACCCAAAGCTTGGCGGCAAATAGGTGGTCTCCAGGCACAGCGGCGCATCGTCCAGGTAACGCAGGCGGACAAGTTTGACAAGCTTGCTGCCCACGCTAGCGTCAAAGAACTTGGCCACGCTGCCCATTGCTTTGGCAAAGCCCGAGTCCACCGTGCGCGTGGTGGGCTTCATACCCTGTCCCTGGATCTGCGCCGTATAGCTCGAAAACACCAAGTTGTTCTCGTGGAGCGCCGGCGTGTCGGTCACAAAGGCGCCGCGCCCGCGCTCGGTTCGAATCAAGCCCTCGTCAACTAACACCTTAAGCGCGTGGCGCACGGTACTGCGCGACAGCCCCGATTCGTCCATGAGCTCCATCTCGGACGGCAGCTTGTCTCCGCGCGCGTAGATGCCGGCGGCGATGCGGTCACGCAGCGTACCCGCCAGACGCTCGTATTGGGCCAAGTTCTTTTTTGACGAAGTGCTCATGCGAACAACCTGTATCTAACCTGTATGCTTACTGAACCAAGCATGTATCCAACATGACAACAAAACCGCTGATAATGGATTGCCGAAAACTTTACCAGCAAAATTTCTAAGACAAATATAGCATACAACTAGTCGACATAGCCAAAACATGTATATAACTTGTATGCCATCGAGAGCATCAAACGAGAAGAAAGGCTGATGCACGATGACTACTCAGGAACAGGTTAAGGATGTCGTCTCCCAGGTTTTGGCTGACAAGGCAGACAAGGGCGGCATCAGGCGCGTCGTGTGGATTGGCGCCGGCGGATCCAACGGCGGCAACTATCCTGCTCAGTACTTTATGGAGCACGAGGCCACGCAGGTCGTGAGCTCCAGCTACACCAGCAACGAGTTCGTGCACGCAACCCCTGCCTACGTCAACGAGAACACCCTGGCCGTCGTCGTGTCCATGCGCGGCACCAAGGAGACCATCGTCGCCGCCCAGGTCGCCAAGGACCACGGCGCCAGCACCATCGCCATCTATGTTGACGAGTCCGGCCTCACCGAGGTCTGCGACTACAAGATCCAGTACGACAGCTTGGCCGTCGACGAGTCCTGCATGGGCCGCACCAACTCCGCCGTCGTGACCATGATCGCCATGGAGCTCACGCAGCAGACCGAGGGCTATGCCGAGTACGAGACCGCTATGGCCGCCTTCGACTTGGTCGACCCCATCTATCGCAAGGCTGTCGAGTACACCCGTCCGCTCGCTGCCAAGTGGGCCGAGCAGAACGCCGACAAGCCCTGCATCAACGTTATGGCTCAGGGCCCGCTCTTTGGTGCCGCCTACGTCTTTAGCATCTGCAACGTGCAGGAGATGCTGCAGATCGACTCCTGCACCATCAACACCTGCGACTTCTTCCACGGTCCCTTCGAGATCCTGGACAAGCGTACCTCGCTGTTCCAGCTCATCAGCGTCGGCCGCAGCCGCTGCAACGACGAGCGCGGCATTCGCTTTGTCAACCAGTACGGTGGTGAGCGCGTCTACCAGCTCGACGCCAAGGAGCTCGGCCTCAACGACATCAAGGACAGCGTGAGCGAGTACTTCAACCACCTGATCTTTGCCCCGATCCTCAACAACGTCTACATGCGTGCGCTCTCCGCCGTCACCCACAAGGACTACATGACGCGCCGTTACATGTGGAAGCTGGATTACTAAGGGATAGAGCGGCCTAACAGCCCAATACCCCTCATGAGTTGCGGTGGAATAGTTCCTGTTTGGGAGTGTGAAGCCTCTGTTTGAGAACTATTTCACCGCAACTGCTAGAGCGGCACTTGGGGACGTTCCCTTTCTGCCGGCAGTTAGGGATGTTCCTTTTGTGCCGGCAGTTGGGGACACTCCTTGTGTCGAGAGATTTCCCGTTCGCCGATTTGTGCCTTGAAAAATGTATATAACGACTATAACGTAGCATGAGACATATTGGAAATAATACTGAGGAGGCTGCGTTGAAGAGGAGCAATCTGGGCTATGTGCTGGTGCTGATCGCCGCGCTTATGTGGGGCAGCATCGGAATCTTTGTAAACGGCATCTCGGCCATGGGCGTTTCGTCCCAGAGCATGGCTGCCTTTCGCTTGTTGGTCGGAGCGCTTATCTTGGCGCCGGTCCTGATGTTTATGGGCTGCCGTCCGGGTGAGGGGTCTACCGTGGTTCAGGGTCCGCTGACCCTGTTCAAGGCAAGCCCTAAAGAGCTTGTTTCCTGCGCGCTTGTCGGTATCGTCGGTTTGGCTGCCGCCAACACCTGCTATTACGAGTGCATGCGCGAGGTGGGCATGTCCACGGCATCGGTGCTGCTCTACACGTCGCCGGTGTTTGGCGTCGCGCTCGGCCGCGTCCTTTATCGCGAGGACGTGACCCTCAACAAGCTCGTTGCCATTGTCTTTAACATCGTTGGCTGTGTGCTTGCGGTGACCAATGGCGACCTTTCCGGTTTTCATTTTTCGGTTTGGGGCGTCACGTCGGGCGTGATTGCAGGCCTTTGTGGTGCGTCGCTCGCGGTGTTTAGCCGGATAGCAACCAAGACGGTCCACCCGCTGGCTGTCACGTTTTGGGGCTTTGTTTTTGGCGGTGCGGTTATGGCAGCTATCGCGGCTCCGTGGCCGGATGTCGCCGCGGCAATGTCGCCACAGCTGCTGCTGCTGTTCCTTGGCTTTGGACTCATCCCCACAGCCGTGGCTTACATCTTATATATGCAGGGTCTGTCCATGGGGCTCGAGACGTCGAAAGTTCCCGTCGTAATGTCATTCGAGACAGTCGTCACCGTACTGCTGGGCATTGGTGTCTACGCCGAGCCCGCCGGCGCGATCAAAGTTCTGGGCATCGTTTTGGTGCTCGCGTCCATCGTGATTATGAACACCGACTTTTCCAAGCTGCGCAACAGTGTGTTTGTCGGCCATGTCGTTGAGAGCATGACCTTTAAGCCCAACGCGTGGTGGACGGAGAAATCGCAGGACATGGATCTCTTCCGCGAGCGCACGGGCATTGCGCTGGAGCCCACCGTGCAGGAAAGCCCCTGGTACTTCGTGCGATAGGGGATTGGCGGTGTGTTTGAGCAGGTAGCGCCCGGCGTTTGATCGGGCGGCGCCTAGCCAGCGCCGACCTACCCAAGACCATCGTTTCGATTGCGTTAAACCCGCCAACGGTCGTTTTTCACCCGCGAACGGTTTATATACTAATTATCAATATAAGCAACGTATAAGACGTTATAATGACCATAACGAAAAGGAGGAGGCAAGATGAATCAGATCATTCTCGCATCTCATGGCGGCCTGGCCGCAGGCGCCAAAGACACGCTCGAGATGGTTCTCGGCGACGTGTCGAACGTCCACGTCGTGTCGCTTGCTCGTGACGACAAGGAGCCCATCACCAACAAGGTTGAGGCCATGATCGCCACGTTCAACGCGGACGACACCGTCTATGTGCTGACCGATATGCTCGGCAGCTCGGTCAACAACAGCATGGTCGAGCTTTCCAAGAACGGCACGAAGTTCACGGTGATCAGCGGTTTCAACATCCCGCTGGCGCTCACGCTCGCTATGAGCCCCGTCCCCGTCAAGGGCGCCGAGCTCGCGGCCCTCATCAACGAGGCCCGCACCGGTCTGACCAACCCCAACGCACCGGTCGAGGCTGCCGCGGCCCCCACTAAGAAGGCCAAGGCGCCCCGTCACAGCTCCGGTCCCGCCAAGATCGTCCTCGCACGTCTTGACTACCGTCTGCTGCACGGCCAGGTCGTCTTTACCTGGACCACCAAGGTTCAGGCCGAGCGCATCATCGTCGTCGACAACGCTGCCGCCAACGATGACATCAAGAAGGGCGCTCTTAAGCTGGCCAAGCCCCAGGGCGTGCGCCTGAACGTCTTCACCGTCGAGCGTGCCCTCGCCAAGATGGACAAGCTCAACACCCTCGGCGAGCGCGTCATGTTCGTCTTTGGCAACACGGCCGAGATGCTGCAGTTCTGCCAGGGCTACAAGCTCGACGCCATCAACCTGGGCGCCACCGCCAACCACGACGGTGCCGATCAGGTCGGCGGCAAGGACAGCTCCGTCTTCCTCGACGCCACCCAGAAGGCCGACGTCAACCAGCTGCTCGACATGGGCATCAAGCTCTATGTCCAGCAGACCCCTACGTATCAGAGCGTCGACATCGACGCCAAGCTGTAATCAACCAGGCTTTTGCCTGACTGAAAGGAGAAGGGTATGAATACGTTCATCAGTGCGGTGCTCGTCGGCCTCGTCGGCGTGTTCTGCATGTGGGACTCCCGCCTGCTCGGTCGTCTTAACTTCGAGCAGCCCCTCGTTGGCGCTACGCTCGTCGGTCTGCTGCTGGGCGATGTGCCCACCGGCCTTGCCGTCGGTGCCGCCGTCGAGCTCGTGTCCATGGGCCTGGTGCAGGTCGGCGCCGCCGTTCCGCCCGATATGGTCCTGGGCGGCATCGTGGCCGCTGCCTTTGCGTGCCTGACCGATGCTTCCGCCGAGACCGCCATGACGATCGCCATCCCGGTCGCCGTCCTGGGTCAGCTCCTCGGCATCGTGTTCCGCTCCATCATCGCCGCCCTCACCCATGTGGCAGATAGCGCGATCGATAACGGAAAGTTCAAGACCGCCTACCGTATGCACATCTGCGCCGGCTCCGGTCTGTACGCCGTCATGTACTTCCTGCCGATCTTCCTCGCCGTCTTTGTTGGCACCGACCTGGTTCAGGCCATCGTCAACATGGTTCCCGAGTGGCTGTCCACTGGTCTTAACGTTTCGACCAAGATCATGACCGCCTACGGCTTGGCCCTGCTGCTCACCATGATGATTAAGAAGGGTATGACTCCGTTCCTGTTCATCGGTTTCCTGCTCGCCGCTTACCTCAACCTGTCCGTCATCGCGGTCGCTCTGATCGGTGTGTGCCTGGCTGTCGTCTTCATGGGCTTCAAGTTCAACGGTTCCCATGCAGCCGCCGGTGTCGATTCCGACTACGATCCGCTCGAAGACGACGAAGACTAAGGAGGAACACACTATGGCAACCGCAACCAAGGACGTGTCCCTGAACAAGAAGGTCAGCCAGTTCTTCTGGCGCTCCTGGGCCATCCAGGCCTCTTGGAACTACGAGCGTCAGATGAACATGGGCTTCCTCTACGGCATGGTTCCCACGCTCGATCGCCTCTATCCGGATGAGTCCGATCCCAAGCAGCTCGCTGCTAAGAAAGAGGCTTACCACCGTCACATGGCGTTCTACAACTGCACCCCGCAGACGAGCGCTTTTGTCCTAGGCCTCGCCGCCTCCATGGAGGAGGAGTACGCCAAGGATCCCGAGAACTTCGATCCCGATTCGATCAACGCGGTCAAGACCTCCCTCATGGGTCCGCTTTCCGGTATTGGTGACTCCTTCTTCCAGGGCACCATCCGCGTCATCGCCTTTGGTCTGGGCGTCCAGCTGGCTCAGCAGGGCTCCATCATGGGCCCGATCCTGGCCATGCTCATCTCCATCGTCCCCTCCGTGCTGATCACTTGGTTCGCAGCCAAGATGGGCTATCAGGGCGGCCACGAGTACCTGAGCAAGCTTCAGGGCGGCGACCTCATGGAGAAGCTCATGTATGTCTGCGGCATCGTGGGTCTTATGTCCGTGGGCGGCATGATCGCTACGCTGATCGGCGCCACCACCCCGCTGCAGTTCGCTGAGGGCACCGTCGTTATCCAGGACATCCTGGACGGCATGATGCCCCAGATGATCTCCCTCGGCCTCACCGGCCTTATGTACTGGCTCATCAAGAAGAACGTCAACACCGGTTGGCTTCTCGTGATCGCCATCGTGGGCGGCATCGCCCTCTCCGCGGCCGGCATCCTGGCCTAGTCGCGACCAAGCGCCTAATCGCTTTCCCCCGGGGGCCTGCCTGGCATCCCATACCCCAGGCAGGCTTCCATCCCTAAATGTGTCAAAGGGACAGTTCCTTTGTCACACCCTCAACGGGCCGGCGACTCGGTCCAAATCACGGTAACCCTGCGTGCGTCCGGCAAAGTGGCGCCGCAAAAATCGAAAGGAATGTGTCAGATGTACGAGATCGACCTTAACCTCCCTAAGCAGATCGTCGCTGACGTCCTGTCCAACCACGAGATCCACAGCGTCGCCTTCGTCGGCTGCGGTGCCTCCATGTCCGACCTTTACCCCGCCAAGTACTTCCTGGCCAACAACACGGACAAGCTGAACGTTCAGATCTTCACCGCTAACGAGTTCAACTACGACACGCCTTCCTGGGTCAACGAGCACACTTTCGTGATCACCTGCTCCCTCGGTGGCTCCACGCCCGAGACCGTCGAGGCCAACAAGACCGCCAAGAAGCACAACTGCCCGGTCGTCTCCCTCACCAACAAGGCTGGCTCCGCTCTGACCGTTGACGCCGACCACGTCATCGTTCACGGCTTCCACGCCAACTACGCTGCCAAGTGCGAGAAGCCTGGCTACGCCATCGCTCTTGCTCTCGAGATCCTTCAGCAGACCGAGGGCTATGACCACTACGAGGACATGATCACCGGCCTCACCAACGTCTTCGATCTCTGCGAGAACGCCGCTCAGCACTGCAAGAAGCTCGCCAAGAAGTTCGCCGAGGACTTCAAGGACGACAAGATGATCTACTTCATGGCCTCCGGTGCCTCCGAGAAGATGGCTTACTCTCACGCCGCCTTCCTGTTCACCGAGATGCAGTGGATCGACGCCGCCGCCTACAACACCGGCGAGTACTTCCACGGCCCGTTCGAGGTTTCCACCGAGGGTAAGCCCTACGTCTTCTTCATGTCCGATGGCGCTACCCGTCCGATGGACGCCCGCGCCCTCACCTTCCTTGAGCGCATGGGCGCCAAGGTCGCTCTGATCGACTCCAAGGACTACGGCCTGGCCGACGCCGTGCCCGCGAGCGTCGTCACCTACTTCAACCCGCTGCTGCACCTCGCCGTTATGCGCGAGTACGGCAACCAGATCGCCGAGGCCCGTCAGCACCCGCTGACCATGCGTCGCTACATGTGGAAGCTTTCCTACTAATCACAAGTAAGTAAACCTTACGGGTTGATTGAGAGGGGATGGGGTTTGCGCCCCGTCCCCTTTTCGCTTTGGGGAGGGCGTGTCTGTCGCGCCATAAAACCCCAGATAAAACCTACCAAAATATCTTGGCAGGTGGGAGGAGATGCGTATGATCAAGGCAGTGCTGTTTGACATGGACGGTGTGCTAGCCGATACCGAGTGGTTCTACAACCGTCGTCGCGTGGCGTATATGGAAGAGCATGGCATTACGTACGATAGAATTCCAGATCTTTCGGGGTCTAATGAACCGGCAATCTGGGAAGCTCTGGTTCCTGGCAATCCAACGTTACGTGAGGAATTGCTCACGGAATATAAAAAAAGATATTGCCCCGCTCATCCCGTTCCGTATGCCGAGCTGCTCAACGAGCAGACGGAGCCGGTGATGCGTGAGCTGCACAAGCGCGGCGTGAAGTGTGCCATCGCGAGCTCGTCCTATCGTGAGCTGATTGACGAGCTGGTGGATATCGCCGGTATCGCCGACGTGCTGGACTACACCATCAGCGGTCACGAGTGCAGTGCGTTTAAGCCCGACCCCGAGATCTACCTGCGTGCCATGGAGGCGCTGGGGGTGGAGCCTGCCGAGTGCCTGGTTATCGAGGATTCGCCTTTGGGCATCGAGGCCGGCAAGCGCTCCGGCGCCCGCGTCCTGGCGCTGCGTCCGCACGAGGGCGTTAACCTGGACCAAACGGGAGCCGACGCCGTCATCGACAACCTCGCCGACATTCTGACCGCTTTGTAGCGTTGATTCACCGTGAAAAGCACGGGTTCACGCGTCATCTGCTGCGGATTGGCTTAATTTGGCATCAATTTTGATCCGCTTGGCTTCGACTCGGACTAAGTGAGTAGACTTTTTGGCACATGCCGAGCACAAAGCGTATCTGCCTTAGTAAAACCGCAGGTCGGAGAGGTGGCTGTTTTGAGTGTGCTTGGTAGATCGCGAAAAGTCTACTCACTTAGAATTTGGCTCTTTGGTTGGGGAGCTGCTGGCTCGTTTTGGTTGTCGAGAGAGGGTGAATTGAAGCGCCCTCTCGCGCTCCATGCTACAATCGCCGGCATGCCCCACAATTACATCTGCCTTCGAAAGGAGCCTACGTGGCGAACGCCATCGATCAGCTCACGGACCGTGTGCTCGTGCTCGGCCGTCTCACCATCGTCCGCCGCGCCATTACTGCCGTGGCGGTCACCATCTCCGCCGTTCTCCAGACATTTCTGATTCAGGCGTTCATTCGCCCCGCCGACCTGCTTCCGAGCGGCCTCACCGGCGTCGCGGTCCTGCTCGATCGCGTCACCTCGCTCGGCGGCGTTCATATCGACATCTCGCTCGGCATGCTCGCGCTCAACATCCCTGTGGCGCTCCTTTGCTGGAGCGGCATCAGCAAGCGCTTCGTCATCTTCTCGATGATGCAGGTCATGCTCTCGTCGCTGTTCCTCAACATCTTTCACTTCGCCCCGTTTTTGGGCGACAAGATCATGCTCATCATCTTTGGCGGCGTGGTCTCGGGCCTGGGCGCCGCCATCGCGCTTAAGTCCGGCGCATCCACCGGCGGCACCGACTTTATCGCGCTGTGGGTTTCCAACCATACAGGCAAGACCATCTGGGGCGTCATCTTTGGCTTTAACTGCGCTATCCTGGCGATCTTTGGCTTTATGTTTGGCTGGGACAATGCGGCGTATTCCATCGTGTTCCAGTTTATTTCGACCAAGACCATCGACAGTTTCTACCGACGCTACGACCGTGTGACGCTGCAGATCACGACACGCAAGGCAGACGAGGTCATGACAGCCTATGTTGACCATTTTCAGCACGGCATTAGCTGCGCCGAGGTCATCGGCGGATACAGCCGCGAAAAGATGTACCTGCTGCACGCCGTTGTCTCGACCTACGAGAGTCAGGACATTATCAAGCTGGTGTGCGACATTGATCCCGGCGCCGTGATCAATGTGTTCCACACGCTCAACTTTGTGGGCGGCTGGTGGGGAGGCCATGTCGACGAGCCCATGCCCACGGCCGTACCCGATCCCGACAAGCCCGCGCGCATGGCCAGCAGGCAGGCGCGCCTCAGCGAGCAGGATAGCCTGCAGCAGGACGACGGCAAGTAAGGATTTGCTGTATGTGGTGTATCGTTTTATCAATATGAGGTAATATAAAGCTAGACGTTATATACGTATTAGAAAACTAGATATTTTGATAAGAGTGATCAGATATGCCTGCGCCCAAAAATGCACCGCTTTACCAGCAGATTTATGACGAGATCAAGGATGCAATCGAGAAAGGGGTTTATGCACCCAAGGAGCGCATTCCGTCCGAGCTTGAGCTTGCCGAACAGTACGAGGTGAGCCGTATTACGGTGCGCCGTGCCGTCGAGGAACTGTGTTCCGACGGCTATCTGGTTAAGCAGCAGGGCCGCGGCACCTTTGTCTCCACGCCGCACATCAACCGCCAGTTCCACGCCTCGACGCTGCAGACGTTTACCGCGCTGTGTGCCGACAATGACATGAAGGCGGGTGCACACGTGGTCGATCGCCAGATTGTGCCGGCACGTCAAAACGAGATGGAGTTCTTTGGCCTGCAGAAGGACGCGCTGCTACTGCACATTAAGCGCGTGCGTACGGCCGACGGCGAGCCCATCTTTGAGGAAAACATCTTTGTGCCGTTTGATACATACCGTGAGCTGTTGACGGCCGATCTTGAGGACAAGTCGATTTTTGCCGAGGTCGAGCGTGTTGGCGGAACGCCGATTGTCTCGGTTGGCTACCGTACGGTCGAGGCCGTTCGCGCTAACGTCGAGCAAGCGGCCGAGTTGGGCATTGCTCCGCACGATCCACTGCTCAATCTGCGTGCCGGCTTTATCGGCCCCAATGGCGAGCCGGTCCTGATGGGTAAGCAGTACTACGTGGGTAGCCGTTACGTCATGGTGATGTAAGTTACGCGGTTTTACCAAACCGCGTAACGGGTCGACGCTGCGCCCTTGGTTCCGCCGTTCTAACGAACGGCGGACCGGTCGACGCTGCAAACGCCTCTAAGCGGCAATCTGACGTTCAATCGTCGGTCGCGTACCGAAGTACGCTTCCCTCCTCTTTCACGTCACCTTGCTCGCTTGGGGGCGTTTTCGCTGACTTATGCTCAACTGGCGATGTTTCCGCGCTTATCAAGATAGTCATTGGGGACGTTCTTAAACGACTAGTCATTCAAGAACGTCCATTACAGTCGAAATTGTCAGCCCGGGACCGTCTCGGGCTACGATTGAGGCGCGCCCAGAACGGGCCGCCGACCGGGCGCCCG